>NZ_JBFAZA010000032.1:0-127273 GCF_040681595.1 Amycolatopsis sp. NPDC051716 | reverse complement strand
TAAGCACGCCGCCAGCGTTCGTCCTGAGCCAGGATCAAACTCTCCAACAATGAACAGTTTAATCGAGGCAAATTAATGCTCTCAAAGGAACCTCATACGAGGTTCAATACATAAGCTCTACTGGCTTAGTTCACTAGCACACTGTTGAGTTCTCAAGCAACACACCCCGACCAACCCCGGACCCAAGGCCCAGCGTCACCCGAAGCGGGTTATTCCTGGCAGTTTTTGGTGGGACACCCACTCAATCGCGATCCGCGAGAGCTTGGTTCGTGTCCCGGTGGCCACCCGGTTTCCCTGGCGACTTGGAGAACTTTACATGCCCCGAAAGGGCCCGAAACAGGGGGGTCCCTTAACAAGATCAGCGCAGGTCAGGCCCCATGACGGAGCCCGTCCGAGGCTCAGTGTGCCCCGAACCGGCCGGGAGCGCCACCGAAAGAACATTGCTCCGACTACATTGCACCGTATTGCTCCGGGCCAAAGCTCCGCTTAGCGTCGGCCGCATGAGACTCGCGCACGACGACCTCGGTCCGAAGAACGGACGACCGGTCCTCCTCGTCCACGGCCACCCCTTCGACCGCTCGATGTGGCGGCCCCAGGCCGAGCACCTGGCGCGCAGCGGCTACCGCGTCGTGACCCCCGACCTGCGCGGCTACGGACAATCGAAGACCCAGGACACGAAGACCGGCCTCGACGTCTTCGCGAGCGACCTCGTCGACTTGGCCGACCACCTGGAGCTGGACCGGTTCGTCCTCGGCGGCCTCTCCATGGGCGGCCAGATCGTCATGCAGCTGGTCGAAGACCACCCCGGCCGGGCAAGTGCCCTCGTCCTGGCCGACACCTTCGCCGGCCTCGACACCCCCGAGGCCAAGCAGGCCCGCTACGACACCGCCGACCGGATCACCGCGGAAGGCATGGAGCGCTACGCCGAGGAGCTCCTGCCCAAGATGATCTCGAAGCAGACCCGCGCGACCAGGCCGGACGTCGAAGACCACGTCCGCACGATGATGCGCAGTGCCCCACAAGAGGGAGCCGCGGCCGCGCTCAGGGGACGCGCCGAGCGCCCCGACTACACGCCGGGGCTGAGCGACATCGACGTCCCCACCCTGGTCGTCGTCGGCAGCGAGGACGAGTTCACCCCCGTGGCCGACGCCGAGCTCATCCACCGGGCGACCAGGGCTTCCACCCTGGTGGTGATCGAGGGCGCGGGCCACCTGCCTAACCTGGAGCGCGAGACCGAGTTCGACGAGGCACTCAGCACCTTCCTGACCGACAGCGGAGTTCACCCATGACCCAGCAGACCGTGTTCGTGACCGGCGCGAGCGCCGGCTTCGGTGCCGCCATCGCGCGCCGGTTCGCCGCCGAGGGCGCCCGCGTGATCGCCGTCGCCCGCAGCGCCGGCAAGCTCGAGAAGCTGGCCGGCGAGCTCGGCGACGCCGTCCTCCCGGTGCAGCTCGACGTCAGCGACCCGGAAGAAGTCAAGAACACCATCGGCACGCTCCCCGGCGACTGGAAAGCCGTCGACGTCCTGGTCAACAACGCCGGCCTGGCCAAGGGCCTCGAGCCCGCGCACAAGGCCGACCTCCAGGACTGGGACGAGATGATCGCGACCAACGTCCGCGGCCTCACGCACGTCACGCGCGCGCTGCTGCCGGGCATGGTCGAGCGCGGCCGGGGGCACGTGATCAACATCGGCTCGATCGCCGGCACCTACCCCTACCCCGGCGGCAACGTCTACGGCGCGACCAAGGCGTTCGTCCACCAGTTCAGCCTCAACCTGCGCAGCGACCTGCACGGCACCGGCGTGCGCGTCACCAACATCGAGCCCGGCATGGTCGGCGGCACGGACTTCTCGAAGGTCCGCTTCGACGGCGACCAGGCCAAGGCCGACAAGGTCTACGAGGGCACCACCCCGCTGACCGCCGACGACGTCGCCGAGTCCGTCCACTGGGCCGCGAGCCAGCCGGCACACGTGAACATCAACGTCATCGAGCTGATGCCGGTCGTGCAAAGTTTTTCCCCGTTGCAGATCTTCCGCGACAACTCTTGACCACCCGCGCCGGGACCGGCAGCATCGGGTCACCGCCGTCGTTCGAAAGCACGTCCGAACTTCGGAGGTACCCATGGCATCCCTGTCCCGGCGCACGGTTCTGGCCGGCCTCATCTGGGACGGCGACCCGGCGCGCGGCACGTCGGTCTTCGACGGGCTGGAGAAGGAACCCGGCAGCATCACCGTGGTCAACGACGCGACCCACGGCCAGTGCTTCCGGTACGAGACCTGGGACAACCCGGACGGCACCAAGGAACGCTGCGAAAGCCGCGGCCTGCGGCTGCCGGACGGCGGCGTCTACCGGCCCGGCAGCGGCACACTCGGCGAGGTGCAGTACCTCGGCTGGCGGGCGAACTGGACCGTGAACCCCAACGCGGGCAAGTGGATCGCCGTCTACCAGTTCCACATCTCCGGGGAGAGCGGCTCGCAGGCCCAGTCCGGGCCGTTCGTGCTGCGCACGCTCGGCGACGGCAAGCTGTACTTCCAGCTGACCGGGCCGAGCGGCGCGAACAAGCACATCTGGTCGGCCCCCTTCCCGGTCGACACCTGGAACTCCTTCGCCATCGGCTACAAGGTGTCCAAGGGCACCGACGGCTGGTGCGAGTTCTACGTCAACGGCAAGCAGCAGACGTTCTCGAACGGCCAGACCCGCTACCCGGGCCCGACGCTGTGGGGCGACCACGTCAACCACAAGTGGGGCGTCTACCGCTCCGGCGGCAACAACGGCCACGCGACGGCCCTGCTGAACCACGCCAAGCTCGGGCGCACCTACGCGGACGTCATCGCCTGACCCGGTCCGAAGAGGTCGTACAACGCCTGCTGACCCGGGTCCAGCTCGGTCAGCAGGCGTTTCGCCCGCGGCCGCCCGCCGGTCGACGGGTACCGGAGCACCAGCTCGCCGATGCCCGCCAGCTGGTCCAGCAGCTCCCGCACCGACAGGTTCATCCCCGCCCGGTCGGCCTCGCGCCGCATCAAGTGGGTGACGGTCGCGGCGAGCACCGAGACCAGGCCGTGCGCCGCGATCCGCTGGCGCGTCCACTCCCAGCGCGGGGTCGGGCCGGTGACGGCGGGCCCGGTCAGCCAGCGGAACGTCGATTCGAGGTGGGTGCGGGCCCGGTAGGCGGTGACCACGTCGCCGATGGGCCAGTCCCGGTCGGTGACCAGCACTTGCTTGCCGAAGAACTCGTCGTCCAGCCGGGCCAGTGCGGCGGTGTCGATCCGGCGCTCCACCCGGATCTCGCCGGGCCGGTTCCCGCTCAGGACGGCGGTGAGCACGCGCTCGATGCGGCGGCCGCGGGTCACCCGGCCGATCTCGGCGTGGACCTGGGCCCGGTCGCCGCGGTGGGTGCCCGCCGCCAGGGCCTCCGCGAGCCCGTCGAGCTCGCGGGTCGCGGTGGCCAGCTCGTCGGCGAACGCGCGGGACTGCGCCGCGTGCAGCGTCGCCGAGTGGGTCAGGATCACCCGCCGCCGGACGCCGTCGACGACCGCGTGCGTGTCGAGCGCGGTGAGGCCGGCGAACCGCTCGGGATCGACGCGCTTGCGTGCCGACGCGGGCTGGGTCAGCAGCTCCGGGTGGTCGGTCAGCGGCAGTGACCCGACGAAGCCGCTGCGCGAGCCCAGGTCCAGCTGGGCCGCCTGCCCCGCGTGGAAGACCAGCGTGGCCGGACCCAGCCCCGCCATGACCGAGGCGAACGTCGGCGCCGTGCCGTCGTCGCGCCGGTACAGCCGGGACGCCAGGGGGATCGCGCCGTCGCGGGTCACCCGCAGGCCCGCTCCGGCGAGCACGCCCCGGCAGGCCGACGGCAGCGTGCAGTCCGCCGGGGCGAAGGCCGCGAACTGCGGGACGTCGACGGCGAGCGCCGCGTGGTCCTCGAGCACCGCCAGCACGGCGGCGGCGACGGTTTCCTCGATGCCGGCGATGCGTTCGGGGGTGAGCCGTTCCAGGGCCCGCCACAGGCCATCCACTGTGGACAGCCGGGGCCGGACGAGGTCCGCGGCCGCGCTCGCCTCCCACCACGAGCCGATCGGCGTCTCCGGAGCGGTCGCGCGGTGCAGCACCGCGACGGCGAGGGTGAGCCCCAGTGACGGCTTCGCGCGCACGACGTCGTCGACGCGGGCGACGAAGTCCAGCCGGGACAGCGTCGCCCACACCGCGGCGACGTCGCCGTACGTCCGGTACGACGCCGAGGCGGGTTCGCCGCCCGGGACGGCGCGCGCGATCTCGTCGGCCGTGCCGAGGTAACGCTGGGTCACCACCCGCGGCTTGCCGTCCACGCGGGCGGACTCCGCGAGGTAGTAGTAGGTCCGTCCGCCGATCTTCTTCCCGACCACCGATGCCACCCTTTAGGTAATACACGCCCGGGCGCTGATCGACAACCACGCGAACCCGCTGACCTGCGACGACAATCACCCGCGCCCCGGAGCCACCCGAGGTGCGGAACACACCCTGGCTGGTCCCGCGAGGACGGTCCTAGCGTGGGTGGAATGGGACCCGAACCCGACGCCACCGCCCCGACCGCCTCCGCGATGCGCCGCGCGCTCGCCCGGGCGCGTGACGGGAAGACACTCGACGTAGCCGAAGCGAGCGTCCTGCTGCACGCTCGCGGTGACGACCTCACCCAGCTGTCCGAGTACGCCTCGCGCATCCGCGACGCGGGTCTGGCCGAGGCCGGGCGCGCCGGCGTCATCACCTACAGCAAGAAGGTGTTCATCCCGCTGACCCGGCTCTGCCGCGATCGCTGCGGCTACTGCACGTTCGTCACCGTGCCCGGCCGGCTCGAATCGCCGTTCCTGTCCCCCGACGAGGTCCTCGACATCGCCCGCAAGGGTGCCGAGATGGGCTGCAAGGAAGCCCTCTTCACGCTCGGCGACCGGCCCGAGGACCGCTGGACGGCCGCCCGCGAGTGGCTGGACGCGCACGGCTACGACGACACGCTCTCCTACGTCCGCGCGATGGCGATCCGGGTGCTGGAGGAGACCGGCCTGCTGCCGCACCTCAACCCCGGCGTGCTGACCTGGCAGGACTTCCAGCGGCTCAAGCCGGTCGCGCCGTCGATGGGCATGATGCTCGAGACCACCGCGACCCGGCTGTGGAGCGAGAAGGGCGGGCCGCACTACGGGTCCCCGGACAAGGACCCCGCGGTCAGGCTCCGGGTGCTCGAGGACGCCGGGCGCAGCAGCGTCCCGTTCACCACCGGGGTGCTGATCGGCATCGGCGAGACGTTCGAAGAGCGCGCCGACGCGCTGTTCGAGATCCGCAAGGTCGCCAAGACCTACGGCGGCATCCAGGAAGTCATCGTGCAGAACTTCCGGGCCAAGCCGGACACGAAGATGCGCGCGACGCCGGACGCCGACCTCGAAGAGCTCGCCGCGAACATCGCCGTCGCGCGGCTCGTGCTCGGCCCGAAGATGCGCATCCAGGCGCCGCCGAACCTGATCGGCAACCAGTACGACCTGATGATCCGCGCCGGCATCGACGACTGGGGCGGCGTCTCGCCGCTGACCCCGGACCACGTCAACCCGGAACGCGCCTGGCCGCAGATCGACGAGCTCGCCCGCCGCACCGAGAAGGCCGGGTTCGAGCTCAAGGAACGGCTCACCATCTACCCGGAGTACGTCAAGGCCGGCGAGCCGTGGCTGGACCCGCGGATCACGCGGCACGTCGCCGCGCTCGTCGACTACGACACCGGGATGGCCCGCGAAGACGCGCTGCCGGTCGGCATCCCGTGGCAGGAGCCGGACGGCGGCTGGCAGGAGTCCGGCCGCACCGACCTGCACACCGAGATCGACACCAGCGGCCGCACCGAGGACCGCCGCAGCGACTTCGACTCCGTGTACGGGGACTGGAAGGAGATCGGCGACCGGATCAAGACCGGGCCGCAGAAGTTCGACTCGACCGTCCTGGAAGCCTTGCGCAGCGCGGAAAAGGATCCCGCCGGGCTCTCCGACGACGCCGCGCTGGCCCTCCTGTCCGCCGAGGGCAAGGAGCTGGACGCGTTCACGAAGCTCGCCGACGACCTGCGGCGCGAGACGGTCGGCGACGACGTCACCTTCGTCGTCACGCGGAACATCAACTTCACGAACGTCTGCTACACGGGTTGCCGCTTCTGCGCCTTCGCGCAGCGTCGCACCGACGCCGACGCGTACACGCTCTCGCTGGAGCAGGTCGGCGATCGCGTCGACGAGGCGTGGGCCGCGGGCGCGACCGAAATCTGCATGCAGGGCGGCATCCACCCGGACCTGCCGGGCACCGCGTACTTCGACCTCGCGGCCGAGGTCAAGCGCCGTCAGCCGGAGATCCACCTGCACTCCTACAGCCCGATGGAGGTCGTGAACGGCGCTTCGCGGACCAACCTGTCGCTGAAGGACTGGCTGATCAAGGCCAAGGAAGCCGGTGTCGACTCGCTGCCGGGCACGGCCGCGGAGATCCTCGACGACGACGTCCGCTGGGTGCTCACCAAGGGCAAGCTGCCGACGTCGGAGTGGATCAAGGTCGTCACGACCGCGCACGAGGTCGGGCTGCCGACGACGTCCACGATGATGTACGGCCACGTCGACACCCCGGCGCACTGGGTCGCGCACCTCAAGCTGCTCGCGCGGCTGCAGCGGGAAGGCCTGGAGAAGCACGGGCGACGCGGGTTCAGCGAATTCGTGCTGCTGCCGTTCATCCACCAGAGCTCGCCGATCTACCTGGCCGGCCTGGCCCGCCCGGGCGCGACGCAGAACGAGAACCGGGCGGTGCACGCCCTGTCCCGGCTGCTGCTGCACGGCATGATCGACAACATCCAGAGCTCCTGGGTGAAGCTCGGCACCGAAGGCAGCCGGGCGGTGCTGCAGGGCGGCGTCAACGACATCGGCGGCACGCTGATGGAGGAGACGATCAGCCGGATGGCGGGCGCGTCGCACGGGTCGTACAAGACGATCAGCGACATGCGCGCGATGGTCGAGCCGCTCGGCCGCCCGCTGGTCCAGCGCACCACGGGTTACGGACGGCCGTCGGCCGAACGGCTCGCGGCGGCGGAAGCTTCGGACGGTGTTGCGACGCAAGTGCGCAAGCCGCTGCTGCCGCTCCTGACGCCGTGAGGTGGGGCGGGCGCCCTCAAGGGCGCCCGCTACCCTTCCCCGCATGGGGGTTTCTCGTTTCGCACCACTTCTCGTCGTCGCGCTTCTCGCGGGGTGCAGCACTCCGCCGCCACCACCCGCGCCGGTGCCCACGACGACACCGAGCCCGACGTACGGGCCGCCGCCGTCGAGCGGGCTGTCCCTTTCGGTCGGTCAGGTCGAAGCCGGGCTCGGGCACCGCGCCAGCGTGCTGACGCTGACCAACCGGGACTCCGCGCCACGCAAGGTCACCGGCTACCCGGACTTGAAGATCCTGGCGGGCGACGGCGCGCCGCTCGACGTCCAGGTCCTGCACGAGACTTCCTACTTCGCGCCCGATCCGGGCCCGCAGGACCTGACTCTCCAGCCGGGTGAGAAGGCGCTGTCGGTGCTCGCCTGGTCGGCGACCGTCACCAGCGGCGACCAGCACACCGGCGCCGCGATCTCGGTGGTTCCCGTTCCGGGCGAACCCGCGCAGAAGCAGCCCCTGGAGACCGACCTCGGCACCACCGACACCGTCAAGCTCAGCGCGTGGGCCAGCAGGATCGGTAACTGACGACCGTGTGTCACCGCTCACAAACCGACGGTTGACCAGCGGCCTTTTGTGCTACCTCTGTTCCTTCACCGCCGGAAGGGACCTCGACGATGAGCACCTCCGTAGCGCCACTGGAAATGGTCGACACCGACCGCTACCCGCTCACCGATCCGGACCGCTCCGCGTGGCGGGAGACGGTCGGCCGCACCCGCGCCGAGCTGGCCGAGGCCGGCTGCAGCGTGCTCGCCGACTTCATCCGCCCCGAGCTGCACGACCTGTTGCGCGAAGAGTGCGCGGCGCTCGAACCGCACGCCTACACGAAGATCGAAAAGGTCAACGCCTACAACACCGCGATCGACGAGCCGCTGCCCGGAGACCACCCCGGCCGGGTGATCATGGAACGCGGCAACGCCTTCGTCGCGCGCGACCGCATCCCGCCGTCGTCGATCATCAGCCGGCTCTACACCAGCCCGTTGTTCCGGCGGTTCGTCGCGGACTGCTTCGGGCTGCCGGAGCTGCACGAGCTGGCCGACCCGCTGTCCGGGCTGACGCTCAACGTGATCGCGCCCGGCCGCGCGCACCCGTGGCACTTCGACACGAACACCCACACCGTCAGCATGCTGACGCAGGCGGCGGACGACGGCGGGACCTTCGAGTACTGCCCCGGTATCCGGTCCGCCGCGGACGAGAACTTCCCCGCCGTGCGCTCGGTGCTGGCCGGCGACACCCGGCCGGTCCGGCGGCTCGCTCTCCGGCCGGGCGATCTCCAGCTCTTCAAGGGCCGCTTCGCGTTGCACCGGGTCAGTACGGTGAAGGGCGGGGTCGCCCGTCACTCGGCGATCTTCGCCTACAGCGAGCGCCCGGGGGTGATCGGCAGCGCGGAGCGGACCCGGCAGCTGTTCGGCCGCGTGCTGCCCGCCCACCTCGCCGGACGCACCGTCCGGGGTGACGAACTGCTCGACTAGATCAGGAGCCTGGCCTGTGCCTTTCGACTCGACCGGCAAGATCTCGTTCGACCACATCTACACCGCACCCGACCCGCGCCCGTTCTTCGGCACGCTGCGCCGCGTGGACTACGGCATCCCCCAGCTGGCGAAACCGTACTTCGCGAAGTTGATCGCCGCCCACCCCGCCGAGCGCCCCACCGTCCTCGACATCGGCTGCTCGTACGGCGTCAACGCCGCCCTGCAGCGCTGCGCCGCGACGATGGACGACCTCTACGCCCACTACACCGACCCGGCCGTGCGCGCGCTGGACCACGCGGCGCTGGTCGAGGCCGACCGGCAGCGCGTCCACCCCGGCGGCCCGCGGTTCCACGGACTCGACAACTCGGCCCCGGCCCTCGAGTACGCGCTTTCCGCCGGCTTCCTCGACGAAGCGATCCACGCGGACCTCGAACGCGACGACCCCGACAGCACCCAGCAGAAGCTCCTGGACGACGTCGACCTCGTCATCTCCACCGGCTGCGTCGGGTACGTCACCGAGAAGACCCTCGCCCGGGTCGCGCGCGCCGCCCGGCCGTGGATGGCCCACTTCGTGCTGCGGATGTTCTCCTACGAGCCGATCGCCGAGAGCCTCGCCGAACTGGGGTACGAGACGGCGAGCGTCGAAGGTGTCTTCCGGCAGCGGCAGTTCGCCTCCGCCGAAGAGCAGGCACAGATCCTGGACACGCTGAGCGCGGCCGGGGTCGACCCCACCGGGCTGGAGTCCGACGGGTGGCTCTACGCGCGGTTGTATGTTTCCCGACCTACGGGCTTGCCCGAACTCGAACTTCCCAACCCAGAACTCCCCGACGTAGAAGGATGACCGTGAGCAGTCCGGAATGGTCCACCCACACCTTCGGCAACGAGGACCGGCTCCCCCGCGTCCCCGTCCCCACCCTGGAAGACAGTGGCCGCCGCTTCCTCGAGTGGTGCGCTCCGCTGCTGACACCGGAGGAGCTGGCGGAGACCGAAGCGGCGGTCGCGGAGTTCCTGGCGGGTCCCGGGCCGGCGCTGCAGGCCCGGCTCGAGGAGTACGACCGCTCGCCCGGCGTGCGCAGCTGGCTCGACACGTTCTGGCCGTACCGCTACCTCGGCCGCCGCGACCGGATCGCGCTCAACGCCAACTTCTTCTTCCTGTTCCAGGATTCCCCGCTCGGCCAGGTGGAGCGCGCGGCCGAGCTGACCGCGTCCGCGGTGGACTACAAGCTCAAGCTCGACGGCCAGCTGGTGCCGCCGGTGCTCCTGCGCGGCACGCCGCAGTCGATGGTGCAGCACCAGTACCTGTTCTCGGCGACGCGGATCCCGGGCGAGCTGCTCGACACCTCGCGCACGCGGTTCCCGTCGCCCGAGCGGCACATCGTCGTGTTCGTGAAGGGCACGCCGTTCCGGCTGGACGTCCTCACCGAAGACGGCCGCCCCTACTCGCCGGCGCAGCTGGCCGACAGCCTGCGCGCGATCCTCAAGGACGACCACGTCACCGACGTCCCGGCCGGGCCCCTCACGACGAAGGCGCGCGCGGAGTGGGCCGCTTCGCGGGCCGCGCTGCTCGAAGCGGGCAACGCCGGCGCGCTGGAAACCATCGAGACCGCGTTGTTCTGCGTGTGCCTGGACGACTTCACGCCGGCGGACGCGCTCGAAGCGGGCGACCGGCTGCTCTACGGCGACAACCGCTGGTACGACAAGGCCGTGTCGCTGATCGTGTTCGAAGACGGCACCGCGGGGATCAACGTCGAGCACTGCGAACTCGACGGCACGACGATCCTCGGCTTCACCGATGCGCTGTTGAGCGGTTCGCGCGAGGAGCGCGAACCGGCGGACGGCGTCCCCGGCTACGACGTCGTCGAGTTCGCGCTGACCGACGCCCTCCGCGAAGACGCCCGCGCCGCCCGGGAAGCCTTCGAGGCCTACGCGGACGCGACGGCGACGGCGACCGTGTCGTTCGACTTCGGGGCGAACCGGGCGAAGGAGCTGGGGATGTCCCCGGACGCCTTCGCGCAGATGGCGTACCAGCTGGCGCACCGCCGCGCGAAGGGCCTGACCGGCGCGACCTACGAGTCGATCGCGACCCGGCAGTTCCAGAACGGCCGGACCGAGGCCATGCGGGTCGTCACGCCCGAGGTCGTGCGCTTCGCCGACGTCTTGACCTCCGGCGCCTCCGCGGAAGAGAAGCGCGAAGCGTTCCGGGCCGCGGCGGCGAAGCACGTTGCCCGCGCGAAGGAGTGCCAGGCCGGGGACGCGCCGGAGCAGCACCTGTGGGAGCTGCAGCTGATCGGCAAACGCGGTGGCGACACCGAAACCCCGGCCCTCTACACCTCGCCGGGCTGGCTGAAGATGCGCGACGACTACCTGAGCACCAGCTCGGCGCCGTCGGTCCACATCCAGTACTTCGGCTTCGGCTCGACCAGCCCGCAGTGCATCGGCATCGCCTACGTGCTGCTGCCGGACCGCTGGAACATCTACCTGAGCACGCCGAAGCACGTCTCGGCGGAGATGGACCGCTTCGCCGGCGAACTCACGAAGGCGGTCGCCGAGCTGCAGGAGCTACTGGCCCAGTAGGCGCCGCAACCAGGTCAGCCGGGCGGCGACGGCCGCCCGGCTGAGCGCCGCCTCGGGCACCATGGCGTCGAAGCCGTGGAAGCCGCCCGGCCAGACGTGCAGCTCGGCATCGCCGCCCGCCTGCCAGATCCGGCTCGCGTAGGCGACGACCTCGTCGCGGAACGTCTCGGCCGTGCCGACGTCCAGGAACGCCGGCGGCAGGCCGGAAAGGTCCTCGGCGCGGGCCGGTGCGGCGTAGGCCGGGACGGCGCGGCGATCACCCAGGTACGCCGTCCAGCCGACGTGGTTGGCCGTCCGGTCCCACAGGCCGCGGCCGTCGAGGTCGACAGCCGACGCCGAGTCGTTGCGGTCGTCGAGCATCGGGCAGATCAGCAGCTGCCCGATCGGGAGCGGGCCGCCGCGGTCGCGGGCCAGCAGGGTCGTCGCGGCGGCCAGGCCGCCGCCCGCGCTGATGCCGCCGATCACCGGGGTGCCCAGGTGCTCGGCCGTCCACAGTAGACCGGCGTAGCAGTCCTCGACGGCCGCCGGGTACGGGTGTTCCGGCGCCAGCCGGTACCCGGGCGAGACGATGGCGAGGCCGAGTTCCCCGGCCCAGCCCAGCAGGCTGGGGACGTCCGGGCCGAGGTGGCTGCCGACGATCAGCCCGCCGCCGTGCACGTGGTAGAGGACGCCGGCCGGGGCCCGGTCCGCCGGCGTGACGACCAGCAGCGGCACGGCACCGGCGCGCTCCTCGCGGAAGGTGAACCCGGGGTGGGCGGCCGCCAGCTCCGCGACGGTCCGGAAGTCGGCCGCGACGAGTTCGCGCCGCGCGGGGATGTCGTCGAGCGTCACCAGCGGGGTCCGGCCGGCGCGCAGCTCGTCGACGACCGCGGCCAGCTCCGGGTCGAACGACGGCGGTTTCACGCCGTGGGGTCCGAGACGACGAGGACGAGCGAGCCCTCGAACGCCGGCTGCTCGCGGAGCTTGCCGTAGCGGCGTTCCCACGTGCCGTCGTCGAGGTCGTGCCGCAGTTCCGCGGCGAAGCGGTGGTGCACGCGATCGTCGACGAAGCTCCACGCCGAGCACGACAGCCGCGCGCCCGGGTCGAGGAGGCGTTCGGGGCGGGCGTAGTAGGCCTCGTTGAAGCCGTCGGTGCAGTCGATCGGGATGGGCACGCCGACCACCGAGGTGCGCCCGCCGAGGCCGTCGGCGATGTCGTCGACCGACGGGTAGCGCCCGGCCTCGGTTTCGATCACTTCGGGCGCGTAGTCGAGCAGCCAGAAGCGGCGCAGCAGTTCCGGGTCGCAGGTGAGGATGGCGATCGGGCCGCGCGTGACGCGGCGCATCTCCTTGAGGCCGGCCCACAGGTCGTTCCACTGGTGCACGCTGAACGTGCTCATCGCGCCCTCGAACGCCCGGTCCGGGAACGGGAGCTTCTCGGCGACGGCGTCGACCGCCGGCGGCAGGCCCGCCGGACGCTGCGCCCGCATCGAGGCCGACGGCTCGACCGCGGTCACTTCGCGGTCTTCCGGTTCGTACGCGCCGGCGCCCGCGCCGACGTTCAGCACGGTCCGCGCGTCACCCAGTGCGTCGGCGATGTACCGGCCGATCCGGGGATCCGGCTTGCGGTAGTCGGTGTAGACCCCGCCGATGGCGCCGTAGTCGGCGTCCCCGGCGCTCCCGTCCGCACGTCGCTGGCTCATGTCCAGAAACTAGCAGCGGAACGCGGCTGCCCGGTCGTTGCTCCGCGGGGTGTAAGCGAGCGTCGGGCATCCGGCGCAGCCGTCAATTTCTGTCGCAAACTTGCGTAAGTTCGTCCGACTATTGCGGTTTCTTGTCCGGGATTCGTATGATCCCGGTCACAGAGGTCCCCACCTGCTGCGGAAAGGCCAGTGCCGCCCATGACTCCCAGCTCTGTGTCCAGTGCGCCCAAGTTCAGGTTCGGCGCCCTCGCCGCGGCCGTGATCGCGGCCGCCGGGCTCACCATCGCCGCCGTTCCGGCGGGCAACGCCGCGCTCGCCGCCGGCCGCGGCGCGACGGTTCCCTTCCTGGAGCAGGAAGCGGAAACCGCCGCGACGAACGGCCAGGTCATCGGCCCGAACCGCGCCGCGGGCACCCTCGCCGGCGAGGCGTCCGGCCGGAAGGCGGTGACGCTGTCCGGCCAGGGCCAGTACGTCGAGTTCACCCTCACCGCACCGGCGAACTCGATCGACTTCCGGTACAGCGTCCCGGACTCCGCGAGCGGGACGATCTCGCTCTACGCCGGCGGTGCCCACAACCGGGACATCCCGCTGACGTCGAAGTGGGCCTGGTACTACGGCTCGTACCCGTTCACCAACAACCCGGGTGACGGGCACGCCCACCACTTCTACGACGAGACCCGCGCGCTGCTCGGCACGTCGTACCCGGCCGGGACGAAGATCAAGCTGCAGGTCGACGCGGGCGACGTCACGCCGGTGACGGTCGACCTCGCCGACTTCGAGCAGGTCGGCGCGGCCGCCACCCGGCCGGCGAACTCGGTGTCCGTCACCGATTACGGCGCCACCGCGGGCGACACGAGCGACGACGCCGGCGCGTTCGACTCCGCCGTCGCGGCGGCCCGCGGCCAGGGCAAGGAAGTCTGGATCCCGTCCGGCACCTTCACCCTCGGCCACCACATCACGGTCGACCAGGTGACCATCCGCGGCGCCGGGCCCTGGTACTCGGTGCTGACCGGGCCGCGCGCCGGGATCTTCGGCAAGGGCGAACCGGAGAGCTGCGGAACGCCGACGTACCCCGGCAACCCCGCCGTGCCCGGGGTCAGCAGCGCGGTGAAGCTCTACGACTTCGCCATCATCGGGCAGGTCGACGCCCGCGTCGACTGCGACCAGTCGAACGCCATCGGCGGTGCCTTGGGCGGTGGCTCGGTCGTGCAGAACCTGTGGCTGCAGCACACGAAGGTCGGGCTGTGGCTCGACGGGCCGTTCGACGGGCTCACCGTGGCCGGCAACCGGATCCTCGACCAGACCGCCGACGGGCTGAACCTGCACCAGGGCATCAGCAACGTCACCGTGACGAACAACTTCCTGCGCAACACCGGCGACGACGGCCTGGCGATGTGGTCCGAGCACCAAGCCGACCACCACAACACGTTCTCCTTCAACACCGTGCTGCTGCCGATCCTCGCCAACAACATCGCGATCTACGGCGGGCACGACAACACCGTGTCCGACAACGTCGTCGCCGACAACCAGGACCAGGGCGGCGGCCTGCACATCGCGAACCGGTTCAGCGCGGTGCCGCTCTCGGGCACCACGACCGTCGCGCGCAACACCGCGATCCGCACCGGCGTGCTCGACTCGAACTGGCAGTTCGGCGTCGGCGCGCTGTGGTTCGACGGCCGCGACTCGGCGATCACCGGCCGCGTCGACGTCAGCGACCTCGACCTGCTGGACAACAACTACGAGGCCATCCAGTTCATCGACAGCGCCACCACGGACGTGCACTTCACGAACGTCCGGATCAGCGGTGCCGGCACGTTCGCCTGGCAGATCCAGGCCAAGCCGGCCGGTTCGGTGAAGAACGTCGTCGCGACCGGCGTCGGCCGGGCGGGCGTCTACAACTGCATGGGACCGGACGCGATGGCCGGCCTCGCCGACCAGGGCGGCAACTCCGGCTGGACGACGACGTACTGCGGGTCGTGGCCAACCCCCGTGTACGGCTCGGACAACGGCGGCACGACGACTCCGCCCACCACCACGCCGCCGACCACCACACCGACCCAGCCGGGCGGGAACCTGGCGCTGCACAAGGCGGTCAGCGCGTCCGGGTCGCAAGGGGGTTTCCCGCCGGGAAACGCCGTCGACGGTGACGCGAACTCCTACTGGGAGAGCACGAACAACGCGTTCCCGCAGTCGCTGACCGTCGACTTCGGCAGCACGGTCACCGTCTCCCGGCTGGTGCTGAAGCTGCCGCCGTCCCCGGCGTGGGGCACCCGCACGCAGACGATCTCGGTCGACGGGATCAAGGCCGCGGCGGCCTACACCTTCAACCCCGCGTCCGGGAACACCGCGACGGTGACCTTCCCGGCGACCTCGCAGCGCACCCTGCGCCTGACGTTCACCGGCAACACCGGCTGGCCCGCCGGGCAGCTGTCCGAACTCGAAGCCTATTCCTCCTGATCAGGAAGGTGATGACGATGTCCCGCATCCCGGCGTTACTCGCCGTCGCGCTCGCCGCGTCCGGTCTGACCGTGCTTTCGGGCGCCGCCCCCGCCGCGGCGGCGACCTGTCCGGCGACGGCGTCCGGCGGCGCGAGCGTGCCCTTCCGGACGGTCGAAGCCGAGTGCTCGGCGACGAACGGTTCCGCCGTCGGCCCCGACTACACGCAGGCCAGCATCGCTTCGGAAGCCTCCGGGCGGCAGGCCGTGCGCATCACGACCGGCCAGTACGTCGAGTTCACACTGCCCGTGGCGGCGAACTCGATCAACGTCCACTACAACCTGCCCGACGGGTCGTCCGGTCGGCTTTCCGTGTCCGTCAACGGGACCAAGCTCGGCAGCGGGCTCTCGGTGACGTCCCGGTATTCCTATGTGGACACCAGCTGGATCCCCGGCGCCAAGACGCACCACTTCTTCGACGACGCCCGGCTGCTGCTGGGCCAGAACCTCGCCGCCGGGGCGAAGGTGCGGGTGCAGGCCGACTCCGGCGACGTCGGCCAGGCGACCATCGACCTCGCCGACTTCGAGCAGGTCGGCGGCGCGGGCACGAAACCGGCGAACGCCCTGTCGGTCACCGACTACGGTGCCACCGCGAACGACGCTTCGGACGACTCGCAGGCGTTCCGGAACGGCCTGGCCGCGGCCCGCTCGCAAGGCCGGGAACTGTGGGTGCCGTCCGGGCGCTTCGAAATCGGGTCGGCGCTGCAGATCGACCAGACGACCGTCCGGGGCGCGGGCCCGTGGTACACCGTGCTGCACGGCAACAACATCTTCAACAACGGCAGCGCGTCGGGGAACATCAAGCTGTACGACTTCGCCGTCTTCGGTGACGTGACCGAGCGCAACGACGGCAGCCCGGACAACGCGTTCCACGGCGTCCTCGGCACCGGCTCGGTCGTGTCGGGTCTCTGGATCCAGGACACGAAGTGCGGGCTGTGGCTGATGAACGGCGCGTCCTCGAACGTCACCATCGAGAACAACCGCATCCTCGACACCCAGGCCGACGGCGTGAACTTCGACGGTGCCGTGACGAACTCGGCGCTGCGCAACAACTACCTGCGCAACAACGGCGACGACGGGCTCGCGCTGTGGTCCAACGGCCAGGCCGACTCCGGCAACACCATCGCGAACAACACCGTCGTGCAGCCCAACCTGGCCAACGGCATCGCGCTGTACGGCGGCTCGAACAACACGGTGAGCGGCAACCTCGTCCAGGACACCAACGCCCTCGGCGGCGGCTACCTGGTCGCCAACCGGTTCAACTCGGTGCCGCTGTCGGGCACGGTGACGCTGTCGAACAACACCGCGCTGCGGGCCGGGGCGCTCGACCCGAACTGGCAGTTCGGTGTCGGTGCGCTGTGGTTCGACGCCCGCGACCAGGCCATCACCGGCGTGACCATCCGCGTCACCGGGTTCACCGCGATCCAGAGCCCGTACGAGGCCATCCAGTTCATCGACGGCAACGGCGCGGGCAAGCCGATCCAGGGCATCACCATCGACGGCGTCTCCGTGCAGGGCGTCGGCACGTTCGTGGCGCAGTCGCAGACGCAGGGGGCGGTGTCGATCAGCAACCTGACGGCATCCGGTGTCGGCGTCACCGGGACGTACAACTGCCCCTACCCGACGTCGATCCCGCGGATGACCTTCACCGGCTCCGGCAACAACGGCTGGACCGGCACCTGGGGCGACTGCTCGACCTGGCCCGCGCCGAACTCGGGGCCGCCGCAGCCGCCGCAGCCCGGCACCAACCTCGCCCGGGGGAAGGCGATCAGCTCGTCGTCCCAGCAGGGCGGGTTCCCGCCGTCGAACGCCAACGACGGGGACGCCGGCTCGTACTGGGAGAGCGCGAACAACGCGTTCCCGCAGACGCTGACGGTGGACCTCGGCGCGGCGGCGTCGATCAACAAGGTGACGCTTCGCCTGCCGCCGTCGTCGGCGTGGGGGGCACGCACCCAGACGGTGACGATCTCCGCCAGCACGGACGGCGGCTCGTACACCACGCTGGTGGGTTCGCGCGGCTACACGTTCGACCCGGCGTCCGGCAACACGGCGTCGGTGTCGTTCGCGACGACGTCCCAGCGGTTCGTGCGGCTGACCTTCACCGGCAACACCGGCTGGCCCGCCGGGCAGGCGTCGGAATTCGAGGTGGCCGCGGCCTAGTGTGACGAAACCGCACGGCGGCTCGACGGTTCCGCACGGGAACCGCCGGGCCGCCGTGCCCTGCATTAGTCTCGCCGGACCGATCACCCCGGGGAGGACCAGTGCCGCGTCTGCTGCTCGTCGAGGACGACGAACCGCTGGCCGAAGCGCTTTCGCTGGCGTTGAGCGCGCTGGGCCACGAGGTCGTCCACGCTCCCACCGGCGAGCACGCGCTGACTTCGCTGGGCGACGCCGAGTTCGTCCTCCTCGACGTCATGCTGCCCGGCATCGACGGCTTCGAGGTCTGCCGCCGCATCCGCGCCCGCAGCCGGCTGCCGATCGTGCTGCTGACCGCGCGCGGCGACCCGATCGACGTCGTCGCCGGGCTCGAGTGCGGTGCCGACGACTACGTGGTCAAGCCGGCGGAACCGCGCGTGCTCGACGCGCGGATCAAGGCGATCGGCCGCCGCGCGCAGCCGGCCGTGCCGGAAGCCGGCCTGCTGCGCGTGGGCGAGCTGGAGATCGACGCCGCCGCGATGAGCGTCACCCGCGGCGGCGAGGAACTGGCGCTGACCGCCACCGAGATCCGGCTGCTCGTCGAGTTCGCCGAGCACCCGAACCAGGTGCTCAGCCGCCAGGTGCTGCTCAAGCGCGTCTGGGACTACGGCTACGTCGGCGACTCGCGGATCGTCGACGCGGCGGTCGCGCGGCTGCGGGCGAAGGTCGAGGACGACCCGGCGAACCCGGCGCTGCTGCGGACGGTCCGCGGCCTGGGCTACCGCCTGGTGACGAGGTGAGGCTCCCGGCCGTCAGCCTGCGGACGCGGATCGTCGCGGCGATCGTCGGCGTGACCACGACGGCGACGGCGGTCATGGCCTATTCGGCGTACCAGGTGCAGGCGGACGAGGCACTGGGCCGGTTCGCCTGGTCGTCCGTGCGCAACACGGCAGCCGACCGCCAGGTCCTCCAGGAGTTCTCGAAGGTGGGCTCCGCGGGGTGGCTCGGCCGGGCAGGCCGCGCCCTCGGCCCCGACCCGGACTGGGCGCTGGTGACCGAGCGCCCCGGCGGGGCGGTCGAAGTCGTCCGGGCCGCCGCCGGGTACGGCTCGCTCATCCCGGCTCCGGACAAGCTCGCGATGCTGGGGACCGTGCGGGACGAACTGTTCCGCCAGCGGGCACCCGAGCAGTTCGGGAGCGCCTACGCGAGAGTGCCGCAGACGGGCCGGAAGGTGTTCGTGGTCAACGCGAACCTGCCGCTCCCCGGCTACCACCTCGTCGAATTCTTCGACTTCAGCCGGTTCGACGACGACCTGAGCGGGCTGCGCTGGAAGCTGGTCCGCATCGCGCTCGGGGTGAGCGTGCTCGGTGTCGGTGTGGCGCTCCTGATCGGCCGCCGGATCCGCCGTCCGATCAAGGCGCTGTCCACGGCCGCCGACGAACTCGGCGCGGGCGCGCTCGATACCCGCGTCCCCGTGAAGGGCCGGGACGAGGTCGCCGCGCTGGCCGGGTCCTTCAACGCGATGGCCGCACGGCTCGGCGCGTCGATCGACGAACTGCACGCGAAAGACCGGCAGCAGCGGCGGTTCGTCGCCGACGTCGCCCACGACCTGCGGACGCCGCTGGCCTCGATGCTCGCCACCGTCGACAGCCTCGACGACGCCGAGCCCGCCACCCGCACCCGCGCCGCCGACATCCTCGGCACCCAGGCGCGGCGGCTCGCCAAGCTCGTCGAAGACCTGCTCGAGATCGCGAGCTTCGACGCCGGGAAGGCCGACCTGCGAGTGGCGCCCGTCGACCTCGCCGACCTGGTCACAGACGCCGCCGAGGTCACCGGCGTCGAGGCCGCCGTGACGGCGAGCGGGGACGTCACGGTCGTCGCCGACCCGCGGCGGGTGCACACCGTGGTGGCGAACCTGCTGAGCAACGCCGTCCGGCACGGGGCCGCGCCGGTCACGGTCACCCTCGACGGGACCGGTGACGACGTCGTCGTGCGCGTCGCCGACGCCGGCCCGGGCGTGCCGGAAGACCTGCTGCCGCTGCTGTTCGACCGGTTCACCCGCGGCGACCACGCGCGTCAGGCGACCGAGGGCAGCGGGCTCGGGCTGGCGATCGCCCGGGAGAACGTGCTGGCGCACGGCGGATCGCTCACGGTGCACAACGACGGCGGTGCCGTGTTCACCGTGCGGTTGCCCCGGGGTGTCGAGAACGCCTGACCGGCGAAGGCGCTGACCGCGCGCCAGGACAGCTCACGCGGGTGCTGCGCGTCGAAGTACGGCAGCGGCAGGTGCGCGAGCAGCACCGCGGCCCCGATCAGCGGCAGCGGGCGCAGCTCCCGCGGCGGGCCCAGCCACAGCAGCACGGCGAAGTTGGTGACCAGCAGGAACCCCCAGCGCGCCCAGTCCCAGCCCGCGAAGGCGAGCAACGCCGGAGCCGCGACGGCCGCGGCGGCGAGCACGTCACGCCGCTGCACCAGGAAGCCGGCCACCACGACCACGAGGATCGGGGCCAGGAGCAGCAGGACTTCGGTGATCGAGTACAGCTGCCAGCTTTCGCTCTGGGTGCGTTCGAACAACGCCAGTGCGTCGGCTCGCGGGGTGAAGTCCGCGGTGGCCATCGCGGTCTCGAGCCGCGTGACCGCGCCCGCGCTCGACGCCGGGAGCGCGAGCACGGCGAGTTCCGCCACGACCGGCGTGACGAGCAGCATCGCCGTGCTCCGCACCGAAGACTGCCGCAGCAGCACGACCGCGAAGACCGGGAGGACGGTGAGCGCCGCGATCTCGTGGGTGAGCACCGCGGCCGTCATCAGCCCGGAGGCCACCGCGGGCCGGCGCGGCAGCTGCCCCAGCGCGGCGAACAGCAGCAGGTACAGGACCTGGTCGAAGTAACCCACTTCGTGGAAGAAGAAGCCGCCGGAGGGCAGCAAGAGCCAGCCGACGACCACGAGCTTCCGCCCCGGGTGCCGGGCGCGGGCGAACGCGACGGCCAGCACCCCGAGCACCGCCGCGAGGACGGCGAACGCGGCGGCCGCGAACACCCAGTACGCGTACCCGGTCGCGAGGGCGAACGGGTGGAGCAGGGTGCCGACGAGAAATCGGCGGTGGAAGCCGTCGGCCGACGAGACGGCTTCGAGCGTCACGGCCCAGTCGCCCGGCATGCGGAACCCGCGGTAGGCGGCCAGCAGGAAAGCGAGCACCGCGAGCGCGGTCAGGCCGCGAGACGTGGTGGTGCGGGCGAGGGTGGTGGTCACGTCGGCCAAGCTAGGAACGGGATGTGCGGCCTCGGTGACCGTTGATCACCAGCTCCGCCCCGGTTCCGCACGTCGTGCTTTTGCGCTCGATTGCGGTAAAGTTTCAGCTATGACGCGTCGTCTTGCCGAAGTCGCCCGCCAGGTCGGGGTCAGCGAAGCCACGGTCAGCCGGGTGCTCAACGGCCGGTCCGGGGTGTCCGCGAGCACCCGCGCCGCCGTGCTCACCGCGCTGGACGTGATGGGCTACGAGCGGCCCACCCAGCTGCGCGGCGAGCGGGCCCGGCTGGTCGGGCTGGTGCTGCCGGAGCTGCAGAACCCGATCTTCCCGGCGCTGGCCGAGATCATGGGCAACGCCCTGGCCCAGCAGGGCTTCACGCCGGTGCTCTGCACGCGGACGGCGGGCGGGGTGTCCGAAGCGGAGTACGTCGAGCTGCTCCTGCAGCAGCAGGTGTCGGGCGTGGTGTTCGCCGGCGGGCTGTACGCGCAGGCCGACGCGGTCCACTCCCACTACCACCACCTCGTCGAGCGGCGGCTGCCGACGGTGCTGATCAACGCGGCGGTCGACCACCTCGGGCTGCCGCAGGTCTCGTGCGACGACGCGGTGGCCGTCGAGCAGGTCGTCGGGCACCTGAGCTCGCTGGGGCACGAGAAAATCGGCCTCGTCCTCGGCCCGTCCGACCACGTGCCGTCACAGCGGAAGCTGGAGGCGTTCCGCTCCTACGCGGCGAAACTCGGGCTGCCGGTGCTGGACGAGCTGATCGAGCACGGCATGTTTTCGATCGAGGGCGGCCACGCGGCGGCGGCCCGCCTGTACCCCCGCGGCGCGACGGCGGTGCTCTGCGCGAGCGACCTGCTGGCCCTCGGCGCGATCCGCGCGGCCCGCCGGCAAGGCCTGTCGGTGCCGGAGGACATTTCGGTGGTCGGCTACGACGACTCGGCCCTGATGAACTGCACCGACCCACCCCTGACCACCACCCGCCAGCCGATCGAGGCGATGGGCCGGGCGGTGGTGGAATTGCTGGTCAAGCGCATCAACGGCGGCGAGGTGGCGGCCGAGGAACTGCTGTTCGCGCCGGAGCTGGTGGTCCGCGGGTCCACGGCCCGCCGCACCGCCTGACCCCAGTATCGCGAGAGCGCGACGGCTTGCCAGCCGTCGCGCTCTTTCGCGCGCCCCGACTCGCTCGAGTCCTGTTCGTAAGTTGCAAAATCTCGTCGGGTTATTGCGGCCATCGCGTCTCCCACTTTAGAGTGACCGCAATCACGTGACAGCCGTCGCGACCCGAGAAGAGGCTTGAGATGAGCAGTACCTGGTCCCGAACCGTCTCCCGCCGAACGTTGTGCCTGCTCGCCGCCGGTGGTCTCGCCCTCGGGGTGGCCGCCTGCGGGGACGGTGACACCGCCGCCCAGCCCGGCGGCAAGGTCAAGATCACCGTCACCGGGCAGCCGCCGACCAGCCAGCCGTTCGAGCGCAGCGTCTTCGACGCCGACGTCCAGGAGTTCGAGGCGGCCCACCCGAACATCGACATCGATCCGCACGAAGGCTTCATGGACCCGAAGACGTTCTCCGCGAAGCTCGCCGGCGGCCAGCTCGAAGACGTCTACTACGTCTACTTCACCGACCCGGCGCAGATCATCGCCCGCCACCAAGCCGCCGACATCACCGAAGCCGCCAAGAGCGTTCCGCACGTCAACGACCTCAAGCCGGAACTGCTGGACAACTTCCGCGACGCCGGTGGCAAGCTGTACGGCCTGCCCACGATGAACTACACGATGGGCCTGCTCTACAGCCGCCCGCTCTTCCAGAAGGCCGGGCTCGACCCGGACAAGCCGCCGCAGACCTGGGACGAAGTCCGCGAAGCCGCGAAGAAGATCTCCGCGCTCGGCAACGGCGTCGTCGGGTACGCCGACTACAGCAAGAACAACCAGGGCGGCTGGCACATGACCGGCTGGCTCTACTCGATGGGCGGCGACATCGCCCGCAAGGACGGCGACAAGTGGGTCGCCGACTTCGCCAACGAAAAGGGCAAGCAGGCCCTGCAGTACCTGCACGACATGCGCTGGACCGACAACTCCATGGGCGCCAAGCAACTGCTCGAAGCGCAGGACGTCCAGCGGATGATGGGCGCCGGCCAGCTCGGCATGTACATGGCCGCCCCGGACAACGTGCCGGTGCTGGTCAAGCAGTTCAACGGCAAGTACGAGGACTACGGCATCGCGGGCATGCCCGGCGGCCAGGGCACCCTGCTCGGCGGCGAGGGCTACATGCTCAACCCGAAGGCGTCGCCGGAGAAGATCAAGGCCGGCCTCGAGTGGATCCAGTGGAAGTACCTCAACCCGGACCGCTTCGAAAAGCACATCCGGCAGTACGTCGACGGCAAGCAGCCGGTCGGCCTGCCCGCCGAGCCCACCCCGGACGTCTGGCAGGGCGCGGTGCGCGACCAGCAGCTGGCCCTGAAGGCCAAGTACGCCAACGTCCCCGCCCAGAACTACACGTCCTATGTGGACACGACCAGCAAGATCAAGGGCAGCATCGAGCCGCCGAACGCGCAGCAGGTCTACGCCGCCCTCGACAGCGTGATGCAGGCGGTGCTCACCGATCAGAACGCCAACCTCGACCAGCAGCTGTCCTCGGCCGCGTCGAAGGTCAACGGTGTCCTCGCCCAGGTCAAGTAGCCTGCTCGCCTGGCCCGCGGCGAAACCGTCGCGGGCCGGGCGCCCGGCCGTCTCGCAGGAAGAACGCCGCCGCACCCGGCTCAAGCGCAAGCTCAAGGAGAACCTCACCGCGTACGGCCTGCTCTGCGCCGCCCTCGTGGTGTTCGCGCTGTTCTCCTGGTACCCGATCGTGCGCGGTGTCCTGCTGAGCTTCCAGCAGGTCGACTTCGTCAACGCGCCGACGTGGGTCGGCTTCGGCAACTTCACGCGGCTGTTCGAAGACCCGCTGTTCGGCGTCGCCTGGCGCAACACGCTGCTGTTCACCGGGCTCGCGCTCGTCTTCGGCTTCGCCGTCCCGTTCCTGACGGCCGTGCTGCTCAACGAGATCCGGCACGCCAAGGCGTTCTTCCGGCTCGCCGTCTACCTGCCGGTGATGCTGCCGCCGGTGGTGACGGCGCTGATGTGGAAGTGGTTCTACGACCCCGGTCCCGGGTTGTTCAACTCCGCGCTCGGCGCGGCCGGCCTGCCCGGCGGCCAGTGGCTCGACTCCTCCACCACCGCGATGCTGTCGCTGGTGTTCGTCTCGACGTGGGCCAACATGGGCAGCACGACACTGATCTACCTGGCCGCGCTCGGCACGATCCCCGGCGAGCTCTACGAAGCCGCGGAGCTCGACGGCGCCGGCTTGTGGAAACGGCTGCGGCACGTGACGTTCCCGCAGACCCGGTTCGTCCTGCTGGTGCTGCTCCTGCTGCAGATCGTCGCGACCATGCAGGTGTTCACCGAGCCGTACGTGATGACCGGCGGCGGCCCGGACGACTCGACGGTGACCGTGCTCCTGCTGCTCTACCGCTACGCCTTCGTCTACAACGACTTCGGCTCGGCGAGCGCGATGAGCCTGCTGCTGTTCGTGGCGCTCGGCGTGTTCTCGGCGTGGTACGTCCGGCTGACGCGGAAGGCGGACCAGTCATGAGAACCCTCGTCTCCCCCGGCGCGCTGCGCAGCCCCCGCGGCAAGGTCGTCTACGGCGTCGTCTTCGCCTGCACGCTCGTGGTGTTCTTGCTGGCGTTCATGTTCCCGCTCTACTGGGTCGTCACCGGGGCGATGAAGTCCCCGCAGGAACTGGCGCAGACGCCGGCGACGCTCGTCCCGCACGAGTGGCACCCGGAGACCTTCGCCGACGCCTGGGACCAGCTGAACCTCGGCAAGTACTTCCTCAACACGCTCGTCGTCGCCGGCGGCGCGTGGCTGGCGCAGCTCGCCATCGACGTCCCGGCGGCGTTCGCGCTGTCGAAGCTGCGCCCGAAGTTCGGCAACGTCGTGCTGGGGCTGATGCTCGCCACGCTGATGTTGCCCGCGACGGCGCTGCTCGTCCCGACGTACGTGACGGTGACGGACCTGCCGCTGCTGCACCTCAACCTGATCAACTCGCCGGCCGCGGTCTGGCTGCCCGCGGCGGCGAACGCGTTCAACATCTACCTGCTGAAACGGTTCTTCGACCAGATCCCGGACGAGCTGATCGAAGCGGCTCGCCTCGACGGGGCCGGGCCGGTCCGCACGCTCTGGCGGATCATCCTGCCGATTTCGCGGCCGATCCTCGCCGTCGTGTCGATCCTCGCGGTGGTCACCGCGTGGAAGGACTTCATCTGGCCGCTGCTGGTGTTCCCGGACACCGGGAAGCAGACGCTCTCGGTGATGCTGCAGCGGGTGGCGATCGACATGCCGCTCAACGTGCTCGTGGCCGGGATGGTGCTGGCCAGCCTGCCGATGGTGGCGCTGTTCCTGGCCTTCCAGCGGCAGATCCTCGCCGGGCTGACCGCCGGCAGCCTCAAGGGCTGATCTTTCGACAACGACTCAGGAGGGCACTTCCGTGACCGACAAGACCGGCTGGTGGCGGAGCGCGGCGATCTACCAGGTCTACATCCGCAGCTTCGCGGACGGCAACGGCGACGGCGTCGGCGACCTCGCCGGCGTCCGCGCCCGGCTGGACCACCTGGCCGACCTCGGCATCGACGCGATCTGGTTCACCCCGTGGTACCCGTCGCCGATGGACGACGGCGGCTACGACGTCGCCGACTTCCGCGACATCGAGCCGCTGTTCGGCACCCTCGCCGAGGCGGAGGACCTGATCGCCGAGGCCCACGCGCGCGGGATCCGGGTGATCATCGACATCGTGCCCAACCACTGCTCCGACGAGCACCGCTGGTTCCAGGCCGCGCTCGAAGCGGGCCCGGGTTCGCCGGAGCGGCAGCGGTTCTGGTTCCGGCCCGGCCGCGGCCCGGACGGCGGCGAGCCGCCGAACAACTGGAAGTCGCGCTTCGGCGGGTCCGCGTGGACGCGGGTGCCGGACGGCGAGTGGTACCTGCACCTCTACAGCTCGCGCCAGCCGGACTTCAACTGGGACAACCCGGAGATCCGCACGGAGTTCGAGGACGTGCTGCGCTTCTGGTTCGACCGCGGCGTGGACGGCTTCCGCATCGACGTCGCCGACGGCCTGGTCAAGGACCCGCACCTGCCCGACGTCGACGACGGCGACGAGACGCCGTTCTCCGACCAGGAAGGGCTGCACGAGATCTACCGGTCGTGGCGCAAGATCGCTGACAGCTACGGCGGCGAGCGCGTGCTGGTCGGCGAAATGTGGCTGGCGGACATGTCGCGGGCCGCCCGGTACCTGCGCCGCGACGAGCTGCACTCGGCGTTCAACTTCGACTTCCTGGTCTGCCCGTGGGACCCGGCGCGCTTCCGCGACGTCATTTCCCGCACGCTGAAGGCGCACGACGAGGTCGGCGCGCCGGCGGCGTGGGTGCTGTCGAACCACGACGTCACCCGGCACGTCACCCGCTACGGCCGCGCCGGCGACACGGGCTTCTCGTTCGCGAACCGGCTGCACGAGCTGCCGGTGGACCTGGAACTGGGCACCCGCCGGGCCCGGGCGGCGGCGCTGCTGACGCTGGCCCTGCCCGGCGGGCTGTACGTCTACCAGGGCGAAGAGCTGGGGCTGTGGGAGGTCCTGGACATCCCGGACGAGCTGCGCCAGGACCCGGTCTTCGCCCGCACCCGCGGCACCGACCCGGGCCGCGACGGCTGCCGGGTCCCGATCCCGTGGTCCGGCGACGAGCCACCGTTCGGCTTCGGCACCGGGGACGCGTGGCTGCCGCAGCCGGCGGAGTGGAAGGCGTACACGGCTTCGGCGGAGGCGGCGGATCCGGACTCGATGCTGTCGCTCTACCGCGCCGGGCTCCGGATCCGCCGTGACCTGCCGACGGGTCAGCTGGAGTGGCTGTCGCCCGGCGAGGGCGTGCTGGCGTTCCGGCTCGGCACGGAGTTCACGTTCGCGCTGAACTTCTCGCCCGAACCGGTGCCGCTCCCGCCGGGCGAGGTCCTGCTGGCCAGCGGGCCGGTCGGCAACGGTGAGCTGCCGGCCGACACCGCTGCCTGGCTGCGGTCCTAGCGGGTCAGCTGCAGGACGTCTACGCCGCGGGCGTTGTCCGCGACGTAGACGTACCTGCCGTGCCAGTACGGCGCCCACGCGCTCGCGTCGGCCGGGCGGTAGTACGCGATCTGCCGCGGGTTCGTCGGGTCGCTGACGTCGAGGAACCGGGTGCCCTGCGCGTAGAACGACTGCACCAGGATCTTGCCCCGGACGTCGAAGTAGTGCGCGGAACAGTCGTCGGAGGCCGGGTCGCTGCCCTCCTGGCCGTTGACGCCCCAGGTGCCGACGCTTTCCAGGCGGAACGGCTTCTCCGGCGTCGAACGCCAGCCTTCGCCGTGGTAGGAGCCCTTCAGCGACGAAATCGTCAGGACGCCGTCGCCCGCGCAGCCGTCGACGAAGTTCTCCTCCGTCGCGTAGATCAGGTCCTGGCCGCGCCAAGCGCCGTCGCCGATGCGGTGGCCGGCCGGGTGGAAGCTGTTGTGCATGAACCGCGAGGGCGCCGCCGTCTCGGCGATGCCGCCACCGGCGTACGGGATCGGCTCGTGCGCGGTGGCGCGGCGGATCTTCCCGGACAGCGGGTCGCGGTGCACGCCGTTCGTCCAGTAGCCGCGGACACCGCCGCGGCCGGACACCCAGGCCACGCCGTCCGCGTCGACCTGCACGTCGTGGACGTAGTCGGTCTTGCCGTCGTTGCGGGCCAGCTCGATCGGCCGCGGGTCGACCTTCGGGTGCTTCGGGTCGCGGATGTCGGTGACCCAGATCGGCCGCCCGCCCCAGTCGGCCGGCTGGTTGTCGGCCTTCGCCGGGCCGCCGGTCCACAGGTAGCGGCAGCCGTCGACGCAGCTGGTGGTGTGGCCGGCCGGCACCTGCACGTAGCTGAGGATCGCCGGGGCCTCGGGCTTCGAGACGTCGACGACGTAGATCCCGGACTCGCCGGTGTGCGTGGTGCCGCCGTAGGCCCGCGGGTCGCGGGAGAGGAACACCAGCTTGCGGTTCTGGTCGACCTCGGTGTCCTCGGTCTCCCACAGCCCGGGCAGGCTGACCTGCCCGACCAGCTTCGGCGCGGCCGGGTTCTTCGTCAGGTCGTACACCTTGAGCCCGAACTCGCCGGACACGACCATGACGTCGCGGCGGCCGTAGTCGAGGAAGTTGATCGAGATGGCGCCGGCGGCGTCGGGCACGTTGCCGACGGCCTTGACGTTCTTGACCGCCCCGGGATCGCCCAGCGTGCGGGCGGCCGGCACCGCGGGTTTGTCGTCCTCGCCGCAGGCGGCGGCCGGGAGCCCGGTCGCGACCAGCGTGGCGCTGACGGTGACGGCGGCGAAGCACGACCGCAACCAGGTGCGCACGGCAAACCTCCCAGAACGCTCCGAGCGTGACAACCGAACGGTACGACGGAGATCAACCGGACACAACCGTCTTTCGTTGCCAACCGACTGATAAGACTGGCGCATGCGCCTGCTCGTGCTGTTCGCCGCCGTGGCCCTCGCCGTCACGGGCTGTTCGGGGTCCGACACCGCCCGGCCCGGTGTCCTGTCCGTCGGCATCCGGGAGCCCGCGACGCTGCTGCCCGCCGACCTCGCCGACCAGACGGGCCGGCTGGTGACGAGCGTGCTGTGGACCCCGCTCGCCGACTACGACGCGACGTCCGGGAAGGTCACCCCGCGCGCGGCGGCGTCGATCGAGAGCACCGACCGGGTGCACTGGACGGTCAAGCTGCGGCCGTCGGCGTTCCACGACGGCACCCCGGTCACTGCCCAGTCCTATGTGGACACGTGGCGGGCGATCGCCGCCTCCCACTGGGTCTCGTCGCCGGTGTTGACGAAGCTCCTGCGGGCCCGCGAAATCAAGGCGGCGGCTCCGGACACGATCGCGCTGACCCTCGACCGGCCGTCCGGCCAGGTGCCCGCGCTGCTCTCCGCGCCGGGCCTGGTGCCGCTGCCGGCGTCGGTGCTCGCCTCCCAGGACTGGGACGCGTTCGCGAAGGCCCCGGTCGGCAACGGCCCGTACCGGCTCGACGGCGGCTGGCGGCCGGGATCGGGCGGCACCCTCAAGCGCGTCGGCGCCGGGAAGGCCGAGGAGCTCGACCTGCGGGTCGGCGAGCCGGCGGCCCAGTACGACGCGGTCAAGGCGGGCACGCTCGACCTCGCGACCGAGGTCCCCGGCGAGCGGCACGAGGCCATGCACGGCGAATTCGCCGACCGCCACGCGTCCTGGGCCCTGCCCGAGGCGGGCTACCTCGCGTTCCCGGTGACGAACCCCCGGTTCGCCGACCCGACGGTCCGCCACGGTTTCGCCCTCGGCGTCGACCGCGCGGCGCTGGAGGCCGGCCCGCTGGCGCACCAGGCCGACCCGGCCAAGGCGATGCTGCCCCCGTCGGACGCCCCGGGCGAGCGCTCGGGCACCTGCCGCCCGTGCACCTTCGACGCGGCGGCCGGCAAGGCCCTGCTGAAGCAGGCGGCCTTCCCCGGTGGTGCGACCGTCTACTTCGGACCGGGCGCGGAGGCGTGGACGCGCGCACTGGTGGTCGGGCTGCACAAGGCACTGGACGTTTCCGTGACGGCACAGGCGGCCCCGCGCACGGACCAGCTCGACGGTCCGTCCACGTTGGACGTCAAGCCGGCGACGGGAAGCCCGTACGAGCTGCTGTCCGAGCTGGCCACGGCGTCGGGGTACACCGACGACGTCTTCCGCCAGAACCTGGCGCTGGCCGACGCGGCGGCCACGCCGGAGGAGGCGGGCGAGCTGTACCGGCTGGCGGAGAACCAGCTGCTGCGCGATTTGCCGGTGGCACCGCTGTGGTCGGGCCACGGCCACGCGGTCTGGGCACCGCGGGTCCACGACGTCACGGCCACCCCGTTCACCGGCCCGGTGCTGGCGGGGATCGGCGTCTCGTGAGCTGGGAGCCCGCTCCGCTGCCCGAGGTGGCCGAGGTGTTCGCGCACGTCCGCGCGCCGTGGTGGATCGCCGGCGGGTACGCGATCGAGCTGGCGGTGGGCCGGCCGTTCCGCGGGCACGCCGACGTCGACGTCCTGCTGCTGCGGCGCGACCAGCTCGCGATCCAGGAGGCGCTGCCGTCCTGGGAATGGTGGGCGGCGGACCCGCCGGGCACCCTGCGGCCCTGGGCACCCGGCGAGGTCCTGGGCGACGACGTCGACGACGTGTGGTGCCGCCCGTCGGCGGCCGCGCCGTGGCGGATCCAGGTGATGCTCGACCGGGCCGAGGGTGCCGAATGGGTCTCCCGCCGGAGCCCCGCGGTGCGCCGGGAGATCGCGGTGCTGGGCGGCTTCTCACCCGAGGGCATCCCCTACCTGGCACCCGAGGTCCAGCTGTTCGCCAAGGCCCACGACACCCGCCCCAAGGACGAGCAGGACTTCGCCGCCGCTCTGCCGGTGCTCGGCGCGGCACAGCGGCGCTGGCTCGCGGAGGCGCTCGAAACGACCTACGGCCCCCACCCCTGGCTCGGCCGCCTCTAGACGGTGGCGTGCTCCACGAGCGTTTCGATGAACGCCCCGGTCAGCGGATCCGGAGCCGCCCGGGTGTAGGCCGTCAGCGTCCGGCGGACCGGCGTGCTCGGCCGCAGGACCCGGCCGTCGAAGCGGGCCGGCAGGACGTTGGCCGGGACCAGCGCCGGGCCGAGGCCCGCCGCCGCGAGGATCGGCGCGGCCGCCGTCTGCTCGGTGCGGACCGCCGCGCGGGGGCGGAAGCCCGCCGCCGCGCAGGCCGCGTCGACCAGCTCGGCCAGGCCGTTGCCCGGGGCGTAGTGCACCCACGCGCAGCCGGCGAGCGTCGCCAGATCGACTTCGCCGGTGCTGTCGTCCTCGCGGGCGCCGTCGGCGGGCAGCACGACGACGAACTCCTCCACCCCCAGCTCCCGCACCGGGCCCGCCCAGTCGCCGGGGCGCGGGCCGAGCGCCACGTCGGCCTCGCCCGCCGCCATCGCCTCGCGCAGCTCGCCGGCGTGCCGGAACTCGATCAGCCGGACGTCGACCTCGGGCCGGTCGCGCCGCCACACGCGCAACGCGGGCGGCAGCACACCGAGGCTCACCGAGTACACCGTGGCGACCTGCAGCTCACCCGCCGTCGTCCCGGACGCGAGCCGGGCGGCGCAGCGCGCGCGTTCGGCGTCGGCCAGCGCCGCCCGCGCGTGCGGCAGCATCGCCCGGCCCATCGGCGTGAGCCGGACCGCCCGGGGCAGCCGCTCCAGCAGCGGCCCGCCGAGGCCGCGCTCGAGGGCCCGCATCTGGTGCGACAACGCCGGTTGCGTCACGTGCAGCTGCTCGGCGGCGCGGGTGAACGACCCGGTGTCGACCACCGTGACCAGGTATTCGAGCTGCCGCAGACTTGTCATGAACACAGCTTATCGACTTGGTGACAACTAAGCCTTGGACTTATCCCGCCCGGCTGACCAGCCTTGACAGCATGGAACGCAAGACAGCTCTGGTCGCCGGGGCCAACGGGATCATCGGCAAGAACCTCGTGGAACACCTGCGGGCCGACGGTGGCTGGGACGTCGTCGGCCTGTCCCGGCGAGGCGGGCCGGGGGCGATCGCCGTCGACCTCCTCGACGCGGCCGACACCCGGGCCAAGGTCGGGGCGCTGGCCGGCGTCACGCACCTCTTCTACGCGGCTTACCAAGACCGGCCGACGTGGGCGGAGCTCGTCCCGCCGAACCTGGCGATGCTGACGAACCTCGTCGACGCGACCGGGCCCGGCTTGCGGCACGTCAGCCTCATGCAGGGCTACAAGGTCTACGGCGCGCACCTCGGCCCGTTCAAGACCCCGGCGCGCGAGACGGACGCCGGGCACATGCCGCCGGAGTTCAACGTCGACCAGCAGCGGTTCCTCGAACGGCGGGCGGGCGAGTGGACGTGGTCGGCGATCCGGCCGTCGGTGGTCGGCGGCACCGCGCTGGGCAACCCGATGAACCTGGCGCTGGTGATCGCGGTGTACGCGTCGATTTCGAAGGAACTCGGGCTGCCACTGCGGTTCCCCGGCGAGCCCGGCGCGTACGACAGCCTGCTGGAAATGACCGACGCGGGACTGCTGGCGTCGGCAACGGTCTGGGCCACCGGGCACGAAGGCGCGTTCAACATCGCGAACGGCGACCTGTTCCGCTGGCGCGAGCTCTGGCCGAAGCTGGCGGCGTACTTCGGCCTGGAGGTGGCGCCGCCGCTGCGGATGTCGCTGGTGGACGTCATGGCGGACAAAGGTCCACTGTGGTCCGAAATGGCCGTGGCCCACGGTCTTTCGGCGTCCTATGCGGACGTCTCGTCGTCATGGGCGTTCGGCGACTTCGTGTTCGGCTGGGACTACGACATGTTCGCGGACACGTCGAAGGCGCGGCGTGCGGGTTTCCACGAATACGTCGAGACGGAGCAGATGTTCTACCGGTTGTTCGACGAATTCCGGAAGGCGCGGGTGATCCCCTAGTGTCGCGCGTCCGAAGTTCAGTGACAGCGGCCCGGTCCCCGAGCGCCCCAATGTGGCCTTGGTTGCGTTCAACGCACCCAAGGCGGCCTTCGGTGCGTTCAACGCACCGAAGGCCACATTGGGGCGCTCTTCCCGGACGTCAAACAACTTGCGACGCGCGACACTAGCCGCGGCCGATGAAGGGCATGGTCGTCGCGGTGATGGTGAGGAACTGGACGTTGGCGTCGAGCGGCAGCCCGGCCATGTACCGCACGGCGCCGGCCACGTGCCGGACGTCGAAGGTCGGCTCGGCGACGACCCGGCCGTCGGCCTGCGGGATGCCGGCGGCCATCCGCTCGGTCATTTCGGTGGCGGCGTTGCCGATGTCGATCTGCCCGCAGGCGACGTCCCAGGCCCGGCCGTCCAGCGAAATCGACCGGGTCAGCCCGGTGACGGCGTGCTTCGTCGCGGTGTAGGCGACGCTGCCGGGCCGCGGCGCGTGGGCGGAGATCGAGCCGTTGTTGACGATCCGGCCGCCACGCGGGTCCTGGTCCTTCATCAGCCGCACGGCTTGGCGGGCGCAGAGGAACATCCCGGTGAGGTTGACGTCGACGGTCCGCTTCCAGTCCTCGACGGACAAGTCGGCGACGGTCCCGCCTGCGGAGATCCCGGCGTTGTTGAACAGGAGGTCGAGCCGCCCCCACCGGTCCCGCACGGCCGCGAAGAGCGCCTCGACGGCTTGCTCGTCGGAAACGTCGGTGGGCACCGCGAGCGCGTTCTCGAAGCCCGAGGCCGTTTCCTCGAGGGCGGAAGCGCGCCGCCCGGCCAGCGCGACCCGGTAGCCGTCTTCCAGGAGTGCCCGGGCCACGGCCCGCCCGATGCCCGACCCCGCTCCGGTGACGACCGCCGTTTTCGCCATCCCGCCTCCTAGACTGCGCGCATGGGACTTCGCGAGAGCTTCCGAGCCGGGCTCGCCCGGCAACTCGGCCACCCTAGCGGCCTGCGGGGCCGGATCGTCGGCGCGATGCTCAACCGCCGCAACCGGACGGCGGTGGTGCGGGCGGTCGCCGCGCTGGAGGTGGCCGGCGGGGAAACCGCGCTCGACATCGGCTTCGGCGGCGGCCTCGGCCTCGCGCTGCTGCTGGACAAGGCCGGCGTGGTGCACGGCGTGGACATCTCGGCGACCATGCTCGACCGGGCGCGGGGAGCCTTCCGCGGGGAGATCGCGGCCGGGCGCCTGGTGCTCAGTGCGGGCTCGATGACCGCGCTGCCGCTCGGCGACGGTTCGGTCGACGCGGTGGTCTCGACGAACACGGTCTACTTCATCGACGATCTCGCAGGCGCGTTCGCCGAGGTGGCCCGGGTCCTCCGGCCGGGTGGGCGGTTCGTGCTGGGCATCGGTGACCCGGACCTGATGAGCCGCGCGCCGATGCTCACCGACAACGGCTTCCGCATCCGGCCGGTGGCCGAGCTCGAGTCCGCGCTGGACGGCGCGGGGCTGCCCCTGCGGAACCACGAGCGGGTCGCCCACCGCGGCCTCGGCTTCCACCTGCTCGTGTCCGGGAAATGACGAGCGGGGCCCGGCGCGCGCCGGACCCCGCTCGGAAGGAACCTTACTTCGCCGCCACGCCCAGCGCGGCGAGCGCCGGGCCGGCCATGATCACGCCGTTGCCCGTCACCGTGTCGAAGCCGGGCGCGCCCAGGTCGATCGACGAGGACACCAGGGCCGTGCGGATGTCGGCCGGCGTCGCCGTGGGCTTGCCCGACAGCAGCAGGGCCGCGATGGCCGCCGCGTGCGGGGCCGCCGCCGACGTCCCGAAGAACGGCTGGAAGCCCGTCACCGAGGTCGCGACGCCGTCGGCCGCGGTGATGTCCGGCTTGGCGCGGACCGTGCCGCCGGTCGAGGACACGTTGCCCGGGGTGATCGCCGTGCCGTTGGCGGTGTAGAACACCCGACGCTGGCCGTCCGAAGAGAACCGCTCCCACTTGCTCGACGCCGTGTACAGGCCGGGGTACGGGCCGGCCGGGTTGGCCGGGTCACCGGTTTCGAGGGGCCGGGTGAACGCGCCCGCCGCCGGCGCCGCCGCCACGCTGAACGCGTTGACCGCGGCCGAGTGGCCGTTCGTGACGCCGTTGGTGCTGAACGCCTTGAGTGAACCCGAAGCCGTGAACCGGCCGCGGATCACGTTCAGCGCGATGAAGCGGTCGGCGCCGCTGTACTTGACCACCGCGACCTTGTAGCCGGAGCCGGTGGTGGGCACGGACGCGATCTCGTACGGGTTCTGCGAACCGGACTGCGCGTTCTCGCTGGAGGCCACGACGCTGCCCGCGGAGTTCAGGATGAACAGGTCGTAGTCGTTGGCGGACTTGCCCCACGGGTCGGACCAGAACAGTGTCACCGGCTTGCCGAGCGAGCCCGCCGAGAGCGCGTCGAAGTTCTGCGTGGTGCTGCTCGGGTCGAAGTCGTGCGGGGTGCCGGTGACGCCGCTGATCTTCGACGACGAGGCGCGGAAGTCGCCTTCGTAGTAGCCGCTGGTGCCGTCGGTGGCGTTGCCCGAGTTGCCGGCCGAGGAGAAGTAGAGCGTGCCGGCCGCGGTCACGTCGTTGACCGCCTGCGCGACCTGCGTGTCCTGGAACGGCGATTCGTCGAAGTAGGAGACGTCGTCGACGATGATCTGGCAGTTGCCGGTGCTGCGCAGGGCGCGGATGTTCGCGGCGAAGCTCGCTTCGCTGGTGAACGCGGTCGCGAAACCGAGGGTCGCGTCCGGCGCGAGGTCGTGGATGATCTCGAGCATCGCGGTGCCCTCGTCGCCGCTGCCCTGCTGGCCGGACAGGACGTCCACCGCGGGCAGCTCGCCGGCGGCCTGCGACTTCGCCAGGGAGTCGACGCCGTCGGAGAGCACGCAGACCTTCACCCCGGAGCCGCTGACGCCGTAGGTGGTGCGGGCGGTGTCGGCGCCGTGCGCCTTGTCCCCTTCGGAGACCTGCGTCGCGGCGGCGGCCTGCGCGGCGGCGGTTCGTGCGGCCGTGCTGAAGTCGCGGTTGCCCGGCTCGCTCCAGGTGGTGGCCTGGGCGGCGGGCTTCACTTCGGCGACGTCGGCCCGGCCGGCGATCGCGTCGAGGGCGGACAGCGGCAGGTCGGCGCGGACGGCCCCGTCCGGCGAGACGGAGCGGACCGCGCCACCCGCCGCCGTGACGGCGTTCGCGACGGCCTTCCCGTGCGCGGCGATGTCGACCGAGACGGTGCCGGCGTTGCTGACGCCGACGCCGGAGCGGTACTCGGGCAGCTTCGCGGCCAGCGACCGGTCGGCCCGCAACCGCTTCTCGACGACCAGCTGGCTCGATTGCTTGCGCTCGGCGGGGCTCAGGCTCTTCTTGATGCTCTGCAGTGCGCTGATGCCCGCTTCGGTGCGCGCGGCCGCTGCGTCCACCGTGGACGGCTGCGCCGCCGAGACCCCCGTCGTCAGCAGCAGCGCGCCGACCGTCAGCGGAACCGCGTGCGCGGCTGCCCGGCTGAATCTCACCATCGATGTCTCCCTGTAGTACTCGGCCACTCGACCGAATGACACCCGACCGGGTGTAATGGGGAGAATCTAAGGAGTGACCGAGCCGGATTCCAGCGACCAAAGTCGGGAAGGCCCTCCGGTCCACATCCTGGAACGAGTCCGGGCCGCTCAAGAAAACGTGAGAACTATTTTTCCGCGGCCGTGCCCGGTTTCGATTTCCCGGTGCGCGGCCGCGGCCTCGGCGTACGGGTAGGTCCGGCGCACGAGGAACCGCAAGTCGCCCTTGGCGTAGAGCGCCGCCAGCTCGGCGAGCCGCGCGGCCGAGCGCCCGGACTTCGCGACGAGCACACCGAGTCCGGCGGCCCGGCCGTGCTCGACGAGGGTGAGGATCCGATCCCGCGCCTTCACCAGTTCGAGTGAGACGTCGAGCGCTTCCCCCGCCGGCCCCGTCGAGCACGACGTCGATGCCCCGCGGCGCGGCGGCCACAATGCGCTCCTTCACCCCTTCGCCGTAGACGACGGGGGTCGCACCCAGCTCGCGCAGGTAGTTTTGGTTGACCGCGCTCGCGGTGCCGACCACCCGCGCGCCCCGCAGTTTCGCGAGCTGCACGGCGGCGGTGCCGACCGCCCCGGCGGCCCCGTGGATGAGCAGCGTCTCCCCTTCGCGCGGGTTCAGCATTTCCAGCGCGAAGGAGGCGGTCTGCATCCCGGCGCTGAACCCGCCGGCGACCTCCCACGACATTTCCGGCGGCTTCGGCGTGACATCGCTGACGGGCACGACGACGTACTCGGCGGCGGCCCGCACGGCGGTGAAGCCGAGAACTTCGGTACCGGCCTCGAGTTCGCCCTCGTCCACGACGCCGGCGAACTCGTTCCCGGGCACGCGCGGCCAGGAGAGCGCCAGCCCGGGCGGTTCCCACCCACCCCGCACGGCGGCATCGTAGGGCTGCACCCCGGCGGCCTTGACCCGAACGCGAACCTCCCCCGGCCCGGCGTGCGGCTCCGGCAGGTCGAGGACGCGGAGCACTTCGGGGCCGCCGAATTCGGTGAACGCCACAGCTTTCACGAGCGTCAGTCTGATACTTCGAGTTACCTCGAGGTCAAGACGGTCAGTTCCGGCCACCCGGCCGACCACCGGGCGGCTTTCCGTTCGTAGACCGCCCGCGGCGCGAGCACCGGGTTCGGCCGGACGACCATGGCGAAGAGGTCGTCGAGCCCGTGCGGCGCGTGGAAGTGCCACGAGCCATCGCGCGCGAGCCGCACCCCGACGCAAGAGCAGACGGCCGGGAAGGCGTCGATCGCCGCCTCGGTGCTCGCGAAGGGCGGGCAGGGCGTGCCGAACTTCGCTTCGTACCAGAGGTGCACGCGGGCTTCGTTGCGCACTTCGACGTCGGCCGGCAGGTCTTCGCACGCGGCGGCGACCGACCGGATGACGCGGTCCTCCGCTTCCCAGCTCAGGTCCGCGGCGTCGTGGTAGAACAGGTCGTAGTCCCGGATGCCGTGCGTCGCTTCCCGGCCGGTCAAGACGTTCCACACGGTCTGCGCGACGCACCCGGCGGTGAGGTACCAGCCCGGCAGGTCGAACCCGCGCGCCCGCCGCAGCAGTTCGACGAGGGTTTCGTTGCGGGACAGGACGTTCCGCAGCCGGTCGAGGTCCGTCATCCCGTCATCGTAGGCTGGCGGCATGGGCCAGATCGAGATCGTCCGCGCCGCGCCGGGCCAGGCCGGCACTCTGACCGCGCTGATGCACGCTTCTTCCGCCTACCAAGGCGACTACGCGTCCATCCTGGCCGGGTACGCGGTCACGCCCGAGTACGTCGAGGCCCACCCGACCTTCACCGCCACGAGGGACGGCGAAATCTTGGGCTTCTACACGCTCTTGGCCGCCGAACTCGACCTGCTCTTCGCCGCCGACCAGGCGCAGGGGCTCGGCATCGGCGCCCGCCTGATCGAGCACATGCTCGCCGAAGCCCGCGAGCGCGGGCTGGACAGCGTGCGCGTGGTGTCGCACCCGCCCGCCTTGGCGTTCTACGTCCGGATGGGCGCGCGGCGCACCGGCACGATCCCGGCGAACCCGCCGAAGGTCCGCTGGGACCGGCCGGAGCTCCGCTTCGACGTCCCTACAGGTTGATCATGTGGCCGGCGAGGCCGTGCACCGCTTCCTTCACCGCTTCGCCCAGCGTCGGGTGGGCGTGGACGTTCCGCGCCACCTCGTGCACCGTCAGGTCCCACTGCTGGGCCAGTGTCAGCTCCGGCAGCAGCTCCGTCACGTCCGGGCCGATCAGGTGCCCGCCGATCAGTTCCCCATGGCGAGCGTCGCTGATCAGCTTCACGAAGCCGCCCGGATCGCCCAGGCCCTGGGCCTTGCCGTTGGCCGTGAAGGGGAACTTCGCCACCTGGACGTCGAAGCCCTTCTCGCGGGCCTGCTCCTCCGTCCAGCCGAAGCTGGCGATCTGGGGCTGGCAGTACGTCGCGCGCGGGATCATCGGGAAGTCGAGTTCCATCGTCTCCGCGCCCGCGATCGTCTCCGCCGCCACCACGCCCATCGACTCCGACGCGTGCGCCAGCATCAGCTTCGCCGTCACGTCGCCGATCGCGAAGATGTGCTCGACGTTCGTGCGGCCGCGGCCGTCCACGGCGATCGCGCCGCGGTCGGTCAGGGCCACCCCCGTCTTGTCCAGGCCGTAGCCCTCCACGCGCGGCTGGAAGCCGATCGCCTGCATGACCTTGTCGGCCTCGAGGACCTGCTCGCCGTTCTTCTCCGAGGACACCGTCACCCGCACGGACGAGCCCGAGTCGTCGATCGACTCGACGCGGGTCGACGTCAGCACCTTGATGCCGAGCTTGCGGTACCGGCGCGCCAGCTCCGCCGACACCTCGGCGTCCTCCAGCGGCACCATCCGGTCCAGGAACTCGACGATCGTGACGTCGACGCCGTAGTTGTGCAGCACGTAGGCGAATTCGACGCCGATCGCGCCCGCGCCGGCGATCACGATGCTCGAGGGCAGCTCGCTCGACAGGATCTGCTCTTCGTAGGTCACCACGCGCTCGCTGCGCGAAGTCCCCGGCAGCAGCCGCGTGGTCGCGCCGGTCGCGATGACGCAGTGGCCGAACGTGATCCGCTCGCCGTTCACCTCGAGGGTGTGGTCGTCGAGGAAGGTGCCGTGCCCGTCGAACTCGGTGATCTTGTTCTTCTTCATCAGGAAGTGCACGCCCTTGACGCGCCCGTCGGCGACCTTCCGGCTCCGCTCGTAGGCGGCCGTGTAGTCGACCTTGATCGGGCTGTCGGAGGAGATGCCGAACGCCTTCGCCTCCTGCGTCACCACGTGCGCCAGCTCGGCGTTGCGCAGCAGCGCCTTCGACGGGATGCACCCGACGTTCAGGCAGACGCCACCCCAGTACTTCTCCTCGACCACCGCGGCGCTCAGCCCCAGCTGGGACGCGCGGATCGCCGCGACGTAGCCGCCCACTCCGGCCCCCAGCACGACGACATCAAAGTGTTGTGCACTCATATCTCGAATCTACAGCGGCGCGAAGCGCATCCGTTGAGGGTGGCGGTGGGGAGGAAGGCGGAATACCCTTCCGGGCACTCTCCGGCGGGGTGACCCGGGCCTCAGGCGGCGACCAGTTCACACAGCGCGGCGACCACCTCGTCCGGCCGTTCTTCGGGCAGGAAGTGCCCGCAGTCCAGCACGTGCGTCCGCAGATCGGGCGCCCACGAGCCCCACACCGCCGCCGGATCGAAGGGCAGCTCGGCCACCGGACGCTGCCACAACGCGGCCACCGGCATCGAGAGCCGCCGCCCGGCCGCGCGGTCGGCCTCGTCGTGCGCCACGTCCACCGTCGCGCTCGCCCGATAGTCCGCGCACACCGCCGCGATCGCCTCCGGCGCCGAAGCCGCCTCGAGGTACGCCGCCCGGACCGGCGGCGGGATCGCCCGCGGATCCCGTGTCCAGGCGTCGAGGAAGTGCCCGAAGAACTCCGACGGCGCCGCGCCGAGCAGCCGCTCCGGCAGCGGTGGCGGGTGCGCGAGCAGGAACAGGTGGAACGCGAACACCCCGCCGGTGCCCGTCAGCGACGGCCACAGGTCCACGGCCGGGATGACGTCGAGCACCGCTAGGTGACTGACCGCCGAGGGGTGGTCGAGCGCCGCGCGGAACGCCACCAGCGCACCCCGGTCGTGCCCGGCCAGCGCGAACCGTTCGTGCCCCAGCGCGCGGGCCAGCGCGACGACGTCGGCGGCCATCCGCCGCTTCGAGTAGTCACCCGGCGGCTTGTCGCTGCCGCCGTAACCGCGCAGGTCGGGGCAGATCACCCGGTGGTCGCGCGCCAGCGACCCGGCCACGTGCCGCCAGGCGAGGTGGGTCTGCGGAAACCCGTGCAGCAGCACCACCGGCGGCCCGGCGCCGCCGTGCGCGACGCCGAGGCGCACGTCCCCGACGGGGACCCGCTCGAAGGAGAACCCGGAAATCGTCATGCGGGCAGGTTCTCACCCACCACCGACAGTTTTCAGGCGGCGACCGACGGCGTCTCGCCCCGGATCGACGCCAGCAGCTCGGTGATCGCGGCCATGATCCGGGCCGTGGCCTCCTCCAGCACCGCCCGAGTCAGTTCGCGGCCGACGAGGTCGGAGAGGTCGACCGGCGGCCCGGCGACCAGCTCGACGGTCTTGCGCGGCAGCCCGCGCGGCAGCTTCGCCGTCGACGGCAGCAGGTGGTGGGTCCCCCAGTTGGCCACCGGGATCACCGGCGCCCCGGTCTCCAGCGCCGCCCGGACCACCCCGGTCTTGCCGCGCATCGGCCAGCCGGCCGGGTCGTTCGAGAAGGTGCCTTCGGGGAAGATCGCGACGCACTCGCCCGCCCGGACGGATGCCACCAGGTCGCGGTAGGCCTCCGCGGCCGTCGCCGCGCCGCGGTAGACCGGGATGTGCCGTCCGGAGCGCATCACGCGGCCGACCACCGGCAGCTTCCACAGCGACGCCTTCGCCAGGTAACGCGGCACGCGGCCGGAGGCGAGGCAGAACGCCGTGAGCGTCGTCGGGTCGGCGAACGACAGGTGGTTCGACGCCACCAGCACCCCGCCGGACTTGGGGATGTGGTGCGAACCCCGGACGCGGAACCGGGTGGTCTGGACGAGGAACTGCCAGACCACCTCGATCGCGAAGCTGTACCAGGCGCCACGGCCGGCGCGGGCGAAGCGCCGGCCGTAGGCGATCATCTGGCGCCGGGTGAGCAGCTCACCCTCGAGATCCAGCGCGGTCCAGTGGCCCATGGGTGTCATTCGTAGCCCACGAGCGGCCGGATCGGCCCGCGCCCGCGCCGAACGCGGCGCAGATCACAGCGAAAAACTTTCAGACCCGCTCGAGCACCACGACCGGGATCTCACGGTCCGTCTTCTTGGCGTACTCGTCGTAGTCCGGCCAGACGGCGGCGAGCTTTTCCCACAGCTTCGCGCGCTCCTCGCCGGAGGTCGTGCGCGCACGGGCCGTGAACTTGTCTGCCTTGACCTGGACGCCGACCTCGGGGTGCTCGACGAGGTTGAAGTACCAGCCGGGGTGGTTCGGCGCGCCGCCCTTGGAGGCCACGATCACCGGGTTGCCGTCGACTTCCTGGTAGATGAGGGCGAACTTGCGCTCCTGCCCGGTCTTGCGGCCCTTGGTGGTCAAGACCAGTGTCGGGACGCCTTCCTTCCACTCGTGGCCGACCTCGCCGTCGGTCTCCTCGTAGCGGCGGACGTGCTCGTCACCGAACAGCATGCGTGGTTCCTTTCGCGTCGATCGGCAGTGGCGGGCTCACCACTTGAAGGTTCTCCTTGTTGCCAACACACGCGACACGCGCGATCTTCCCGTGAGTTTCACTCGTTCGGGTGAGGTCCCCCGAGCAGCGGCTTCTCGGGACACACCCCCCTCCCAGTAGATTGCACCGACCGAGCACGCGGAGACACTCGAGACCGACCTTGGAGGAGCCAGCCATGAAGGCCCGGCCGCACGTGACACTGGAAGACGTGGCACGCAGCGCGAACGTCTCGCTCGCGACGGCGTCGCGGGTGCTCAACGGCACCGCGTCCGTCCGCGCCGACCTGCGGGAGCGGGTGTCCGCCGCCGCGGCCGAGCTGGCCTACGCCCCCAACGCGCACGCCCAGGCCTTGGCCGGCGGCACCCACCGGACGGTCGGCGTGATCTGCCACGACGTCAGCGACCCGTACTTCGCGGCCATCGCGGGCGGGGTGATGCGGGTGGCCACCGACAACGGGCTGCTCGTCATGCTCGCCGGCACGTTCCGCGACCCGGACCGCGAGGTCGCCTACGTCTCGACGCTGCGCGCGCAGCGGGCCGCGGCGATCCTGCTCATCGGCTCGGCGTTCGAGGACCGGGCGTGGGAACGCGCGATGGCGGCCGAACTGGAGCCCTACCGCCGCGGCGGCGGCCAGGTCGCGGCGGTCAGCCGGCACCGCGGGCTCAAGATCGACACCGTGCAGCCGGACAACAAGGGCGGCGCCGCGGCACTGGCGAAGGAACTGGTCGGCCTCGGCCACAAGCGGTTCGCCGTGCTGGCCGGGCCGCGGCGGCTGAGCACCGTGATCGACCGGCTGGCCGGCTTCTCCGGCGAGCTCGCCGCGCACGGCATCGAACTGCGCGAAGACGACGTCGTCGAGGCCGCGTTCAGCCGCGACGGCGGCTACGAGGCGACGAAGCGGCTGCTCGCCGGCCGCAAGCGCAAGCTGCCGACCTGCCTGTTCGCCGTCACCGACGTGATGGCGATCGGCGCGCTGACGGCGTTGCGCGAGGAAGGCGTGTCCGTGCCCGGCGACATCTCGGTGGCCGGCTTCGACGACATCCCGGTGGTCCGCGACCTGGCCCCGGCGCTGACCACGGTCCGGCTGCCGCTGGAAGAGCTCGGCGAACGCGCGATGGACATGGCGATCAAGGGCTCCGCGGGCACCCGGCCGCGGACGGTCCGGCTGTCCGGCGAAGTCGTCCTGCGCGAAAGCACCGGACGCCCGAAGCGCTGACCCCACCGGGCCTTGTCGCGGCGCGGCACAGGCCCTACCGTGGGTCGAGAAAGCGCTTTCTGACCCTTCCGGAGGTCCTCGATGCTCGTGCTCCCGGCCCCCGGCGGCGAGCTGCTGAACTGGTCGCCGTCCGGGCCACGGCCGCCCGCGCCCCCGCAGACACCACAGCCGCCGCCGGCGTCGCGCATCGCCTACGCCGCCGCGCACGTCGTCGCGGACGCGCTGGCCGACGAGCCCTACGCCGTGGACTGGGACACGACGCTGGCCTTCCGCGAGCACCTCTGGTCGTGCGGGCTGGGCGTCGCGGAGGCGATGGACACCGCGCAGCGCGGGATGGGCCTCGACTGGGCGACGACGCGGGAGCTGGTGTCCCGCACCGGCGCGGTCGCGGCCGGGCGGCGCTGGTGCGCCGGGGTCGGCACCGACCAGCTGCCGCCGGGACCGGCCACCGTGTCGTCCATTGTGGACGCCTGGCGCGAGCAGCTCGGCCTGGTCTCCGGCGCGGGCGCGATCCCGGTCGTGATGGCCAGCCGCGCGCTGGCCGCCGCCGCCCAGAGCCCGGACGACTACCACGCGGCGTACGGGAAGCTCCTTTCCGAGGCGGGCGGCCCGGTCCTGCTGCACTGGCTGGGCGAGCAGTTCGACCCGGCGCTGGCCGGCTACTGGGGCCACGACGACGTCCGCGCCGCCGCCCGCGAGCTGGCGTCGCTCTGCGCCGAGCACGCCGCCACGATCGCCGGGGTGAAGGTCTCGGTGCTCGACGCCGAGATCGAGATCGAGTTCCGCCGGGCCCTCCCGGACGGCGTCGCCTGCTACACCGGCGACGACTTCAACTACCCCGAGCTGATCGCCGGTGACGCGGAAGGCCACAGCGAAGCCCTGCTCGGCATCTTCGACCCGATCGCCCCGGTGGCCGCGGCGGGGCTGCGTCGTCTGGACGACGGCGACCAAGCCGGGTTCCGCGCCCTGCTCGACCCCACCGTGCCGCTGGCCCGCGAGATCTTCCGCGCGCCGACCCGGCACTACAAGACGGGCGTGGTGTTCCTGGCCCACCTCAACGGCCACCAGGACCACTTCCGGATGATCGCGGGCCAGGAATCCGCGCGCACGATCACCCACCTGGCGACGCTGCTGCGCCTGGCCGACGAGGCCGGCGTGCTGGCCGACCCGGAGCTGGCCGAGGCCCGGATGCGGCCGCTGCTGCAGGTCGCGGGGGTGGTGTGATGGACCCCCGGCTGAGCCTCAACCAGATCACCACGAAGTCCTGGTCGCTGCCCGAGGCGGTGGCCGGCTGCGCCGAGGCGGGCGTCGGCTGGATCGGGCTGTGGCGCGACAAGGTCGCCGAGACCGGTGTCGACGAGACCGCGCGGCTGCTCAAGGAGCACGGGGTGCGGGTTTCGTCGTTGTGCCGCGGCGGGTTCTTCACCGGCGTGACGCCGGAGGGGTCCCCTGTGGACGGTGTGGCGCAGACCCGCGAGGCGATCGACGAAGCCGCCGCGCTCGGCGCCGACGTGCTCGTGCTGGTCGTGGGCGGGATCGCGGGCAACGACCTCGCCGCGTCCCGGCAGCGGGTCGCCGACGCGGTGGGCTCGCTGGCGCCGTACGCCGGGGAGCGCGGGGTCCGGCTGGGGCTGGAGCCGCTGCACCCGATGCAGTGCGCGGAGCGATCGGTGCTGTCCACTGTGGACCAGGCGCTGGCGATCGCGCTCGAGCACCCCGTTGACCAGGTCGGGGTGGTCGTGGACGAGTTCCACGTCTGGTGGGACCCGCGGATCGAGGAGTCGATCGCCGCGGCCGCCGGGCGGATCGCCGGGTTCCACGTGTGCGACATCCTGGTGCCGCTCCCGGACCCGCTGCTGGGCCGCGCCCTGCCCGGCAACGGCCCGATCGACCACCGCCACCTGCGCGCGGCGGTGGAGGCCGCGGGCTACACCGGGCCGATCGAGGTCGAGGTGTTCAACGCGGATCTGTGGGCCCAGCCGGGTGGAGACGTGCTCGCCGCGACCATTGCGGCGTTCGAGCGGCACGTCGCCTGACCCATCCCCGCGGCGAACAGCCGAGTCGACGCGCGCGACGCCCTCGCGCCCCGGCCCGCCACTGAGCCACGGCCAGCGACCACCGCCCCGGCCAACGCGGACCTGCGGAGCCCAGCCGGGAGCCGACTTGCGCGCCGCGACCATTGCGGCGTTCGAGCGACACGTGACCTAATTCGGTCCGCCTGGCGGTACTCTGGGTCCACCAGGCGGACGGGGTCGCTCATGAAGGCAGAAGAAGACGGATCGGTCCGGAGCGTGCTCCGCGCGTTCGACCTGCTCGCCCTCTTCACCGAACACCGCCGGACCTGGGCGGTCAAGGACCTCACGACGGCCAGCGGCCTGGCGAAGACGACCGTGCTGCGGCTGGTCGCCACCTGCGAACAGCGCGGCCTGCTCTGGACCCGGCCGGACGGGCGGATCACCGTCGGGCCCGGGATGCTGCGGTGGGCGCAGCTGGCGAACACGGCGTGGCAGCTGCCCGAGCCGGTCCGCCAGGTGCTGCGGGAGCTGGCGCGGGAATGCCGGGAGACGGTGAACCTCTACGTGCGCAGCACCGCCGTGCTCGTCTGCGTGGCCCAGCAGGAGGGACCGCTGGCCATCCGGCACGTCGGCCGCGTCGGGGATGAGCTGCCGCTCGGCTTCGGGGCCGCCGGGCGCGTTCTCGACGGTGCCGAGGGCGCCGCGGTCAGTCACGGGGAGCCGGAGCCGGGCGCCTCCAGCGTCGCCGCGCCGGTGCACGACGGCGACGGGCGGCTGCTGGCGGCCCTCGCGATCACCGGGCCCAGCAGCCGGTTCGGGCCCGGTGAAGTCGCCGCGTTCACCGAGGCTCTTGCTGCCGCTTCGGTGCGGATATCGCAGATCGGCCTCGCGACGCGGGCGGAATAGGCCACAGCCGTCCGGAATCCCGGGTGCGGTTGGTTAGGCTTCCGGCATGCCGAACCTGCTGGTGGTGGAAGACGACGCGGCGATCGGCAGCGTGCTCGAATCGACCCTGCGACTGCACGGTCACCAGGTGTGCTGGCGCCGCGACGGGCGGACCGCCCTGCAAGCCGCCGAACCCGGCGATTTCGACCTCGTGCTGCTCGATCTCGGGCTGCCCGACCTGGACGGCGTCGAGGTCTGCCGCCGGCTGCGGGCCGCGCTGCCCGCCGCGGTGCTGGTCATCCTCACCGCGCGGCAGGAGGAAATGGACGTCGTCGTCGGGCTCGACGCCGGGGCCGACGACTACCTCACCAAGCCGATCCGGCTGGGCGAACTGCTCGCCCGGGTGCGGGCGCACCTGCGGCGCGGCGCACCGGCCGGGGCGCGGCCCCCGGTGACCATCGCCGGGCTGACCGTCGACATCGCCGGCCGCCGCGCCATCCTGGGCGGGCGTGAAGTGGTGCTGCGGGCCAAGGAGTTCGACCTGCTCGCCCGGCTCGCCGAGCAGCCCGGCGTCGCGGTCAGCCGGGAGACGCTGATGTCCGAGGTCTGGGACGCGCACTGGTACGGCTCGACGAAGACGCTGGACGTGCACATCGCGGCGGTGCGCCGCAAGCTCTCGGCGGCCGCCGGGCCCGACGACCAGGTGCCGCGGATCGCCACCCTGCGCGGGCACGGCTACCGGCTGGAAGACCCGGCGCGCACCGCCGCCGAAGGGTAGCCGTGCGCCGCCGGATCATTTCGCTCACGGTGCTGGCCGCCGTGGTCTCGACCGTGCTGTTCGCGCTGCCGCTGGGCATCGCCGCGACGCGGTACTACCACGACGACGTCACCACCGAGCTGGAACGGGCCGCGGACACGGTCGCGCTCGCGGTGTCCCATGCGCTGGACGCCGGGCTGCCGCCCGAGGTGCCCCGGCACGGCGACGGGGACGGCGACGACGCCGACACCGAGGTGGGGGTCTACGGCCCGGACGGGCGGCTGATCGCCGGGCACGGCCCGGCGATCGCCGGCCCGATCGAGCAGCAGGCGGCGAGCGCCACGATGGACGTCGTCACCGGAAGCGAAGGCGACGATCTGGTGCTGGCCGTGCCGGTGCTCAGCGGGTCCAAGGTGACCGGGGTCGTCCGGTCCGCGATGCCGTCGTCCACGCTGACCGTGCGGATCGCGCTCACCTGGCACGCCATGGCCCTGCTGGCGGCGGGGGCGATCGGAGCGAGCTGGCTGCTGGCCCGGCGGTTCACGAAGCGGCTCGTCCGGCCCCTGGAGGAGCTGGCCGCCGCGGCCGGGCGGCTCGGCGACGGCGACTTCACCGTCCGGTCGCCGCGCGCGGGCATCCCCGAGATCGACCAGGTCGGCGAGACGCTGGACGCGACCGCGACCCGGATCGGCGAAACGCTGGAACGCGAGCGCGCGTTCTCCGCGGAGGCGTCACACCAGCTGCGCACCCCGCTGACCGGGCTGCGCCTGCAGCTCGAAGCCGCACTGGAGACCCCGGCCGCCGACCCGTACGCGGCGATCCGCGCCGGCATCGCCTCGGCCGACCGGCTGGAACGCACCATCGAAGACCTCCTGGCGCTGGGCCGGGAACGCCGAGGACAACGCGCCGAGCTGAACCTCGGCCGGCTCCTCGACGAGCTCCGGCAGACGGGCGAAGCCCTGCTCGGGCCGCGGGGACGGAGTCTGCGGATCCTCCGCGAGGACCCGCCGCCGACGCACGCGTCGGCCGCGGCCGTCCGGCAGGTGCTCGGCGTGCTGCTGGACAACGCGGCGACGCACGGGCGCGGCACGGTCACGGTGCTGGCCCGCGACGTCGGGGACGCGCTCGCCATCGACGTCGCCGACGAAGGCCCGGACCTCGGCGAGACGGACCCGTTCGCGACCACGCCCACCGGCCACGGCATCGGCCTGCGCCTGGCCCGCGGCCTCGCCGAAGCCGAAGGCGGCCGCCTCCGGCTGAGCCGCCCGGACCCGCCCACGTTCACCCTCCTCCTACCCGCCGCCCCGGCGTGACCTGATGGTCAACTCACGTGATTGGAGGGTCAACTCGCGTGATTGGAGGGTCGACACGACGGCCGGGCCGTGTCGACCCGTCAATCACGCGCGTCGACCCCTCAATCACGGGTGATGGCTCGGGAATCACATCGGGAAGGTGGTCCGGAAGGCCTTCGAGAGGGGTTCGAGGTCGGCGATGAGGTGGGCGAGGTCGGTGGGGGTCAGGGCGTTGTAGGGGGCTTCCGCGAGCCGGTCGGTCAGGGCTTCGACGCGGGCCTTCGTGGCCCGGCCGGCCTCGGTGAGCCAGCCGTCGGTGCCGACGAGGCCGCGGGCGCGCATGCCGTCGATGACCGCGTCCAGCTGCGCGGCGGGGAGGTGCCAGACCCGGCCGAAGTCCTTCGGGGGCAGGTCGACGGACAGGGCGTGGAGCACGTGGGCCTCCGTCCCGCCGATGCCCTCGGCCACCAGCGCGACGGTGTGGCCGTCGCCGCGGTGCTCGCGCAGCAGGGTCGCCGCGTGCCAGAGCCGGGCCACCGGCTCCTCCGGTACCGGGAGCGCGCGCAAGGCGGCGTAGAGGGGGCGGCCCTCGACCGGTGCGCTGGTCGCCGCCTTCAGCAGGAGGTCGCCGGCGCGGGCGACGCCGGGGTCGTCGGCGAGGGCGCCGAGGATCCGCCGCATCCCCGCGACGCAGCCCCGCTCGCGGGCGGACAGCGCCGCCTCGGGCGTGGTCAGCTCCCAGACCCGCGGGAGGTGCCGGGCCACCTCGCCGGGAGCGAAGTTGTAGAAGATCGCGTGGACCACCTCGGCCGGCACCCCACGCCCGAGCGGCGCGGCCCGGCCGGCGAAGTAGGCGTCCCACACGTTGCGCAGGCCGAGCGCCAGCAGGGCCTCGTCGGACTCGTCGGCGAAGTAGGGCACCAGGCCGATCGGCTCGACCAGGTCGTACATGCGGCGCGCGACGGGCTCGGACATCTTCATCCCCTGTGGTTCGTGGCGGCGCCCTCGTGGCGGCCGCTCACCCCCTCCACGAACGGCTCACGCCGGATCCGACACCCAGGCTTGACCAAATTTCGCCGTGGAACGAATCGCCATGATCCGACTCCGCTGTGCAATGAATCACCTGTGATTCATCTGTACGTGCAATGTTCTCGTGTTTTCCGCTCCGGAAACGACCGTTACCGTCGTCGGCATGACTTTGCGAGCCGCGACGGTGCGGCGGAAACCGGTCGCCGACCTGGTCGCCGAAGGTGATCATGGCACGTTGAGGCGGTCGCTCGGCCTCGGGCAGCTCACCATGCTCAGCATCGGGGCGACGCTGGGCAGCGGCATCTTCGTGGTGCTCGGCGAAGCCGTCCCGGTGGCCGGCCCGGCGGTGGTGCTCTCCTTCGTGCTCGCCGGCGTCACGGCGATGTTCTCGGCGCTGTCCTACGCCGAACTGGCCGGGATGATCCCGCTGTCCGGCTCGTCGTACTCCTACACCTACGCCACGCTCGGCGAGCTCGTCGCCTGGGTCTGCGGGTGGTGCCTGGTGCTCGAATACGGCGTCTCGGTCGCCTCCGTCGCCGTCGGCTGGGGCCAGTACCTCAACGAACTGCTGCGGCTGGCCTTCGGCTTCACGATCCCCGACGCGCTGAGCCGGCCGCCGGGCTCCGGCGGTGTCGTCAACGTGCCCGCCATCCTCGTCGTCGTCCTCGCGATGCTCCTGCTGCTGTCGGGCGCGAAGGAGAGCGCGCGGGCCAACGCGGTGATGGTCGTGGTCAAGATCGGCACGCTGGTGCTGTTCTGCGCGATCGCCTTCAGCGCGGTGCAGGCGAAGAACTTCACGCCGTTCCTGCCGCTCGGGCTGGCCGGGCTGAGCGCGGGTGGCGCCAAGCTGTTCTTCTCCTACATCGGCTTCGACGCGGCCTCGACCGCCGGCGAGGAGGCGAAGAACCCGCAACGCGACCTGCCGCGCGCGATCCTGCTCTCCCTCGGCATCGTCACCGTGCTGTACTGTCTGGTCGCCGTGGCCGCGGTCGGCGCCCTGCCGTGGCAGCAGTTCGACGGCCAGGAGGCCGCGCTCTCGCACGTGCTCGACGTCGTCTCGGACAACCCGTTCTGGGCCGGCCTGCTGGCCGTCGGCGCGATCGTGGCGATCTCCAGCGTCGTGCTGACCGTCCTCTACGGACAGACGCGCATCCTGTTCGCGATGTCCCGCGACGGGCTCGTCCCGCCCGCCTTGTCCAAAGTGGACGCGAAGACCGGCTCGCCGCGGATCAACACCCTGGTCGTCTCGGCCTTCGTCGCGGTCCTGGCCGCCTTCATCCCGCTCGGCAAGCTGGCCGACGCCACCAGCATCGGGACGCTGTTCGCGTTCGGGCTGGTCAACGTGGCCGTCCTGCTGCTGCGCAAGCGCCAGCCCGACCGCCCGCGCTCGTTCCGCGTGCCGCTCTCGCCGGTGACGCCGATCCTGGGCGTGCTCTGCTGCGCGTACATGATGCTCAGCCTCGACGGCGCCACCTGGCTGGTCTTCGGCGCCTGGATGGCCCTGGGCCTGCTGATCTACTTCGGCTACGGGATCCGGAAGTCGAGGCTGGCATGAGGGTCGCCATCCACCAGGGCCCGCTCGGCGACCTGCCGCGGATCGACGCCGACCTCGTCGTCACCGCGGAGATGATCACGACGGGCTACCACATCGGCGCGCGCACGCACGAGCTCGCCGAACCCGCCGACGGGCCCACGGCGGCCCGGCTGTCCGCGCTGGCGCGGCGGACGGGCACCGCGCTGGCGTACGGCTACCCGGAAACCGACGGCGAGCACGTCTACAACAGCGTCCAGCTCGTCGACGCGGCCGGGCGGCGGCTGGCCAACTACCGCAAGACGCACCTCTTCGGCGAGCTCGACAAAGCCTGGTTCACCCCCGGCGACGAGGCCGTGGTGCAGGCCGACCTCGGCGGCGTCCGGGTCGGGCTGCTCATCTGCTACGACGTCGAGTTCCCGGAGCTGGTCCGCGCGCACGCGCTCGCCGGCACCGAGCTGCTGGTCGTGCCGACCGCGCTGATGAGTCCCTACGAGATCGTCGCGGACACGCTCGTGCCCGCGCGCGCCTACGAAAGCCAGCTGTTCGTCGCCTACGCGAACCGCTGCGACACCGAGCGGGAGCTGACCTACTGCGGGAGGTCCTGCGTCGTCGCCCCGACCGGCGAGGTGCTCGCCCGCGCCGGTGCCGGGCCCGGCGTGATCGCCGCCGGCGTCACGCGGGACGCCCTGGCCGCGTCCCGCCTCGAAAACACCCACCTGGCCGACCGACGGCCCGAACTGTACCGGGGAACCACCGCATGACCTCCGCCGTCCCGACCGCGATCCACCACGACGAACCGGCGGGCCGCCCGATCACGATGTTCGGGCCGGACTTCCCGTTCGCCTACGACGACTACCTCGCCCACCCCGCCGGCCTCGGCTCGCTGCCCGCCGGGCGCCACGGCACCGAGGTGGCGGTGATCGGCGGCGGCCTCTCCGGCATCGTCACCGCGTACGAGCTGATGAAGCTGGGCCTGCGGCCGGTGGTGTACGAGGTCGCCGAGCTCGGCGGCCGGCTGCGGACCGTGCGGTTCCCCGGCTGCCCGGACGACGTCGTCGCCGAAATGGGCGCGATGCGTTTCCCGCCCGCGTCCACCGCGCTGTTCCACTACATCGACAAGGTCGGGCTCGAGACCACGCCGTTCCCGAACCCGCTGGCGCCGGGGACGCCGAGCACCGTCGTGGACCTGAAGGGAGAGAGCCACTACGCGCGGACGCCCGAAGACCTGCCCGCCGTCTTCCGCGAGGTCGCCGCGGCGTGGGACCGGACCCTGGCCGAGCACGCGTCCTTCGCCGAGATGCAGACGGCGATCCGCGACCGCGACGCGAAGACGATCAAGCGGCTGTGGAACGAGCTCGTCCCCCGGCTGGACAACCAGACGTTCTACGGGTTCCTCTGCGACTCCCCCGCGTTCGCCTCCTTCCGCCACCGCGAGATCTTCGGCCAGGTCGGCTTCGGCACCGGCGGCTGGGACACCGATTTCCCGAACTCCATCCTGGAGATCCTGCGCGTCGTCTACACCGGAGCCGACGACGAGCACCGCAGCATCGCCGGCGGCAGCAGGCAGCTGCCGCTGCGGTTGTGGGAGCACGCCCCGGAAGACATCGCTTTCTGGCCGGCCGGCACCAGCCTGAGCACGCTGCACGGCGGCCGGCCGCAACCCGGCGTCGCGCGGCTGCACCGGACGGCGCCCGGCAACATCACCGTGACGGACACCGAAGGGCACATCCGGACGTTCCCGGCCGCGGTGTTCACCGCGCAGAGCTGGATGCTGCTGTCGAACATCGAGTGCGACGAAGCGCTGTTCCCGATCGACCACTGGACGGCGATCGAGCGCACGCACTACATGGCGTCGTCGAAGGTGTTCGTGCCGGTCGACCGGCCGTTCTGGCTGGACCGCGACGCAGGCACCGGCCGCGACGCGATGAGCATGACGCTCACCGACCGGATGCCGCGCGGCACGTACCTGCTCGGCGACGACCCGGACGCGCCCGCGGTGATCTGCCTGTCCTACACGTGGGCCGACGACTCGCTGAAGTGGCTGCCGCTTCCGGTGGGCGAGCGCGTCGAGGTGATGCTGCAGTCGCTGCGCGAGATCTACCCCGGCGTCGACGTCCGCCGGCACATCATCGGCGACCCGGTGACCGTGTCCTGGGAGGCCGAACCGCACTTCATGGGCGCGTTCAAGGCGAACCTGCCCGGCCACTACCGCTACCAGCAGCGGCTGTTCACGCACTTCGTGCAGGACGAGTTGCCGGCGCGGTACCGGGGCCTGTTCCTCGCGGGCGACGACATCTCGTGGACCGCGGGCTGGGCCGAGGGCGCGGTGCAGACGGCGCTGAACGCGGTGTGGGGCGTGCTGCACCACTTCGGCGGGACGACCGATCCGGCGAATCCGGGCCCGGGTGACGGCTTCGCGGACATCGCGCCGATCACGCTGCCGGACTGACCGTGCCCCGATCGTGTATTGGGCCGGCAGTACATCCGACATCGTGCTCACTACTCTGCCCGGCGCAACGGCCCGTGCGACGATGGGCGGATGAACACCGAGCCGGCGCCGAGATGGCGAAGACTGGAACCGGACGAACGGAAGGAACAGATCTACGCTTGTGCGGCGCGGCTGTTCGGTGAGCGTCCCTATTCCGCAGTGTCCACTTCGGACATAGCCGCCGCGGCGGGGGTGGCGCGGGGGCTGATCAACCACTACTTCGGCACGAAACGCGAGCTGTACCTGGAGATCATCCGCCGCGCGCTGACCGTGCCGCGGCTGGCCGTCGAGATCCTCCCCGACGGGCCGCTCGAACTGCGCGCCGACGTCGCCATCGAGTGGTTCCTCGACATGGTCACCAGCCAGGAGCGGATGTGGCTGGCCGCGATCGCGCCCGAGGGCATCGGCCGCGACCTCGAGGTGGAGCGCATCCTCGAAGAAGCCGACCGCGAATCCGCCGACCGCGTGCTGGAGGCCGTCGGGCTGTCCCGGGAGAGCGACCACGGGCCGGAGCTCAACGCGCTGGTGCGCGCGTTCGGCGGGATGGTGAAGGCGGCGGGCCGGGAGTGGCTCGTGCGCGGCTCGCTGACGCGGGCCCAGGTGCACCTGCTGCTCTCGAAGTCGCTCGTGACCCTGGTCGGCGAAATCTTCCCGGCCATCCAGGCGGAGCCGCCGCACAGCGAGCCGCCGGCGCCGCGGCAGGGTGATTCCGGGTAGACCGAAGCCCCCGGCGCCACGAGGGGGAGGAGGGCGCCAGGGGCTCCGGGTCAGTGGGCGAACCACCGACGCACGCCCACGGTACGCCGGGGCACTGTCAAGTCACTGTCAACCCGAGATGTCCGGATTGTGTAGTTCGTCGAGGCGGTGCGCGAGGCCGTCGAGGCACCGCCGGACCGCGTAGTCGTAGAGCTGCGCGTAATAGCCCGAGGCGAGGTCGGGGTCGCCCATCAGGTCGTGCATCGCCGCGCCCAGCTCGGCCATCCCGGGCAGATCGGCCCGCTCGCGGTAGGTCGCGTACTCCTCGGTGTTGTCGATCCGCAGCGCGAGTGCGCCGTCGCGGTCGTCCTCCATCGCGACGAACTGGCACGCGGTCATCAGCAGCAGGTTGTAGGCCAGCACGCTTTCGCGGCCGAACCCGGCGGCCAGCAGCACGCCGACGCCCGCGTCGATGGTGCGCGTGGCCGCCTTGACGGACGGGCCGAACAGGGCCAGCCGCCGCGCGCAGCCCGGGTAGGTCCGCAGCACCGCGCGCAGGCCGGCCAGCAGCTCGGTGAACCACTCCTGCCACGGCAGCTGCTCGGCCGGCAGCTCCAGCAGCCCGACGACCCGGTCCACGACGGCGTTCACCACCGCGTCCCGGTCGCCGACGTGGTGGTAGATCACCGCCGGATAGGCCTCGACCGAGCGGGCGAGCTCCCGCAGCGTCCAGTTGTCGAGGCCGCGCTGGGCGGTGAGGGCGGTGGCGGCGCCGACGATGCGGTCGGCCGTCAGCGCCGGCAGTCCCGCCGCGGCCCGTGACCGTGGACGCTGTCCCGTACCCGAGGATGAGGTAGGCATGGGGCGTAACGGTAACCGCACCGCCCGGACCGGTGCCAGCTCCGCGCGGGTACGGCAGGATCGGGGTATGGCACGCGCACAGGCCAACGGTCTCGAGCTCGAGTACGGCACTTTCGGCGATCCGGCGGCTCCGCCGCTGGTCCTGGTGATGGGCCTGGGTGCCCAGATGATCACCTGGGAGGACGGCTTCTGCGAATTGCTCGCCGGCCGCGGGTTCTTCGTCGTGCGGTACGACAACCGGGACGTCGGGCTTTCCACCTGGCTCGACCACCTGCCCCCGCCGGACCTGGCCGCGCTGGCCGCCGGCGATCTGTCGAGTGCGCCGTACACGCTGTCGGACATGGCCGACGACGCCGTCGGGCTGTTCGACGCGCTCGGCATCGACCGGGCGCACGTGGTCGGGGCGTCGATGGGCGGGATGATCGTGCAGCAGCTGGCCATCGACCACCCGGACCGGCTGCTTTCGGTCACGTCGATCATGTCGACCACCGGCGACCGGGCGGTCGGGCAGGCCGAGCCGTGGGCGCTCGCGCTGCTGGGACGGGCCCCGGCCACCACCCGCGAGCAGGCCATCGCCGACAGCGTCGAGGGCTACCGGCGGCTCGGCTCCCCCGGCTACCCGGACGACGAAGCGTTCCTGCTGGCCAAGGCGGCGTTGCACTACGACCGCGCCCGCCACCCGGTGGGCACGCTGCGCCACGCGGCGGCGGTCATGGCCTCCGGCGACCGCACGGCCGGGCTGCGTTCGGTACGGCTCCCGGCGCTGGTCGTCCACGGCGACGCCGACCCGCTGATCAACGTGAGCGGCGGCAAGGCGACGGCGGAGGCGATCCCGGGCGCGGAGCTGGTCGTGATCCCGGGGATGGGGCACAACCTGCCGCGCGCGGTCTGGCCCGAGGTCGCCGACGCGATCGGCCGGGTGACGGGTAAATAGCGCGTAAAGATCCCGGGGCCGGGTGTAGGGAAAGTGTCCTGGGCCACGCTCGCCGTCGTCCCCGGGACTGGACTGGGCGGATGACAGAGGACTTCGGGTTCCCGTTCGGCTGCGTGGCCGCGGTCGCCGCGGTGATCGTGGCGGACCTGGCCGGAGCGACGGGCCATCCCTGGTACGCACTGGTCACCCTGGGCGCGGTCGTCCTGTCAGCCGCCTACCGCGGCTCTCCCGCGGCAGCGACGGGCGTGGCAGTGGTCGCCTGGGCCCTCCACACGGGCTTCGTCCTCGGCCGCTTCGGCGAACTCACCTTCGACGCGCCGGCCCGCCTCGCTGCGCTCGTCTTCGCCTCGGCCCTGGTCACCGGCACCCTCGCCCACGCCGTGTCGACCTCCCCATCACGCGTGTCGACCCTCCAAGCACGCCAACCGACCCTCCAGGTACGCGAACCGACCGTCGGAGTACGCGAACCGACCGTCCGGGTGCGCGAGTTCGCCGGCCGGATCCTCCGGGTCCCGTGATCGGAAGGGTCGGCTCGCGTACCCGGGGAGTCGGCCTGCGTACTCAGGGGGTCGGCCTGCGTACTCGGGGGGTCGGCTCGCGTAGTTGGAGGGTCGGCTCACGTGATTGGGCGCGTAACTCGCGTGATTCGAGGGGCATCTCGCGTGATTGGGCGCGTAACTCGCGTGATTGGAAGGGCATCTCGCGTGATTGGGGGGTCGACGCGTCAGGGGCGGGGGAGGGTGGCGCGGCGGGCGGCTGAGGCCGCGATGATGCGGGGCAGGCCGGCCGGGTGGAGGGGGTCGATGCCCGTGAGGTCGCGGACGCGGCGGAGGCGGTAGTCGACCGTGTTGGGGTGGACGTGGAGCTGGGCCGCCGTGCGGCGGCGGTTCGTGTCCAGCGCCAGGTAGGCATCCAGCGTCTCGACCAGCTCCGGGTGCGCTTCCAGCGGGTCGAGCGCCGCCGCGAGGCGGTCGCGGGCCGCTCCCGGGCGGGTCAGCTGGTACTCCACCAGGACGTCGTCGAGGCGGTACAGACCCGGCGCGCGGCCGAACCACCGCAGCACGTCCAGCACCTCGCCGGTCTGCGCCGCCACCTCCCGGACCTCCGCGGGCGCCGCCGTCTCCGCCGCCGCGAGCACGGTCACCCCCGCCGCGCGCCCGGCCGCGTCCAGGACCGCGTGCCCGTCCGAAAGCCGGTCGGACAGCGGGAGCAGGACGAGCCCGCCCGGTCCGTCCAGGGACGCCAGCACGCCGTCACCGCACGCCTGCTCGAACGCCGCCAGGAACCGGCGGAGCTTGCGGCGGACGGCGATCTCGGCGTCCACCCCCGGCGACTCCTCGTCGGCGTGCGGCCCGAGTTCGACGCTCAGCACGACGTACCGCGCGGGCAGCGTGATCCCGGCGCTGCGGGCGACGACGTCGACCGGGCCACCGTCGACGAGCACCGACAGCAGCGTCCGGCGCGCGGTGTGCTCCTGCCCGACCTTCGTCCGCAGCTCCTCCAGGTACCCCCGCGTCACCGCGCCGGTGACCGTGCCGACGAACGCCAGCACGCGGTCCGCGACTTCGAGGAGGTCGGCGACGTCCGCACTGCCCGACGAAGCGGAGCCGACGGCGAAGATCTCCCGCGCGCCGACGTGGTACGCGGTCAGCACCGCCTCCAGCGGGAAGCCCTCCTCCGCCCGGCGGACCGCGGACGCGCCGACCTGCCGCAGCTCGGCCGCGTTCAGCTCGCGGTCCTCGCGCAGGCTGCGCGCGAACGCCCGCACGGCCTGCCGGGTGATGCCGGCGATGTCGCCGGCCAGTTCCTCCACCGGCAGCCGCCGGTAGTCGGCCACCTCGGCTTGGATGCGCGCGAGCACCCGGGCGATCAGCTCGGGCTCCTCCCGGGTGAGCCGTTCGTGCACGCGCTGGCCGCCGAGGGTGAGGTCCCCGCCGCACTTGTGCTCGGTCACAACCGATCCCCTCGTTCTCTGCCCGGATTCCCAGTCAATCCCGTGACGCCCGGTGCCGATGGTGTCACGGAGACCAACAGTGGGCACAGCGTCAAGGAGGACGGCGTGCGAGTGAGAACGACGACGTTCATCGCGATCTTGGTCACCGCGCTGGTGGGCGCGACGGCGGGCACGGCGGCGGCGGGCACCGCCGGGGAATACGTCGCACTGGGGGATTCGGCGGCGGCCGGGCCGCTGATCCTGCCGCCCGATCTCTCCTCCCCCGGCTGCCTCCGCTCCCTGGCTAACTACCCGCACGTCGCCGCGAAAGAACTCGGCGTACCACTGACGGATGTCACCTGTTCGGGCGCGACGACGGCGGACATGACCGCCCCGCAGCAGACGTCGGCCGGCGCCGTGCCGCCGCAGCTGGACGCGCTCGGCGCGCGGACCCGCACGGTGACCGTGACGATCGGCGGCAACGACATCGGCCTGGTCGGGGCCGCGACGAGCTGCATCAACCTGCTGCCCGGCATCAACCCCGACTGCGTCGACCGGTACACCGCCGGCGGCCACGACCAGCTGGCCGAGAAGATCGCCGCGTTCGAGCCCGTGTGGGGCGCGCTGCTGGACGCGATCCACGCGAAGGCGCCGGAAGCCGACGTCTTCGTGGCCGGCTACGGCACCTACCTGCCGCACAACGGCTGCTGGCCGATCGCGCCACTGACCCCGCGCGACGCGAACTACATCCAGGGCAGCATCGACAAGACCAACGCCGCCCTCGCCCGGCAAGCCGCCGCGCACGACGCGCGCTACGTCGACGTCCGGACGGCCTCGATCGGGCACGACGTCTGCAAGCTGCCCGGCGTGAAGTGGTTCGAGAGCGTGCTCCCGACGTCGGTCGCCGCGCCGCTGCACCCGAACGCGGACGGCATGGCCGCGATCGGCGGCCTGGTCGCGGCGGCGATCAGCGGCTGAAGTCCCAGCGGGCGACGCCGTGCGGCTCGGCGGTGGCGACGCCGACGGCCCGGTGCAGCGTGAGCCGGTACAGGTGCCACGGCGCCGGCCCGGCGCTCGCCGCCATGAACGGCGCGGTGAACCCGCCGTCCTCGACGGTCGCGGGCCAGCCGCCCTCGCGGTAGACGGCCGCCACCCGCTCCAGGACCTGGGGGTCGGCGACCCGGTGGGCCTCGCCTTCCATCGTGACGTCGAGGCCGCGCAGCCGCACCGACACGCTGCACGCCGGGTTCGCCGCCAGGTTGCGGGCCCGGCGCGTGCCGGGCCCGCTCACGAAGTACAGGGTGTCGTCCACCCAGATGGCGCCGACGCCGGCGGCGTGCGGGCGCCCGTCGGGGCGGACGGTCCCGACGAAGAACGTCAGGTCCTCCTTGGGGGTCTGGGTGGCGAGGAGGTCGCGCGCCCTGCTCCACGGCAGCGCCGCGGAGCCGGATGGGTCGAGGTTCTGGGTTGCTGTCGGTTCCGTCATGCCTACGCGTCGAACGGGCCGGCCGCGGATCGACACGCGGCGAGGGTTTTCTGGCCACCGGGATCGTCGTCGCTGGTCGCCGGCACGATCGCCAGCTCGTCGATCCCGGCAGCGGCGTAAGCGCCGATCTTCGCGGCGATCTCGCTGCGGGACCCGAACAGCCCGACCGCGGCGATGGCTTCGGCGGGTACCGCGGCCAGGAGCTCACGCGTGTGCGGCCCGGTGCGGGCGGGTGCGGCCCGGTGCAGGCGGTGCGGCCTGGAGCGCTCGCGGGTGCGGCCCGGTGCGGCCAGGTGCAGGCGGTGCGGCCAGGAGCTCGCGGGTGCGGGCGGGTGCGGCCAGGTGCGGGCGGGTGCGGGCGAAGCCGATCACGTCGCCGCAGAGAGACACGCGGCGAGAGTTTTCTCGCCACCGGGATCGTCGTCGCTGGTCGCGGGCACGATCGCCAGCTCGTCGATCCCGGCGGCGGCGTAAGCGCCGATCTTCGCGGCGATCTCGTCGCGGGACCCGAACAGCCCGACCGCGGCGATGGCTTCCGCGGGCACCGCGGCCAGGAGCTCACGCGGGTGCGGCCGGGTGCGGGCGAAGTCGATCAGGTCGCCGAAGCCCGCCGCGCGGAACATGTCCGCGTAGCCGGGTGCGGCGAGGTAGCCGACCACGCCCCGGCGCAGCTGCTCGAGCTCGGCCGGCCCCGGATCGGCCGCGGCGACCACCCACGCGGCCACCGGTGGTGGGGTGCCGCCGATGCGCGAAGCGGCCTCGCGGAGCCCATGCACCAGCATCGCCGCGGCCGCCGGGCTGACGAGGTTGACCACCATCCGGTCCGCGTGCCGCGCGGCGACGTCGAGCGCACGAGGCCCGAACGCGGCGATCGTCAGCGGAGACTCCGGAGCGGGCAGCCGCAGCCGGTAGCCCCGCGAGCCGACGACCGCACCGTCCACAGTGGACTTCTCGCCGGCCAGCAGCTGGCGGACCGCCACCGCGGACTCCGCCAACGCCGTGGCCGCCCGAGAGCGCGAACGTCCGTGCCAGCCGCGCACCACGACGTCGCTCGACGTCCCCAAAGCGACCCCGGTCGACCGGCCGGTCAGGGCCGCCACCGACGCGACGCCCATGGCGATCGTCGCCGGGTCCCGCACGGTCACCGCCAGCGGCCCGAACGTCAGGGAAATCCGCTCAGTGGCCGCGCCGATCGCGGTGCCGAGCGCGAAGGCGTCCCACGTCGCCATCTCGCCGATCCAGAGCTCCGGGTAGCCCGCGGCCTCCGCGGCGCGGGCGGTGTCGAGCGCCTCCTCCGGCGGCCGGTCCTGCCAGAGCCCCAGCGACACCGAAAGCTTCATGCGGCGGCCTGCACGATCATGGTGACCACCGTGGTGAACGAGCCGCCGACGTTGAGCGTCAACGCCGTCCGCGCGCCCGCCACCTGCGTCTCGCCCGCCGTACCCGAAACCTGCCGGGCCGCGTCGCGCAGCATGCGGACGCCGGTCGCGCCGACCGGGTGGCCGAGGCCGATCAGGCCGCCACCCGGATTGATCCCGGCCGCGTCGAGCCCGCCGCCGGCGATGAACCGGCCGCCGTCGCCGGGCGGTGCCAAGCCGAGGTGCTCCAGCGCGACCAGCCCGGTGATCGTGAAGCAGTCGTGCAGTTCGACGGTGTCGAGCGCGTCCGGCCCGGGCACGCCTGCCCGCCGGTAGGTATCGGCGACGGCGCCGCGCAGGTGCGGGAACAGGTACTCGCCGCCGGAAGCGATCTTCGGGACGAGGCCGATGTGCGCGGTGCGGTGCCCGAAGCCCGCGATGCGCGGGAACCCGCCGCCGAGCCGTTCGGCGAACGCGGGCGAGGCCAGCACGACCGCCGCGGCGCCGTCGGTGATCCGGCCGCAATCCTGCTTGCGCAAGCGGCCCTCGATGACGGGGTTGAGCTCGTCGTCGGGTCCGAACGCGGCCGCCGGGAACCGCCAGTCGCGGGCCTGGGCCAGGGGGTTCAGCGCCGCCCGGGCGAAGGCGTGCTCGGCGAATGACCCCAGGTGCCCCGGATCGAGTCCGTACCGGGCGTCGTACGCGGAAGCGACGTCCGCGAACAGCGCGGGCCACGGGAACTTCGCGGCGACGGCCTCGTGCCCGGCCCACGCGGCGGACCCGAGGTGCTCGGCGGCGCGCTGCCCGTCGACGTTCCGCATCAGCTCGACGCCGACGACCAGCGCCACGTCGTACCGGCCCGCTTCGAGGTCCGCGCAGGCAGCGAGGACGGCAGTGCTGCCGGACGCGCAGGCGGCTTCGTGCCGGGTCGACGGCACGCCGTCCAGCTCCGGGACGGCCGCCACCAGCAGCCCGCCCAGCTGGGCCTGGCCGGTGAACAGCTCCGCCGCGAGGTTGCCGACGTGCGCGACCTCGACGTCGGCGGCCGAGACCCCGGCGTCCGCGAAGGCCGCGGGCACGACCTCGGCGAACAGTTCGAGGATCCCGCGCCCTTCTTTCGTGACGTTGCGCGCGAAGTCGGTCTGCGCCCCGCCCAGCACGTACACCGTCATGACCTCACCCCAGGCTTTCCCTCAGCTGCCGCTTCAGGATCTTCCCCACCGGGTTGCGTGGCAAGGACTCCGCGTACTCGAGCCGTTCCGGCAGCTTGAACGCGGCCACGTTCTTCTCCCTCAGGTACGCGACCAGCTCGGCCAGGGCCGGCTTGCGCGAGCCCGGCACGACGACCGCGCACACCCGCTCCCCCATGATCTCGTCGGGCACCCCGACGACACCGACGTCGGCGACGTCCGGGTGCCCCGCCAGCAGGCCCTCGACCTCCGCGGGCGAGATGTTCACGCCGCCGCGGATCACGAGGTCCTTCAGCCGGTCGACGTACCGCAGGAACTCCCCGCGCTCGCCGTCGATCTCGAAGACGTCGCCGGTGCGGAAGTACCCGTCTTCGTCGAACGCCGAGGTGTCGAGCGGCTCGCCCTTCTCCGTGAGGTAGCCGGCGAACACCGTCGGCCCGGCGATGTGCAGCTCGCCGGGGCGCCCGGGTCCGGTCACCCGCTCGCCGGTGACCGGGTCGTGCAGCCGCACCGACGTCCACCCGGCGACCGGGGTCGACCAGGTGGCGGCCGAGGCGTAGTTCGGGAAGTAGGTCGCGCGCTGGTCCGGGTCCGGGATGTCCACCGGACCGGACAGCAGTGCGGTGCCCTCGTTCGAGCCGAAGAAGTTGATGAGGTCGATGCCGTAGCGCTCGGCCCAGGTGCGCACCAGCCACGGCGAGAGCGGCGCCGAGCCGGACCCGATCTTCCGCAGCGCCGAAACGTCCACTCCGGACAATATCTTTTCGTTGTGCAGCAGCATGGTCAGCAACGCCGGTGGCGCGAGCGTGTACGTCACCCGCTCGGCCGCGAGCTGCCCCAGGAACACCGGCAGGTCGAACGGGTGGTGCGGGACGAACACGGCGCCGGTCAGCAGCCACGGCAGGAACATGCCGCCGATGCCGGCCATGTTCGTCATCGGGAACGGGGAAAGCAGGACGTCGTCGCGCGTGATCCCGGCGGCCTGGACGCAGCCGGCCGCGGTCGCCAGCCAATCGCCGTGGCAGCGCGGCACGGCCTTCGGCTCGGCTTCGGTGCCGGACGTCCAGCAGATCGTGACGCAGTCGTTCACGTCGGCTTCGGTGCGATACGAGTCCAAAGTGGATTTTTCCGCTGCGGACAGGGGAGCTTCGGGCCACGCCAGGGCGCCGGCCGGTTCGTCGTCCCCTCTGGCGACGACGAACCGGACCGACAGCGCCGAAGCGCCGATTAGCCCAAGGGCCGCCCCGGCGAGCGGGTGCTCGCCGTATCTGGATGCCGTGACCACCCCGACCGCCCCGGTGCGCCGGCACATCGGAACCATTTCGTGCTCCCGGTAGGACACCGGGAACGGGGTGACGACCGCGCCGATCCGCACGATCGCGAGGAACGCCTGGACCAGGGCCGAGCAGTTCGGCAGCTGCACAGCCACTACGTCACCTGCTCGCACCCCTCTGGCGAGCAGGAACGCGGCCAGGACGTCGACGCGTTCGTCGAGCCGGCTCCAGGTCCACCGCACCGGGTCGCGTCCGACCAGTGCGGTGGTGTTCGGTGGATCGACCAGCGCGAGACCCTCCGGGTCGGCACTGACCCGCTCCTTCACGAGCTGGTCGATCGTCTCCGCACTCCACCATCCCCGTGTCCGGAAGTCCCGGGCACGACCCTCTCGATGGCATCTCATGAACGGAGGTTTTCCAGCTGGTCCGCCCGGACCCAGGTCGCGTGAAAACCGAGCGGGACACGCTGGGGAAGCAGGACCCTGGCCACGGGTCCGGCAGCGAGGTCGGCGGCGTCGAAGATGTCCAGTTCCGAGCGTCCCTCACGCTCGTCCTGCACGAACGTCACCAGATACCCGTCCGCCGAATCGACGGGTACTCCTTCGCGGGGTGCGAACGGAGCCTCACTGCCCCACCGGCCCGGACCGAACCGGTATTCGGTCTTCGTACCGGCAAGATTGTCGTGGCGCACCAGCCCGTCGAACTTCAGCGTCGACTCGGGCGAGATGTGCACCGCGTAGGAGTACCGGTTCCGCCGGCCGACGCCGCGGGCGTCGACGGTCGGGAACTCGGTGTTGTCGTCGTCGAGCGCGCTTTCGCGGCACGCGCCGGTCCGCAGGTCGAAGCGGTAGCGGTGCAGCTGGGCGTCGAGCCGCAAGTAGGAGAGCATCTTCGCGAGCGGCGTGTGCGCGTCGGCGCGCGGCTGCGGGCGCTGCACGCGGCAGACGTCGAGGACGACTTCGGCGCCCTCTTCCCAGGCGTTGACGACGTGGTAGATGTAGCACGGGCTCGCTTCGAACCACCGGATCTGGCTACCGTTCCCGTAGCGTGGCAGCACGCCGAACCGGCTCGGCAGCGAGCGATCGAAGTGCAGCTTGTGCCGGCCCTGTTTCGCCGCCGCCAGGTCCTGGACCAGCGGCAGGTCCATCAGCACCGCGTAGTGCTCGGTGATGGCCATGTCGTGCGGCAGGCGCGGGCCCGGCAGCTCGATGTCGGTGGTGGTCACGACCCGGCCGTCCGCGCTGATCACGCCGTAGCGCAGGTACGGCGGGCGCGGCCCGTAGTCGAACCAGAACAGCTCGCCGGTGGCCTCGTCGACCTTGGGGTGGGCCATCATGTCGCCGGCCAGCGTGCCGAGGAAGTCTTCGGCGCCGAGGGTCTCCAGCGAAAGCGGGTCGACCGCGTACGGCGAGCCGCACAGGTACCAGGTGGCGAGGATCCGGCCGCGGTGGAAGACGACGTCGGTGTTGGCGTTGTCCTTGAGCCCCAGGCCGTGGGCGTTGCCGAAGGGGTTGTCCTTCGGGTTCTCCATCACGCCGGTCCAGAGCGCCTTGCCGGCGGCGGACTCGGCCTCGAAGGCCTTGGTGCGGACCCAGCGGTTGCGGTAGCGGGCCTTGCCGTTCTCCAGGTGGACCGCGTGGATCATGCCGTCGCCGTCGAACCAGTGGTAGCGGCCTTCCGGGGCGAACCGCGGGTTCGGGCCGTTGCGCAGGTAGACGCCGTTGAGGTCCTTCGGGATTTCGCCGATGACCTGCAGGTCTTCGGCGTCGATCTCGGTGCCGACCGGGGCGTAGACGCCGAGCAGGTAGGGGTTGTCCTCGCCGGTGTCCGCCGTCCGGGCCACCATCAGCGGCTGTTCGGAAGTGCTGGTCATCGGGCTGCTCCCTGGCTGCGCGGGGCTGTTGGAGATGAGACTATGATTTGTGTACCCAGGTGTCAACAGGCTTCTTTAGGTGTAGCCAGGTGTTACCCTGAGGGCATTGTGTAACGAGGGGGAAGTGGTGACCGAAGCGTCTGCACACCGCGTCCGGCCGGCGGGAGATCCGCTGCGCCGGGCGCTCGAACTGGTCGGCGACCAGTGGACGCTGCTGATCCTGCAGAGCCTGTTCCTGCGCTTCCGCCGGTACGAGGAGCTGCGCCTGCGGCTGGGCATTTCGCCGACCGCGTTGTCGGGACGGCTGCGGGACATGGTGGAGGCGGGCATGCTCGCCCGGGTGCCGTACCGGGACGCGCGCCGCACGCGGCACGAGTACCGGCTGACCGAGCGCGGCCTCGAGCTGTGGCCGCTGCTGATCTCGATCTGGGCCTGGGAGCGCGAGTGGGTCGAAGGCCGGCGCGAAGTGCTGCCGACGCTGATCCACCTCGACTGTGAGCTGGCTACATCAGCGCCCCTCGGCTGCGCCGCCTGCGGCCGCCGCGTGGACGCCCGGGACGTCCGGGCGTCGCGGCTGGACAGCACCGGCGTCGCGGCGGCGACGGCGTCCAAGCGCTTCCGCCGCAAGGACGCCGATTCCCTGGCCGGCGACCCGATGATGTTCTTCCCGGACACGATGGAGCTGCTCGGCGACCGGTGGTCGACGGGGCTGCTGGTGTCGGCACTGCTCGGCTGCCGGCACTTTTCGGAGTTCGAGCGCGAGCTGGGCATCGGGCCGAGCGTGCTGTCGGCCCGGCTGAGCAAGCTGGTCGAGGTGGGTGTCCTGCGCACCGGCGCGGCGAAGACCCGCACCGACGCCCGCGACTACCGCCTGACGGCGAAGGGCCTGGCGTTCTTCCCAGCGCTGGCGTTCATCGCGGAGTGGTCGCGCGGGTTCGAGGTGACGGGCCAGGAGCCGGACATCACGCTGCACCACGTAGAGTGCGGCGAGCGGCTGCGCCCGATGCTCCTGTGCGACCACTGCGGCCGCCCGCTGACCCGCAAGTCGGTCCAGTTCGGCGGCGTACCGTCCCCCAAACGCTGACGGCGTGACCAAATCGACTCGCCAAGCAGTTTGAGTGATGCCAGGCTGGAGCGGTCACACGTCGTCATTTTCGGAGGTAAGCATGAGTGAACCGAACCCGTCGCCCAGCGGCGAGGAGGACGACGACGTCAAGCGCAAGTTCCGCGAAGCGCTGGAGCGCAAGCAGGCCCACGCGCGGACGGGAGCGTCGCACGAGAACGCGGGCGGCAAGAACCAGCACGCCCACGGCCCGGCGGCGAACAAGCGGACGTTCCGCCGCAAGAGCGGCTGAGCCGAAGGCCCCCACCGCGAGCGGTGGGGGCCTTCGCGCTTTCAGGGGGTAAATTCCCCGAGGTGGTCCAGCACCACGAACTCGCTCCCGGGACTCGCCGCCGCCACGGCTTTCCGCAGCACCTCCAGCCCGCCGTTGGGGTCGTGCGCCTGGCCCAGCGGCAAGTCGAAGTCGTCCCAGTGCGTTGCGGCCACCCATCGCGGGCCACCCACCGTCCGCAGCAGGCGCGGGACGTACTCCCGCACTTTCGCCCCGCCCGGGGGCAGCAGCACCACGTCCGGCCGGAGCCCGGCCAGCTCGGACTCGACGTAGTTCGACCCCCCGAAGTCCAGCACGCTCGCCCCGCCACCGGACACCAGGTACGCCAGCGTGCCGCCCTCCAGCAGGTCCGAGATCACCCGGGGGCGGTCGCGGCGGGACAGCGGCCGGGTGCCCGGGAACGCCACCTGGGCCCGGCTGCCCGTCGCCGAATGCAGGGACCGGAGCACCCGGATCGAGTACCCGTCGAACGTCAGGTCCTCCCCGCCCGTCGCGATCGCCAGCTGGTCCTCCGGGGCCCCCATGGCCGCCATGAGACTCAAATGCGTCTCGGTGCCGATGACCGTCGCCCCGGTGCGTTCGGCCAGGTACGGGACGTCCGTCAGGTGGTCGTAGTGGCCGTGGGTCACCAGGATGTGGTCCGCCCGGAGGACACCGCGGTCGAGGTAACCGTCGATCAGCGCGCGGTTCACCGTGAGCGGTGTCCGCGGATCCGCGCCCGCCGCTGTGTACGTTCCCGTCTTGAAACGCGTCAGCCACGGGTCGATCAGGATCGTCTTCGCCCCGATGCGGATCTCCCAGCCGTTGTTCCCCCACCAGCGCAGCACCATGCCCGAACCGGCCGCCGCCGCCGCGGGCGGGGCGCCCGCCAGGATCGCGGCCGCCGCCGCGCTCGCGCCGAACAGCCCGCGCCTGCTCAATCCCTTGTCCATACCGGACACCCGACCACGACCGGCCCCGCACTGTCCAAGATCAGGACGACCACCGATCGATAGGCGAACGGCTATCGTCGCAGCGTGGACCACCTCCGTTCGCTGCGATACTTCCTCGTCGTCGCCGACGAACTGCACTTCGGCCGGGCCGCCGAACGGCTCGGGATCGCGCAGCCGCCGTTGAGCCAGCGCGTCAAACGGCTCGAAGCCGAGCTGGGCGCGAAGCTGTTCGAACGCGGCCGCCGCGTCACGCTCACCGAAGCGGGCGAAGTGCTGCGTGCCGAAGCTCGCGATCTGCTCTCCCGCTGGGACCGCATGACGACCCTCGTGGCGAAGGCCGAACGCGGCGAGCTGGACAGCCTGCGCGCGGGCGTGCCCCCCGACCTGCCCGGCCGGGTGCTGGCCGCGATCCTGACGAAGTTCGCCGCCGAGTGCCCGGCCGTGCGGCTGGACCTGCAGGAGCTCACCACGGCCGAGCAGGCCCGGCTGCTCGGCGACCGCGAACTCGACGCCGGCCTCCTGCAACTGCCGGTGGACGTGGTCGGGCTGGACCTCGGCCCGGTCGTCGACACCCCGCTGGGCGTGCTGCTCCCCCGCGACTCGCCGCTCGCGCGCCGCGCCGAGCTCGCCCTCGCCGACCTGGCCGGCGAAGGTCTGGTCCACGCCCCGCGCGCCGCCGCGCCGGGAAGCTACGACGCCCTGCTGCGCACCTGCTGGGACCACGGCTTCCGCCCGGCGGCGATCCGGCACGCCCGCAACCCCGAGTTCGTGCTCGGGCTGGTCCTGGCCGGGCACGGCGTGGCGTTCGAACCCGGCGCCCGCAAGGAACCGCGGGTCGTGTGGCGGCCGCTCGAAGGCGGGGTGCTGCGGGCCCGGATGGCCTTCGCCTGGCCCTCGGTCAGCCCGCACCCCCAGGCGGCGACGCTGGGGAAAATCGCGGCCGGAATCCTCGAAGACGACGGCGTGTCGCGGATCGTGCCCCCTTCGCCGGGCCCCCGGCCGTGGGACGCGTTCTACGAGCGCAGCTGATCGACCGCCGCCCGGGCGGCCGCGCCGATCGCGCGGTCGATGTCCGGGCGCCGGAGCGTCTCGGCCCCGCCGGTCGTGAACACCGCGACCGCGTAGGCGGTGCCGTCCGGATAGGTCGCGACGCCGATTTCGTTGCGGATCCCCGGCATCGTGCCCGTCTTGGCCGCCACCGCCACCTCCGGCGGGAACCCCGCCGTCAACCGGTGCCAGCCGACCTGCGCGGACATCCACTCGCGGACCGGAGCGCCCGCGTCGTCCGCCCAGAGCGCCGCCAGCAACGCCGTCATCTCGCGGGGCGTGGTCGCGGATGTCCGCAGTGGATCCAGCGCCCGCAACGGGCGGCCCGCCGCAGTGTCCTCGATGATCGTGCGCAGCACGTCCCGCGGCGCGCCGATCACCGTCGTGCGGGTCAAGCCCAGCTCGGCCAGCAGCGACCGGACGTTGTCCACGCCGACGCGGTCGAACAGCAGGTCCGCGGCCGTGTTGTCGGACACCGAAAGGGCCAGCAGCGCCGCGTCCCGGAGGCTGTACTCGGCGTCGTCGGCGAAGCCGGCCGAACCGGTGCCGCCGAGGCGGTCCGCGGCGGACGCCCGCACCCGGTCGGTGGGGTCGAGCTGCCCGGCCGCCACCTGGCGGGCGAACTCGAAGGCCAGCGGCACCTTCACCACGGACGCCAGTACCACCGGCGAGTCGGCGTCCAGGCCGACCTCCTCGGCCGAACCGAGGCGGTGGGCGTGCAGGAAACCCCGCACGCCCACCGATTCGAAGAAGGCGGAAGGACTCACCCGGTCATGATGGACCGCAGCCGCCCGACCTCCGCCATCCGCCGCTCGGCGAGCCGGTCGGCCGCCGTTGCCGGGGGCACGCCGTCGGCGTCGGCCAGCGCGAACACGGCCTTCGTCGTGTCGTAGATGGCCGTGGTCTTGCGCTTCGCGCGTTCGAAGTTGAAGCCGTGGCGCTCGTCGTCCACCTGGATCACGCCGCCCGCGTTCACCAGGTAGTCCGGGGCGTACAGGACGCCGCGGTCGGCCAGCTGCTTGTCGATGCCCGCGTGCGCGAGCTGGTTGTTCGCCGCGCCGCAGACGATCCGGGCGCCGAGCACCGGCACGGTCTCGTCGTTCAGGACGCCGCCCAGCGCACAGGGCGCGAAGACGTCCAGCTCGGTGCGCAGCAGGGTGTCCACATCGGACACGACCTGGACTTCGGGGTGAATCGAGCGGGTCCGCTCGATGGCGGGCGCGTAGAGGTCGGTGACCGTGACCCGCGCGCCGGCCTCCACGAGGTGCCCGACGAGGATGTGGCCGACCTTGCCGACGCCGGCCACGCCGACGCGCTTGCCGGCCAGGTCCGGGCTGCCCCAGACGTGCTCGGCCGAGGCCCGCATGCCCTGGAAGACGCCGAACGCGGTGAGCACGGACGAGTCGCCGGCACCGCCGTCCTCCGGCGAGCGGCCGGTGACGTACTGGCACTCGCGGGCCACGACGTCCATGTCCTGCACGTACGTGCCCACGTCGCACGCCGTGATGTAACGGCCGCCCAGGGACTGCACGAAGCGCCCGTACGCGCGCAGCAGCGCTTCGGACTTGAGCGTCTTCGGGTCGCCGATGATGACGGCCTTGCCGCCGCCGAGGTCGAGCCCGGCCAGTGCGTTCTTGTACGCCATGCCCTTGGACAGCGCGAGGACGTCGTCGAGCGCGTCGGATTCGGTGGCGTAGGGGTGGAAGCGCGTCCCGCCCAAGGCGGGGCCGAGCGCGGTGGAGTAGATGCCGATGATGGCCTTGAGGCCACTGGCTTGGTCGTGGCAGTACACGACCTGTTCGTGCCCGGTGCCCCGGGCGAACACACCTTCGGTCACGGTGGTGACTCCTTTGTCTCCCGCGCCCGGTTCGTGGCCGGGACGCGCTTCACGGGTTGGCGGGAACCCGGCGCGCGGAGGTCGTCCGCCCGGTGGGTGCCCGGCACCAACCTAGATCCCCGGTGATCGCGAGACCAGTGGCGGTCTCGCCATACGGACGGGTAGTCAGCCGGTGATCACCTTGCCGAGCGTGCGCATCGCCGTCTCCAGCTGCGTGTCCGAAAGGTAGGGCGCGGGGCCGAAGCGCAGGTACGGCCCCCGGCTGTCGGTCCGGACGCCCTCGGCGGCCAGCGCCGCCTGCAGCCCGGACGCGTCGGCGCAGCGCAGCGAGAGGAACCCGCCGAGGTCGGCCAGCTCCACCGAACGGTCGCGCGTGACGACGTCTTCGGGCAGCCCGAGCGAGTCGAACACCGACGCGAGCAGGCCCACCTGGTGCTGCGAGACCTCGCGCAGGAACTCCGGGGTGAGCCCGTGCTCGGCGAAGAACCGCTGGACCCGGGCGCCGCGGTAGTGGCTCGCCGGGTCGTAGGTGGCGCCGGCGAACCGGTCGCCGCCGATGGCGTAGGGCACCTGGCCCGGGTGGCGCTCGTCGGCGAGCGCGCCGAACTCGGCGTACCAGCCGGTGATCACCGGCCGCAGCTCCTGGGCGTGGGCGGGCAGCCGCAGGAAGCAGTTGCCCTCGCCGAGCTGCAGGTACTTGTAGCCGCCGCCGAGCACCCAGGCGTTGGTGAGCCCGAGGTCGTGCAGCGCGAACGGCACGACGCCGAGTGCGTGGTAGGCGTCCACGACGAGCTCGATCGAGCGGCCGCGGCAGACGTCGGCGAGGTGCGCCAGTCCGGGGACCAGCCGCGACGTCTCGAAGAGCACCGCGGACACGAGCACGGCCGCGGTGTCGTCGTTCACCTCGCCCGCGACGCGCTCGGCGAGCGTCGTCACCGGCTCGAGCGGCACCCGCACGATCTCGACGCCCTCCTCTTCGAGGCGGGCGAGCTGACGGCGGAGGGTGTGGAACTCGCCGTCGGTGGTGACCAGGCGCGGCCGTCGCGGCAGCTCCATCGCCGACAGGAAGCGCAGCACCAGGTCGTGCGTGCTCGCGCCGAGCGCGTACTCGCCGTGCGGGTCGCCGAGCAGCAGGCGGAAGCCCGCGCGCAGCTCGTCCGCCTTCGCGAAGGCGCGCTCCCACTTGGCGTCGACGTCACGGGCGGCGTCGGCGAAGGACTCGTACAGTCCCTCCTCGGCGACGTCCGGCCAAGCCTGGTGCGAGTGCCCGGAGAGCAGGAGGCGGTCGGCCACCGCGAACCGGGTGTAGTGCGCGGCGAGGGCGTTGTGGTCCTCGCGCAGGTCGTCCAAAGTGGTCACAGTCGGCTCCGTACGGCCCAGAGATCCGGGAACATCGGCTGGAAAAGCGTGGTACGCAGGTAGGTCGCGCCGGATGATCCTCCCGTCCCGGTCTTGTCGCCGATGGTGCGTTCGACCATCTTCACGTGCCGGTAGCGCCACTCCTGCATCCCTTCGTCGAGATCGACCAGACACTCCGCGACGAGCGAGGGTCCCCCGTCGTCGCTGTACACGTCCAGCAATATCGCCTGCAGGGCCGGGGACGGCTCCACCGAGCGAGTGACGTCTCGGTCACACTCGACCGCGTAGCCAGAAACCTTGAGGTACGCGAGAAAAGAGTCGAACAACGACGGGCGCGCCATCGCTTCGGAGATGCGTTTCCGCTGCTCCCCACCTTCGGGGTAGTGCGCGAACACGCGCTCGTCACGGCGGCCGAGCACCGCTTCCAGCTCGCGGAACTGGGCCGACTGGAAGCCGCTCGAAGCGTCCAAACGGGCGCGGAAACTGGTGAATTGGCTGGGCGTCATGGTTTCCAGCACGTCGATCTGCGCGACCGCGACCTTGAGGATGGTGAGGATCCGGCGCAGCGTCCGGATCGAATGCGCGGTGTTGCCCTTTTCGAGGTTCGTCTGGAGGAAGGCGGCTTCGTGCAGGATCTGCTTGAACCACAGCTCGTACACCTGGTGGATCACGATGAACAGCAGCTCGTCGTGCTCGTCGGACCGCAGGCGCTGCGCGTTCAGCACCTCGTCGAGCCCGAGGTACGAGGTGTAGCTCAGAGCTTCCTGGGTCGCTTGGCTGGGTTCGGTCATCCCTGGGTCACCTCGTCGAAGTGGCGCTGCGCGGGTTTCGCGAGCGCGGTGTACAGATCGTGGAACAGTTCGACCGCCGCCGCCCGGCGGTCCGGGGCGGGCACCAGGTCGGCGGGCAGTTCCGGGTCGAGCGACGGGAACATGCGGAAGGTGTGCACCAGCCGGGTGCGCACCTCGAACGCCTCGGCGTCCGGCGGCTCCCGGCCCGCGTACCCGCCGAACTGGCCGACGAACGCGGCGTACCGCGCGGCGAGGTCGTCGAGGTCCCAGGCCCGGCCGGCGAACCGGCGGACGTCGAGGGCGGCCGACGGCCGGCCGAGCAGCAGCCCCGCGTGCTCGGCGACGTCGAGTTCGCCGAGCAGGGCGACGACCTCGGCCTCGCGGTCGTGCGGAGCGATCCAGGTGCCGTCCTGGTAGGGCCCGAACCCGAGGAACCGCAGCCGCCGGACCAGGCGTTCCCGGGCCTGGCGGCGGCTCTCGGGGATGCTCTGCCACAGCACGGTCCACTCGCCGGCGGCGCGCTCGCGTCGGCCGAGGGAGAAGATCCGGTGGTCGCCGTCGGCGAGCAGCGCGACGGTGCGCCGGGTCAGCGAGTAGTGCACGGTGCGGCCTTCGCGGTGGCGCTGCAGCAGGCCGCGGCGCACCAGGCGGGTGAGCGCGATCCGGGCGGCGCCGTCGGAAAAGCCCAGCTCGGCGAGCACCGCGACCAGGCCGCCCGACCACACCCGGCGGGTTTCGCGCGGGTGCACGTAGCTGCCCAGCAACGTCATGACCAGCTCCTGCGGGCCGGCTTCGAAGGCATCGGTGGGCATGGGCGCAACTCTATACACCTCAGGCCGCTGCGGTGTAGCTTGATTTGCGTGACGTACTTCGCGGACCTCAGCTCGCGGCAGGTCGCTGCGCTGCCGGATGACGAGCGCGTCCCGGTGCTGCTGCTGCCGCTGGGCGCGATCGAGCCGCACGGCCCGCACGCGCCGCTGGGCACCGACCCGCTGATCTCCCGCGGGATGTGCGAGCGCGCGGCCGAGCGGCTGGCCGCGGACGACGACGTCCACGTGCTGGTCCTGCCCGAGGTGCCCTACGGCGTGACGCGGTTCGCGGCCGGGTTCGCCGGCGGCATCCACATCGGCGAGGAGACGCTGCACGCCCTGCTCGTCGACATCGGGTCCGCGCTGATCGGCCAGCGCCTGAAGCGGATCCTGCTGGTCAACAACCACTTCGAGCCCGCGCACCTGGTCACGCTGCGGCGAGCCGTGGAGACGCTGAACTTCGCCTACGACGGGCGCGTCGCCCTGCTCGACCTGGTCCGGCGGCGGCACGCGCAGCGGCTGACCGAGGAGTTCCGGTCCGGCGAGTGCCACGCGGGGCGGTACGAGACGTCGCTGGTGCTCGCCGACCGGCCCGAGCTGGTCGACCAGGCGCTGATGCGGACGCTCCCGCACGTGCCGGTCAGCCTCGCCGCCGCTCCGGAAGACGGCGGCTTCCGGGAGATGGGCATGACCGAGGCGTACTGCGGCCGGCCCGCGGAGGCGACCGCCGAAGAGGGCACTGAGACGTTCTCGACGTTGACCGACCTGCTGGTGGAAGCGATCCGGGAGCTGGCCCGTGAGTGAGCCGTTCAACCTCGCCACGCACTTCCTCGACCGGCACGTGGCCGAAGGCCGGGGTGACCGGACCGCCCTGCACGTCGGGGACCGTTCGATCAGCTATGCGGCTCTCGCGGCCTTGGCGAACCGCGTCGGCAACGTGCTGCTCGACTCCGGTGTCCGAAGAGGACAGCGGGTGCTGCTGGCGCTGAGCGACGGCGACGAGTTCGTCGCGGCTTGGTACGGGGCGCAGAAGATCGGCGCGGTCACCGCCGAGGTCTACCCGTTCCTGCAGCCCAAGGACTACACCTACTACCTCGGCTACACCGAGGCCGTAGCGGTGCTCGCGGACGCCGTCACGCTGCCCGCACTGCGCGAGGCGGGCGCCACGGGGCTGCTCGTCACGGGCGTGCCCGAAGCCGAGCTGCTTACCGGCGAACGTCCATTCCGGACGTTGGTCGAGGCCGCACCGGATACTTTGGACGCGGCACCGACCACAGTGGACGACGTCGGTATCTGGAAGTTCACCACCGGCAGCACGGGTGCGCCCAAGGCGTGCGTGCACCCGCTGCGCAGTCCGAAGGAGAGCTTCGAGCGGTACGCCGTCGAGGTGCTCGGCCTGCGCGAAGACGACACCGTCCTGGCCGTGCCGAAGCTTTTCTTCGGTTACGCGCGGGATCTGGTGGCGCTGTTCCCGTTCGGGGTCGGCGCGGCCGGCATCGCGTTCGGGGAACGCAGCACGGCGGACCTGATGTTCGAGCTGATCGCGAAGTACCGGCCGACCGTGCTGGTCAACGTGCCGACGATGATGAGCGCGATGGTCGCCCACCCGGCCGCGGCCGAGCAGGACCTGAGCTGCCTGCGGATGACGACGTCGGCGGGCGAGGCGCTGCCGCCGGAGCTGCACCGCAAGTGGGACGCGGCCTTCGGGGTGCCGGTGGTGGACGGGATCGGCTCGTCCGAGGCGTACCACATCTACCTGTCGAACCGGCCGGGTGCCGCGCGCGTCGGCACGCTCGGCACGCCCGTTCCCGGCTACACCGCCCAGGTCGTCGACGAGCTCGGGAAACCGCTGCCGGACGGGGAAATCGGGCCGCTGCGCGTGACCGGGCCGACGATCGCGCTGGCGTACCACGGCGATCCGGAGAAGTCGGCGCGGACGTTCGACGGGGACACGCTGACGTCGGGCGACCTGTTCAGCCGCTCCCCGGACGGGTACTTCCGCCACCACGGGCGCGCCGACGCGCTGCTCAAGGTCGGCGGCGTGTTCGTCGCGCCCGGCGAGATCGAGGACTGCCTGCTCGGCCACCCGGACGTCACCGACTGCGCGGTGGCCGGCCACGAGGTCGACGGCCTGGTCGTGCCGCGCGCGTACGTCGTGACGCGGGCCGGCGCGTCGGTGTCGGCGAAGGAGCTGCAAGAACACGCGAAAGCCCACCTGGCCAAGCACAAGTACCCCCGCGAGGTGGTCTTCATGACGGAACTCCCCCGCACCGCCAACGGAAAGCTCGACCGGCGCGCCCTGGCGGCCCGCCCGTGAGCCGCCTGGTGGTGGTCACCGGCGGCACCCGCGGCATCGGCGCGGCGATCGCGGCCCGGTTCCGAACTTTCGGTGACACCGTGCTGGCGCCGGGCCGTGCGGACTGCGACGTCACGGACGAGGAAGCCGTGACTGCGTATTTCGCTTCGGCGGGCCCGGTCGACGTCCTGGTGAACAACGCCGGGATCTCTTCGAGCGCCCCGGTTCCCCGGACCTCGCTCGACGACTGGCGCCGGCAGTTCGAAGTGAACGCGACCGGCGCGTTCCTCTGCACCCGCGCGGTGCTGGACGGAATGCGTGCGCGCGACAGCGGCCGGGTCGTCACGGTGGCCTCGACCGCCTCGCACGTCGGCTACCGCTACACGGCCGGCTACACGGCGTCCAAGCACGCGGCGGTGGGCTTCATGCGTGCGGTGGCGGCGGAGCTGGCCGGGACCGGCGTCACGGCGAACGCGGTGTGCCCGGCGTTCGTCCGCACCGACATGACGGCGACCTCGGTGGAGCGGATCGTCTCGCGGTCGGGACGGTCCACCTCGGAGGCGGAAGCGGCACTGGCGGCGGCGTCCCCGCTCGGCCGGCTGCTCGAGCCGGCCGAGGTGGCGTTCGCGGTGTCCTTCCTGGCGGCCCCGGAGGCCGCCGCGATCAATGGCCAGACCCTCGTACTCGACGGCGGAGGAATCCAGTCATGAGCCCGTTCCGCGCAACCGCCCCGCTGACTCGCGAATGGGAGCACTTCGGCTTCACGGTGTCCGACGGGGTGGCCACGGTGACGTTCACCCGTCCTTCGAAGCTCAACGCGCTGACGTTCGAGGTGTACGCGGATCTGCGGGACCTGATCATCGAGCTCCCGCAGCACGAGGACGTCCGGGTCCTGGTGATCACGGGCGAAGGCCGCGGGTTCTGTTCCGGCGGCGACGTCGAGGAGATCATCGGCGAGCTGCAGAAGTTCGAGACGGCGGAGCTGCTCGAGTTCACCCGTATGACGGGCGCGGTGGTGAAGGCCCTGCGCGAGTGCCCGCTCCCGGTGATCGCGGCGGTCAACGGGGTCGCGGCCGGAGCGGGTTCGGTGATCGCGCTGGCGAGTGACTTCCGGCTGCTGGCGGAGTCGGCGAAGTTCGCGTTCCTGTTCACGAAGGTGGGCTTGGCGGGCGCGGACATGGGGTCGGCGTACCTCTTGCCGCGGCTGGTCGGCCTCGGTCGCGCGACGGAACTGCTGATCCTCGGCGACAAGGTGTCGGCCGCGCGCGCTTCGGAGATCGGATTGGCCACTCAGGTGGTTCCGGACGCGGACCTCCCGGAGGCGGCCGCGGCCTTGGCGCGCCGGCTGGCGGACGGCCCGGCCCTGGCGTACGCGACGACGAAGGTGCTGCTGACCCGCGAGCTGGACATGGACCTGGGCAGCGCGATCGAGCTGGAGGCGATCACCCAGGCCCTGCTGATGACGGCGAAGGACCACAAGGAGTTCTACGCGGCGTGGACCGCGGGGCGGGAGCCGCGCTGGACGGGCCGGTGAGGATCACTTCTCGCGCTTGATCCTGGCCAGCTTGACCAAGGTGTAGATGATTCCGCATGGGACCAGGATCAGGGAGTACAGCGCGATTTCACCGGCGGTGGCGCCGTCGTACTTTACGGCCAGCCACCATGCGAGCAAGCTGAAGACCACCGCGGCGAGCAGGACACCCCACGCGCGGTGCTTAACCGCCCAGTCGTCGAACTTCTTCTCGCCGTCGTCGTCCTGCTTGATCACGCCACCCCGGCGCAACCGCTTCACCGTGTTCTGCCCCAGCCAGTACCCCACCACGGATCGTCACCACCCAGTTCGCCCCATTCGTCCCGGCCACGGAAGATTGCCCGCGGTGGCGGCCGCTCAAACTCGCGAGCCGAGCAGCTCCTCGGAAAGCGCGTCAGGGCACCACTTCGGCGAGGCCGAGCAGGTTGCCCTCGCTGTCACGGAACCACGCCGCCCGCTCACCGCTGCCCTTGCTCGGGTAGTTGCCCCGGATGTCCATGATCCCGCCGCGCATGCCTTCGTACTCCTCGAAAACCACGCCCCGCTCGCGCAGCACGGCGACCGTCGCTTCGAGGTCGTCGACGTAGAAGCCGGCCTGCGTGAACGAGCCGTCGGAAACGCCCGCCGAAGCGTACAGGCAGAACACGCCCGACGCGCCTTCGTACCGCAGGCCGCCTTCGCGTTCCTCGACCGCCTCGAGGCCGAGCTTCTCCGCGTACCAGCGCCGGGCGCGGGACAGGTCCTGGGTGGGGATGCGGACTTCGATCCGGACGTTGCTCAGCATCACCCGATGGTAGGCGTCACCGCGATCGCCGACTCCTCCAAAGAGCCGAAATACAGCTGCCCCCGCCACTCGCGGACGCCCACCAGCATGTGGAAGCCGGGGATCTCGCCGCGGAACTCGCGCGCCACCTTGCCGTCCGCCGCGACGCCCAGCACGCCGACCTCGCGGCCCGGGCTGGGCTGCAACGACTCCGGTAGCCGCCGGATGGCCGCCCGCACGAACGCCGGCAGCCGCCGGACCACGTCGAGGGCCGCCACGCGCGGGGACGCCTGCGTGATCCAGATCAGGCCGTCCGTGCCCGTCGAGATGTTGTCCGGGAAGCCCCACAGGTCGTCGACGAAGACGTCGGTCCGGCCGTCGGCGAGCCACACCCGCGACACGCTGAACGCGCCGGTTTCCGCCACCGCCACGAACGACTCGTCCGGGGCCAGTGCGACGCCGTTCGCGAACTGGAGGCCGTCGAGGAGCAGGTCGATCGAGCCGTCCGGGGAGCGGCGCAGCAGCCGGCCGCCTGCCGTCTGCTCGATCAGGTCGTCGCGCCAGTTGTCGATGCCGAAGCGGCGGGAGGAATCCGTGAAGTAGATCGTCCCGTCGGAGGCCACCGCCGCGTTGTTGCAGAACACGAAGTCCAGGCCCAGTGCGGAGGTGGCCAAGGTCGAGACCGCACCACCCGCCAGCGGGACCACCAGGAGACCGGCCCGCGCGTCGCAGATCAGCAGCTCGTCTTCGCCGTACAGCTCCAGCCCGAGCGGGCGGCCGCCCGTGTCGGCGATGACGTCGATGTGCTGCCCGTCGGGCGACAGGCGCAGGATCCGGCCGTCGTCGACGCCGGTGTAGATCCGGCCCTCGCCGTCGACGACGACGTCCTCTGGGCCGTGGCCGTTCACCGGGTACAGCGTGACCTCGCCGAACTCCATCGAGCGTCTCCTACCGGTAGGTGAGCAACGAAGCCGCCTCGGCCTCGAAGTGCGGGTGCTCGTTGAACGACAGCAGCGTGACACCGCCGCGGCCGGACACCAGCTTGGTGATCCCGCCGTTGACCGTGACGCGGTTGAGCTTGAGCAGCCCGGCCTCGGGGGTGCCGATGAGCAGGCCGCAGATCGTGGCGATCACTCCGCCGGAAGTGAACACGACCGCGTGCTCCCCCTTGCCCAGCGAGGCCACCAGGTCGCCCAGCGCCGCCCGGCACCGCGCGAGGAACGCGGGCCACGTCTCGGCGCACGGCCCGTCGGCACCGGCCGACGTCCACGCCGTCAGGGCCGCGTCCAGGACACCTTGGTAGGCGCGCGAATCCTCCTGCGGTGCCCCGCCGGCGTGGTGGCGGGCGATGTCGACGTGGTCGTACTCGTTCCAGCGCGGGTCCTCGACCACCGGGACGTCGCTGCCGAGCACCTTCAGCGCCGTCGCCGCGGTGTCCCGCTGCCGGGCCAGCGATCCGGACCGGACCTGGCTGAAGGAGACGGTGCGCCGCAGCAGTTCCGCACCGACCACAGTGGACTGCTCGAAGCCGCGCGGCGACAGCGCGTCGTAGTCCGCCGCGCCGAAGGACGCCTGCCCGTGCCGCACCAGGTAGATCGCGCCCACTAGACCCGCCCCTTCGCGATGATCTCGCGGCAGCGCCAGTCCAGGTACCCGACGAACTGCCAGAAGTCCTTGAACGCCGGGTTGCGGGTGGCGCCGTCGTGGTAGCGCCGGTACAGCTGCTGCAGCACGGCGGCGAGCCGGAACAGGCCGTAGACCTCGTAGAACCGCCAGTCGCCGATCGAAAGCCCGGTCTTCTCCGCGTAGCGCGCGACGAACTCCTCGCGGGTGAACATGCCGGGCAGGTGGGTCGGCTGGCGGCGGCTCGCGTGCATGACGTCGTCGTCGCCGGCCTGGACCCAGTAGGCGAGCATGCTGCCCAGCTCCATCAGCGGGTCGCCGAGGGTGGCCATCTCCCAGTCGAGGACGCCGGTGATGTTCAGCGTCGACGGGCCGTCCAGCACCAGGTTGTCGAGCCGGTAGTCGTTGTGGATCAGGCAGATCTTGACCTCGCCGGGCTGGTTCGCCGCCAGCCACGCGCGCACCTCGGCGAAGTCGCCGACGTTGTCCGTGCGCGCCGCGACGTACCGCTCCGACCAGCCGCGGACCTGCCGCTCGACGTACCCGGCGCCCTTGCCGAGGTCGGCGAGCCCGGCCTTCCCGACGTCGACGGCGTGCAGGTCCACCAGCCGGTCGACGACCTTGCCGGACAGCTCGCGCGCCTGGTCCGGGCCCAGTTCGAGACCGTCCGGCAGGTTGCCCCGCAAGATGAGCCCGTCGAGCTTCTCCATGACGTAGAAGTCGCCGCCGAGCACGGCCGGGTCGTCCCCGAACGCCACCATCCGCGGCACGTACGGGAACACCGGCTTCAGCGCGTGCTGGACGCGGTACTCGCGCCGCATGTCGTGCGCCGACGCCGCTTTGTGCCCGGCGGGCGGGCGGCGCAGGATCAGCTCGCGGTCCGGGTAGGTCAGCAGGTACGTCAGGTTGGACGCGCCGCCGGGGAACTGCCGGACCTTCGGCGGCTCGTCCCCGAGGCCCTCGACTTTCGCGCTCAGCCAGGCGTGCACCGCGGCGACGTCGAAGGTGTCCTCCGCGCGGACCTCGACCGGGGCGTTCACGTGAACTTCCGCAGCAGCGCGGCGGGCACCACGCGCATGACGACGCTCAGCGGTACCCACGGCCACGCCGGGACGTAAGCCCGGGCGCGCTCGGCCTCGATCGCCTTCGCCAGCGCGCGAGCGCCGGTCTCGGCCTTGGCCAGCAACGGGTTCCGGCCGATGCGGTCGTTCATCTCCGACTCGATGTAGCCGGGCCGGACGTCGGTGACGGCGATGCCCCGGGGCTTCAGCTCGATCCGGGTGCCGTCGACGAACGCCGAGATCCCGGCCTTCGAAGCGGCGTACGCGGTGAGCTTGCCCGGGAAGGGCCGCAGCGCGCTGAAGGAGGAGATGACGGCGAGGTGGCCGGCGCCCTGCTCGCGGAAGATGCCGGCGGCGGCCTCGATCTGGGCGGCGGCCGCGACGAAGTTGACCTCGAGGGTTTGGCGGTTGGCGTCGAACCGGCCCGTGCCGACCCGCTGGCCCTTCCCGAGCCCGGCGTTCACAATCACCCGGTCGAGGGACCCGAGCTCGTCGCGGAACTCCGCGAAGACGGCGAACACGCGGTCGTGGTCGGTGACGTCGAGGGTGCGCGTGACGACCTGGATCCCGGGGTGCGCCGCGGTCAGTTCGGCGGCCAGCTTCTCGAGCCGCTCGGTGCGCCGCGCGCACAGCGCGAGGTTGCGCCCCTTCGCCGCGAACTGCCGGGCCATGCCTTCGCCCAACCCGCTGCTGGCGCCGGTGATCAGGATGTTCTTCCGGAGCGTCATGCCCGGGATGCTACCCGGTGGTAACAAGACCGGTGGCCCGGCGCTGGGGGCGTCGCCGGGCCACCGGTCATCGCGCGGCCACACCGGCCGGTCGCACAACTCGGCCGGGTGAACCGGAGCCGGAACCGCTCGCGCGGCCGGTCACACCTGCGCCCGGATGGGCCGTGAGGGGGAGGCGGTGCCACCGGAGCAGGCAAGTCATACAAGCGCGTCGGCCCAGGCCGGGGCAATGGTTCACAGTTGCCAGTACTAGCCCGTTCGCCCGAGTGGCCGTCCCGGCGGCACGGCCGAAGAGGGGCGCGGAGACGGCGAGGAAAACTGCTAACGTGCTCCGTGTCGGGGATCGTCGGGGGACGGCATGGGGCGGGTCGGGATTTCAGCGATGGCGGGCAGCGCGGCGGGTGACGGCCAGGAGAGCGGCCGCACCGAATTCGCCATCCGGCTGCGCGCGGCCATCGCCACCAGCGGGCTGTCGCTCGACCGGATCCAGGCGCGGCTGCGGGCCCGCGGCGTCGTCGTCAGCGTCACCGCCCTCAGCTATTGGCAGTCGGGCAAAAGGCAGCCGGAGCGGCAGAGTTCCCTCTCGGCCGTCCGGGCGCTCGAAGAGATCCTCGACGTCCCCGCCGGGTCCCTGCTCGGCCTGCTGCCCCCGCCCCGGCCGCGCGGCGGCGCCGGGAAGCGCCGGGCCGGCGGTGAGCCGATGTCGTTCCCGCGTGAGGTGCTGCAGCCGCTGCTGGAGAAGGTCGGGGCGCCGCACGCCCTCGACCGCCAGCAGCCGCTGAAGATGGTCGGCCTGCACGACCTGTGCGAGATCGCCGCGGACGGCGGGCAGCGCGCGGTGACCGCGCGGGCGGTGTTCCAGGCCGTCGCGGACGGCCAGGACCGCTGGCTGCTGGTGTACTCCCAGGACGACCCGGCGGCCGGCGTCCCGGAACTGCACGCCGTGCGCAACTGCCGGGTCGGCCGCGCCGAGACCGACGAGGCCCACGGCCTGCTCGTCACCGAACTGCTCTTCGACCAGCCCATCAACCGGGGCGAGACGCACCTGATCGAGTACACGCTGACCAACAGCGGGCCGCCGTACCCGGAGTGCCGCAACACCCACTACCGCGAGTTCCGCCGCCCGGTGCGCGAGTACCTGCTGGAGGTCCGGTTCGCCCGGGGCACCGCACCGGACCGCTGCTGGCAGTACTCCCGCAACGGCGCCAACGGCACCCTCGCCCGCCGCCCCCTGAAGCTCGACGGCGAAGACGGCGTCCACGCGGTGGCGTTCGACTTCGGCCCCGGCGTCTTCGGCATCGACTGGGACTGACCCCGGCCCGCGTACCCGGAAGGTCGGCCTGCGTACCCGGAAGGTCGGCCCGCGTACCCAGACGGTCGGCTCGCCGGCCGACTCTCCAGGTACGCAAACCGACTCTCCAGGTACGCGAGCCGACCTTCCGGGTACGTCGTCAGGTCAGGCGGGCCGCCGCGAGGGTGGCGAGCTCCGTGCGGTTCGCGACGCCCAGCTTCGCGTACACGTGCGCCAGGTGCGTCTTCACCGTGCCGCGGCTCATGAACAGGCGGGTGCCGATCTCCGGGTTCGTGCAGCCCTCCGCCGCCAGCTTGACCACCTCGAGCTCGGTCGGTGTCAGGCTGCCCCAGCCGCTCGACGGCCGGCCGCGGCTGCCGCGGGCCCGGCGCACGAACGCGACCACGTCGTCGAGGGCCATCGGCGGTTCGGAGGTCACCAAGCCGAGCGCGTCCAGCTCCGCTTGTGCGGACGGACGGCGAGGCAGGCCCAGCTCGGCCCGGGCCTGCGAAGCCGACACGAACACGAGGGCGGCGTCGCCCTCGCGGCCGGTGCGGGCGAGCAACGTCGTCAGCGCGTCGAGACTCGCCAGGACCCCGAGCCGGAGGCCCCGGTCGAGCCGCAAGCTCAAAGCCTCGTGGTGCAGTTCGGCTGCCTGCTCCGGCTCCGCCAGGTACCCCTGCTGGTCCAGGGCGTCGGCCAAGGACGACGGCAGGGACCAGCGGCGGGTGAGCTCGACGGCGGTGGCCAGGATCTCAGCGGCCTCGTCAACCCGGCCGAGCGCGCGCAGCAGAGCGCCGCGCTCGGCCAAGCCCTGCGCGGCCATGTACGTCCCCGGCACGGCTTCGCGCTCGAACCAGCGCAACGCCTCTTCGAACTCGCCGCGCCGCCAATGCAATTCGCCGAGCACGCCGGCCATGCCCGGCACGAAGACGTCACCCGCCGTCTCGAGCAGCCGCAGGAACGGCTCCATCACGCGGAACCCGGCCTCGACGTCGCCGGCCGCGCAGTGCACCAGCGCCAAGCGGCACAGCGTCGTGTTGACGCGGTGGAAGTCCCCGAGCGGCGCGGCCACGTCGACGGCCTGTCCGGCGAGTTCCCGCGCCCGCGGCAGATCCGCCGCGGCGAGCGCGATCCCGGACCGGACACTGAGGACGGTCGACGCGAGGCCGCGATCGCCCCGGCGCAGCAGGCCTTCGGCCGCCTCGTCGAGCAGGGGCGCCGCTTCGTCGTGGCGGTCGCGGGCGAACCGGACGATGCCGCGCAGCATCAACGCGCTGTCCCGCGCGAAGCCGTCTCCAGCGTCCTCGGCGACCTTTTCGGCTTCGACGGCGACGTCCCAGGCGGTGTCGAAGTCCGTGTACACGTGGCCGAGGGCGGTCAGGGAGAGGCACCGCGCGCGCAGGCCCGCTTCGCCGAGTTCGGTGGCGAGGTCCAGGCCGCGCTGCGCGGCTTCGACGTCGAACGGCGCCGTCGTGTCGGCGACCAGGCCCATCCCGGTCAGCAGCCGGGCCTGCAGCGGGGTCCGGTCGTCCGGGCGCCGGGCGACCGCACGCCTGAGGTACGCCAGGCCCTCGTGGCCGCGGCCGTGCAGGTTCCACAGCCAGGCGACGGCGGCGGCGAGCCGGCGGCCCCGGCTCGGATCCTCCTGCGCCAGCCCCCATTCCAGGGCCGCGCGCAAGTTGTCGCGCTCGGGCTCGACCCGCGCCCGCCACGCGTCCTTGTCGCGGTCGAGATCGGGTTCGGCGGCCTCGGCCAGCGCCAGGTAGTGCTCGAGGTGCCGGTCGCGGACGGCGCCGGTCTCCCCCGCCTCGGCCAGCCGGGCCGCCGCGTACTCGCGGAGGGTCTCCAGCAGCCGGTACCGGCCGTCTTCGGCCAGCACCAAGGACTTGTCGACGAGCCGGCCGAGCGCGGGCAGCACGGCCGGGCCGCCCGCCGCGTCCAGGGTGAACCCGCCGGCGAACACCGCCAGCCGCCGGAACACGGCGCGGTCCTCCTCGTCGAGCTGGTCGTGGCTCCACGCGAGGGAGCCTTCGAGGGTCCGCTGCCGCGCCGGCGCCCCGCGCGGGCCGCGGGTGAGCAGCGCGAACCGGTCCTCGAGGCCGGCGTCGATCTGGTGCGGGGTCAGGGTTCCGAGCCACGCCGCGGCCAGCTCGACGGCCAGGGGGATGCCGTCGAGCCGCGTGCAGATCGACCGGACGGCGGCCGCACTGGAGGCGTCCAAGGTGAACAGCGGCCGGACCGCGCCCGCGCGCTCGACGAACAGCGCGACGGCGTCTTCGACGGCCAGCGGCGGCACCCGCCAGACCGTCTCCCCCGGCACGGCCAGCGGCTCCCGGCTGGTCGTCAGCACCGCGACCTCGGGGCAGGACCGCAGCAGTTCGACCGCGACTTCGGCCGCGCCGTCGAGGACGTGCTCGCAGTTGTCGAGGCAAAGCAGGACGCGCCGGTCGCGCAGTTCTGTCGCGACCGACCGCGCCGCGCCGATCCGCGGTTCCACCGGCACCCCGAGCGTCGCGGCGACCCGCTCGGCGACGTCGGTCACGGCGTCCAGCTCCACCCACCAGACGCCGCCGGGCCACTCGGTGCTCGCGGCGACCTGCGCGGCCAGCCGCGTCTTGCCGCTGCCGCCGGGCCCGGCCAGCGTCACCAGCCGCGTGCCGGCGAGCTGCCGCCGGACGTCGCGGACCTCGGCGTCGCGGCCGACGAACCCGGTCAGCTGCACCGGCAGGTTGTTCGGGACGGCGTCGAGCGAGCGCAGCGGCCGCGGCTCGGGTGCCTCGCCGAGTTCGTACACCCGCTCGGGCGCGGTGAGGTCCGGCAGGCGGTGGACACCGAGGTCGCGCAGCGTGACGGCGTCCCCGAGGGCCGCCGCGGTGCGGGCCGACACCAGGACCCGGCCGTCTTCGGCCAGCGCGCGCAGGTGTTCGCAGCGGCGGACGGCGGGGCCGGTGGGCGTGCCGTCGTCGCGGATCAGCACGTCCCCGGTGTGCACGGCCGCCGGCCCGCCGGGCAGCGCCGTGAGCGCCTCGTCAGGCGTCGCGAAGACGACCGGAGCGGCATCGCCGGCGCAGAGGATGGTGACCGTGCCGGCCGGCAGGAGTTTCGTCGCAGTCATGGCCCGGCCAGTCTGCCAGCGGATCTCGGCCAGGTGGCCGATGTTGCCCGACTCGGCGCCTGCGACCTTCGAACCCGTGGAGACGTTCGAGGAACTGCTGGCCCGCTGGCGGGACGCCGACGCCGGCGGCGACACCGAGGCACTGGCGCCGCTGCTCGCCGACGGCTTCCGCGGCGACGGCCCGGCCGGGCGCGTGCTCGGCAAGGCCGGCTGGCCCGGCCGCGTCCCGGCGGGCGCGTTCCGGTGGACGCGCCTGCAGGTGACGCCGTCGGTCGGCGTCGCGACCGGCCACCGCGACGGCGTCGCCTGCACGGTGGTGGCCGAAAACCGGGACGGACGCTGGCAGGTCGTCAACGTCCAGCGGGGCTCATGAGAGCTTGGTGCGCAGGACCTTTCCGGTCGCGTTGCGCGGCAGCTCGTCGAGGAACTCGACGTCGCGGGGCACCTTGTAGCGGGCCAGGTTCGCCTTGACGTAGTCGCGGAGCTCGTCGGCGTCCAGTGAAGCGCCTTCGGCTCGCACCACGAACGCCTTCAGCCGCTGCCCGAACTCCGGGTCCTCGACGCCGATCACCGCCGCCTCGATCACGTCTTCGCGCTCGACCAGCAGGTTCTCCACCTCGATCGGGAACACGTTCTCGCCACCGGAGACGATCATTTCGTCGTCGCGGCCGTCGATGAACAGCAGGCCGTCTTCGTCGAAGTGGCCGACGTCGCCGCTGGAGAGCAGGCCGTCGATGATCTCCTTGTGGCGGCCGTCGGTGTAGCCGCCGAAGCTGAGCCCGCTGCCGACGAACACGCGGCCGGTCACGTTCGGCTCGGTGATGGGCCGGCCGTCCTGGTCGTAGAGCGCCACCTTGCAGCCGACCGGCGCGCGGCCGACCGTGCCCGGCGCCTTCGCCCAGTCCTCCGGCGTCGCGACCGTCGCCACCGCGACCTCGGTCGAGCCGTAGAGGTTGTGCACGACCGGGCCGAACGCCTCGTTCGCCCGGTTGCCGAGGTCCGGCGACAGCGCCGAGCCGGCGACGAAGATGATCCGCAACGCCGAAGTGTCGTACTTCTGCCGGACCTCCTTCGGCAGGTCGACGATGCGCTGCAGCATGGTCGGCACCAGCACGAGCGCGGTGCACTTGTGCTCGGCGACGCCGCGCAGCGCCTCTTCGGGGTTGAACTTGCGCCGCATCACGACCTTCGAGCCCAGCGCGAAGGAGAGGATGAACTGGGACAGGCCGGTGCCGTGGAACAGCGGCGCGCCCATGTAGGTGGCCTCGTTCGACCGCAGCGGGATCCGGTCGAGGAACTGCGCCGACGCCAGCGCGGAGGTGTGCGGCCGCGGCGCGCCCTTCGGCGTGCCGGTGGTGCCGCTGGTCAGCAGCACGAACCCGCCCGGCTTGGCCGGCGCGGGCCACGGCCGGTCGTCGGTGCTGGCGATGATCTCGTCGAGCACCGGGACGGTCCGGTCGGTCAGGTCCGAGCCCGGGTCGACCCAGGCGAGGTAGCGGTCGACGCCGTCCGGGATGGCGTCGAGCAAGCCGGTGAATTCCTGGTCGTAGACGAGCGCGGTGACGCCTTCGCGCTCGGCCACGTCGGCCAGCTGCGGCTTCGCGAACCCGGTGTTCATCAGCAGCAGGCGGACGCCGAGCTTGCCCGAGGCGGCCATCGTGAGGACCAGGCCGCGGTGGTCGCGGCAGAGCGCGGCGACCACCTGGCCGGGGCGGATGCCGCGCTCGGACCAGGCCCTGGCCAGCGCGTTCGACTGGTCGTCGAGCTGCTTGTAGGTGAGCGGGCCGAGCTCGTCGACGATGCCGACGGCGGCCGGGTCGCGGCGGGCGGAGATGTGGTTGGCGCCGGCGAACGGGCCGAACTTCCGCAGCGCGACCAGCGAGCGGACGCCCTCGTCGAGCCGGGGGAAGGGGACGAGTCCCGCCCGCCGCATCACGTCGACGCTGCGCGCCGTCTCGGCCACCTTGTCCGCCACCTGTGCTGCGAGCGCGACCAGCCTCATCCGGGCACCTCCGTTGCTGCGGGAAGAGAGCCCACGCCGACGGCGGCGTACCGGCGGTATGGGGGCTACTGGAGAGTAAACCAACCGTAGGCCGAACGCACCAGCCCGCGAGCGGGCGGAAACCGTCGGTGGTGATCGGCGTCGAGCAGAAACTGTCGGTGGTGGTCGGCATGATGTCCGGGTGCAGGTGATCGCGGGGCGGGAGGAGGACGGGAGCTTCACCGTGCACACGCCGTCGGACACGGTGTCCGGCCTGGACGAGGCGGCTTTCGCGGGGCTGGCGCGGGAGCTGGAGGCGTCGCTGGCGCCGCGGTGGGTGTTCCCGTCAGTGGAGCGGACGTACCCGGTGCTGCTGGCGGCCGGCCTGCGGGTGCGCCGCTGCTACGACCTCGAACTGGCCGAGGGGCTGCTGCTGGGGTACGAGGGCGAGGAGGCGCAGTCGCGGAGCCTGCGCGCGGCCTGGGCCAGGGCGAACGGCGAAGAACCGCCGCTGGACTCGTCGGCCGTCGAGCTGGCGCAGCCGACGCTGTTCGAGACCCGCACGCCGGTGCTGCCCGAGGGCGTGACGGTCGTCACGGCGGTGCGGCGCGTGCTCGCGGAGCAGGAGCGGCGGGTGGCGGCGACCGAGCACCCGGACCGGATGCGGCTGCTGCTGGCCGCGGAGTCGGCGAGCGCGCTGGCCGCCGCAGAGATGTCGGCCGACGGCCTGCCGTGGCGCGCCGACGTGCACGAGGCACTGCTGGCCGCGCGCCTGGGTCCGCGGGTGCCGGCCGGGCAGCGGCCGAAGGCGCTGGTCGAGCTGGCGGCGAAGATCAGCGAGGCGTTCGGCGGGCGGCCGGTGAACCCGGACTCGCCGCCGAGCGTGGTCCGGGCGCTGGCCCGCGCCGGGATCGAGGTGCCGGCGGCGCGGAAGTACCTGCTGAAGGGGATCGACCACCCGGCGGTCGGGCCGCTGCTGGAGTACAAGGAGCTGTCACGGCTCTTCACGGCGAACGGCTGGGCGTGGCTCGAGGAGTGGGTCAGCGAAGGCCGGTTCCGGCCGCACTACGTCGTCGGCGGGGTGGTGTCCGGGCGGTGGGCCAGCCGCGGCGGCGGGGCGCTGCAGATCCCGAAGGTGCTGCGGACGTGCGTGCGCGCGGACCCGGGCTGGAAGCTCGTGGTGGCGGACGCGGCTCAGCTGGAGCCCCGGGTGCTCACGGCGTTGTCGGGCGACCGCCGGCTGGCCGACGTCGCGGCGGCGACGGACCTGTACGCGCGGCTGGGCGAGGCGTTGTTCTCCGGCGCCCGCTGGGTGCCGGCCGCCGACGACGATCGCGACGACCGGGCGCGCGCGAAGATCGCGATGCTCTCGGCGATGTACGGCGGCACGTCCGGCGAGGCGGGGCCGCTCCTGGGGCTGCTGCGGCAGCGCTTCCCGGACGCGGTGTCCTATGTGGAGCGTGCGGCCCAGGCGGGCGAGCGCGGCGAGCGGGTCCGGTCCCGGCTGGGCCGCACGTCCCCGGCGCCCTCGGCGGCGTGGCGGGCGTTGACGGGCGGCCTGGCGTCGGACGAAGCGGCGGAGCTGAAGGCCCGCCGGGCCTCGCGCGGCTGGGGCCGGTTCACGCGCAACTTCGTGGTCCAGGCGAGCGCGGCGGACATGACGGCGGTGATGCTGGCGACCCTCCGCACCCGCCTCCCCGTCCCGGCCCACCTGGTGTTCTTCCAGCACGACGAGGTGATCGTCCACACCCCCGCCGCCTTGGCTCCCCAGGTGTCGTCGGCCATCACGGACAGCGTGACGGAGGCGGCGACGATGCTGTTCGGCCCGGCCTGCCCGGTCCGCTTCCCCATGCAAACCGCCGAAGTCGACACCTACGCCGACGCCAAGTAGCCCGTGCTGGTGCCGGGCCGGCCGCTCCCGAGCTCGGGAGCGGCCGGATCGATCGCTACGGGAACATCGGCAGCGTCTGCGTCCCGACGTCCTGGTTCGGCAGCGTCTTCCCCGGGTTGCCGCGGAAGTCGGTCCACGCCGGGTGCAGGCGGAAGTCCGCGCCGACCGCCGCCGCCGTGTAGTCGCCGATGAACACGCCCTGGAGTTCCTTGCCCGTCTCCGCGCCCGTCGAAACGAACTGGACCTGCGGGTTCGCCGTCTGCGTCGTGATCCGGCGCAGCGGGGACAACCGGTCGCCCCAGCCGGTCGCGTACGCGTAGTCCAGGCCGATGCCGTGCGGGTCGTACGCGCGCGTGTAGGACGTGACCGCCACCCGGCCGGCCACGGCCGCGACCGCCGGGAACACCTCGTCCGCACCGGTGCCGATCTTCACCGGCTTCGACCAGCCGTGCCGGCCGTCGGACCCGCTCAGGAACGCGTCGCCGTTCGTCTTCACCGACTCGCCGTCGCGGTAGGTGCCGTTGCGGTCGTCGGCCCAGGTCACCCACAGGTGATCGGTGACGCGGTCGTAGGTCAGCTGCGGGAAGCTGTTGACCCGGAAGTTCTCGCCGGTGAGCGCGTTGTTGGCGACGTCTTCGTCGACCGGGAAGTCGAAGTCGAGCCCCACCTCGGTGTGCCGGAAGGTCCGGCCGCCGTCGCGGGAGGTCGCCACGACGACCGCGTCGTGGTCGGCCGGCTGGTCGCACGCGGCCGTCGCGCACACCGACGTCTCGTAGGCGACCTGGAGCGTCCCGTCGCGGGTGACCACCGGGTTCGAGCCGCTGCCGAACGGGGTGATGCCGCCGGGGAACCCGGTCAGAGACGGCGAAATCCGGCGCATCGGCGACCACGTCCGGCCGAAGTCGCGGGACTTCGACAGCACGATCGGCGATTCGACGAAGGCGCCGGACGCGTCGTAGGTGAACTGCGTCCAGGTCACGTAGACGTCGCCGGACACGGGGTCGGCGGCGATCCACTCCTTGTCGTTGAAGATGTTCGTGGGCGTCGCCGTGCCGGCCGGCGTGACGCCGTCGAGGTGCAGGATCGCGGGGTCGCCGAAGCTGCGCCCGCCGTCGTGGGACACCGACACGGCGATGCCGCTGGCGAGCTGCTGGTCGTCCGGCACCGCCGCCCGGCTGAACACGAGCGTCGCGTAGTACACGGTGTTGTGCGGCCCGAAGGCGATGGCCGGGTCACCGGCGGCGTCCATGTAGGACAGCGGCGCGGCCGCCCCGGTCGGGAAGTCGAGGTGCGGCAGCTGGACGTTCGCCCAGGTCCGGCCGCCGTCGAACGAGGTGTAGGCGAAGCCGCCGGAGTCGTTGCGGGCCTCGCGCGTGTTGTACAGCCGGTAGTCGTTCGCCCCGGCGACGATGTTGCGCGGGTTCTCCGGGTTGACGGCGATGGTGGTCTCGTTCTGGGCCGTGCTGCAGCCGGTCTGGCTGCCGGTCGGCACGATGGTGTCGCCGTCGATGACGTCGGTGTTCGGCGCGAGCGGCCGGTACGGGTTTGGCTTGCCGATGTAGGTCTGGCAGAGCGCGGACAGCGCGGGATCGTCGCCGTCCTCCTCTTCCTCCTCGGCGAACTGCTCCTTGAGCAGCGGGTTCGGCACGTCGTGCCGGGCCTCCGCGGCCATCCGGGCGATCTTGTGCTTGCGACCGTGGGGATCCACGGGCAGCGGCGAGCCCCCGGTGGCGGCGTGCGCGGCGGGCGCGAACAGGAGCGGCAGGAGAAGCGCGGTACAGACGGCGAAAATTCTTCGCCTGGCGGACGAAACACCCAAGGACATCGGAAAGCCCTTTCCCAGGAAGGTCTCCAGCCGACCCAGGCTTGACTTCGATTCCGCCCCGGTCAACCGACGGAAGTGGGGAGCCGGACATTCCCGGCGTCACGCCAGAGCGTCGTCGATGGCCTTCGTGATCCGCTTCAGCGACACCGGGTGCGCCGTCCCCAGCGTCTGGGCGAAGAACGACACCCGCAGCTCCTCGATCATCCACCGCACTTCGTTCAACGCCGGTGACGATGTCCCCGGTGGCAGCGAAGCCACCGCGTCGGCGTACTCGCGGGTTATCCACGCGATGTCCGCCGTGCGCTGAAGGTCGCGCGTCGGCTCCGAAACCAGTTTCTCCAGCCGTCGGGAAATTCCCTGCAGGTACCGGACCACGTTACGCAGTCGCGAAGCGCCCGTCTCCGTCACGAAACCGGAATACACCAGCCCCGCCAGCTGAGCCCGGATGTCCGCGAGGGACTCCGCCGGGCCGCGCGACGAAGACAGCTGCACCTCGACGTCGTTCGCCGCGCGGAGGATCTTCTCCACCTCGGTCAGCACCGCCAGCACTTCCGGGTGCAGGCCCGCCCGGACCTTCTCCAGCAGCACCTTGAAGCCGGTTTCGTCGAACGCCGGACCGCCGCCGGAGGCCATCAGGGCGTCCACCGCGCAGTCGACGCAGTCCTCGAGCAGCGCCGCCACGCTGCCGTGCGGGTTCCGGTTGAGCACCAGCTTCGACGAGTTGGACAGCGACCGCGTGATGAACTTCATCGGCGAGCTCAGGTTCAGCCGCAGCATCCGCCGGGTGCCCGCCCACATCGCGTGTTCCTGCTGGGCCGGCGTGTCCAGCAGCCGCACCGCCACCGTCGCGCCCTCGTCCACCAGCGCCGGGTACGCCTTGACGTCGTGCCCGCGCTGGTGCGAAGAGAACACCGGCGGCAACGAACCGAACGACGGCTTCGTCAGGCCCGCCTTCTCCAAGGTGTTCGCCGCCTTGGAGATCGTCTCGCGGACCTTCGGGGCGAGCCGGCGCTGCAACTCCGCCACGTCCTTGCCCTCGGCCACGCGGCGACCCCGCTCGTCGACCACCCGGAACGTCATCTTCAGGTGCTCCGGCACCGAAGCCAGGTCCCAGTCCGCATACGGCACCGTGATCCCGCGCAGGGCCCGCAGCTCGCGGCCGAGCACCTCGAGCAGCGGACCGTCCGAAGGGGACACTCGCGAAAGGACATCGCGGGCCGTGTCCGGTGCCGGGACGAAGTTGCGGCGCAAGGCCTTCGGCAGCGACTTGATCAGCTGGGTGACCAGTTCCGCGCGCAGGCCCGGCACCTGCCAGTCGAAGCCGTCCGGCGTCACCTGGTTGAGCACCGGCAGCGGGATGTGCACGGTGACGCCGTCGGCGTCGGCACCCGGCTCGAACTGGTAGGTCAGCTTGAAGACCTGGGTGCCCTGCGTCCACGAGTCCGGGTAGTCGCCCTCGCGGACGCCGCCGGCGGACTCGTTGATGAGCATGGACTTCTCGAACGACAGCAGGTCGGGTTCGGTGTGCCGCGCCTTCTTCCACCAGCTGTCGAAGTGGCGCACCGACACGACGTCCGCCGGGACCCGCGCGTCGTAGAACTCGTACAGCGTCTGGTCGTCGACCAGGATGTCGCGCCGGCGGGCGCGGTTCTCGAGGTCTTCGACCTCCTCCAGCAGCGCCCGGTTCTCGGCGAAGAAGTGGTGCCGCGTCTGCCAATCACCCTCGACCAGCGCGTGCCGGATGAACAGCGCCCGCGACAGCTCCGGGTCGATCCGGCCGTAGTTGACGCGGCGGTCGGCGATCAGCGGGACGCCGTAGAGCGTCACCTTCTCGGTCGCCATCACCGCGCCCTGCTTGCGTTCCCAGTGCGGCTCGGAATAGGACCGCTTGACGACGTGCCCCGCCAGCGGCTCGACCCACTCGGGTTCGATGCGCGCGTTGACCCGCGCCCACAGCCGCGACGTCTCGACCAGCTCCGCCGACATCACCCAGCGCGGCTGCTTCTTGAACAGCGCCGACCCCGGGAAGATGCCGAACCGGGCGCCGCGCGCCCCCAGGTAGTCGCCCTTCGCCGGGTCCTTGAGCCCGATGTGCGAGAGCAGCCCGGCGATCAGCGACGTGTGCACGCGCTGCGGGTCGGCCGGGGCCGTGTTCGTGTTCAGCGAGATGCCGAGCGGCTTGGCCAGCTGACGCAGCTGGCTGAAGATGTCCTGCCACTCGCGCAGCCGCAGGTAGTTCAGGTACTCGGCGCGGCACATGCGCCGGAACTGGTTGCCGGACAACGCCTTCTGCTGCTCGGCGACGTACTCCCAGAGGTTCAGGTAGGCCAGGAAGTCCGACGTCGGATCGGCGAAGCGCGCGTGCTGGGCGTCGGCGGCCTGCTGCTTCTCGGCCGGTCGTTCGCGCGGGTCCTGGATGGACAGTGCGGCGGCGATGATCATGACTTCGCGGACGCAGCCGTTCCGCGCCGCCTCCAGGACCATCCGGCCCATCCGCGGGTCGACGGGCAGCTGCGCGAGCTTGCGGCCGATGTCGGTCAGGCTGCGGTCGGACCCGGAACCGCCCGGCGCGAACGCGCCCAGCTCCTGCAGCAGGCCCACGCCGTCGGCGACCTGGCGGCGGTCCGGCGGCTCGACGAACGGGAACGCCGCGATGTCACCCAGGCCCAGCGACGTCATCTGCAGGATGACCGAGGCGAGGTTGGTCCGCAGGATCTCCGGATCGGTGAACTCGGGCCGCGCCTCGAAGTCCGCTTCGGAGTAGAGCCGGATGCAGATGCCGTCCGACGTCCGGCCGCAGCGGCCCTTGCGCTGGTTCGCCGACGCCTGCGACACCGGTTCGATCGGCAGCCGCTGCACCTTCGTGCGGTGGCTGTAGCGGGAGATCCGCGCGGTGCCCGGGTCGACGACGTACTTGATGCCCGGCACGGTCAGCGACGTCTCGGCGACGTTGGTCGCGAGCACGACCCGGCGCCCGGTGTGGGACTGGAAAATGCGCTGCTGCTCCGCCGCCGAAAGCCGCGCGTACAGCGGCAGCACCTCGGTGTTGCGCAGGTTCGCGCGGTTGAGCACGTCGGCGGTGTCGCGGATCTCGCGCTCGCCGGACAGGAACACCAGGATGTCGCCGGGGCCCTCGGCGCACAGCTCCTCGACGGCGTCGAGGATGCCCTGGGTCTGGTCGCGCTCGTCGGCGTCTCCGGGGCCTTCGGGATCGTCGGGGTCGTCGGGGTCGACGAGCGGCCGGTAGCGCACCTCGACCGGGTACGTCCGGCCGGAGACCTCGACGATCGGCGCGTCGTCGAAGTGCTTCGAGAACCGTTCCGGGTCGATCGTCGCCGAGGTGATGATCACCTTGAGGTCGGGGCGGCGCGGCAGCAGCTGCTTGAGGTAGCCGAGGATGAAGTCGATGTTGAGGCTGCGCTCGTGGGCCTCGTCGATGATCAGCGTGTCGTACTGGCGCAGCGACCGGTCGGTCTGGATCTCGGCCAGCAGGATGCCGTCGGTCATCAGCTTGACCAGCGTGTCCTGGCCGGACTGGTCGGTGAACCGCACCTTGTAGCCGACGGTTTCGCCGAGCTCGGTCTTCAGCTCGCTCGCGATCCGGTCGGCGACCGTGCGCGCGGCCAGCCGCCGCGGCTGCGTGTGCCCGATCTGGCCGCGGATGCCGCGCCCGAGCTCCAGGCAGATCTTCGGCAGCTGGGTGGTCTTGCCCGAGCCGGTCTCGCCCGCGACGATCACGACCTGGTGCTTGTCGATGGCGGCGGCGATCTCGTCCTTGAGCTTGCTGACCGGCAGCTCTGCGGGGTACTCGATCTTGGGCACGCTCTCGCGCCGCGACTGGACGCGCAGCTCGGCGGCGTCGACGTCGGCGGCGATCCGCGCGAGGGCGGTTTCACGGTCACGGGCTTTGCGGGCGCCCTCGAGCCGGCGGCGCAGCCGCTGCTCGTCGCGCGGCATCAGCTCGGGCAGGCGCGCTCGCAGCGCGTGGAAGGGGGATGGCTCGGACATTCTCGGTCCAAGGATAGCCGTGGGTGACGAACCGGGCTTCCGAATATCCCCGCCGCGTGACCGGGCGCACGCCGAAGGCCCCCTCACCGGCGGCGAGGAGGCCTTCGGAGCACGTCAGCCGGGCTGGCCGGGCTGCTGCGGCGGCTGGACCGGCGCCTGCTGCTCCGCGCTCTTGGCGCGGTTCAACGCCACCGAGCCACCGATCAGCGCGAGGCCGGCCACGCCGAGGACGATGCCGAACACCGGCTGCATGTCAGTGGCCCAGGACAGGATCCGGAACTCGTAGTCGAACTGCTCGAGAACAAGGGTGCCGAAGCCGAGCACGGCACACAGGACGCCGATCCGCATCATGATCGAAGACATGGGAAACCCCCTGGAGAAAGGAACGATGGAACCACCGGTCCGTCCCCGAGCGGCCGTGGTGAGGCAGAACCGTAGCGATCCTGGCGCACGCTGTCGCCGGAGTTCCCGATTTGTTACCTCAGGTCCGCTGCAGCGAGTCCGGGCCCAGGTCGGCGAGGGTGCGGTGACCGGACAACCCCATGGTCAGGTCGAAGTCCGCCAGCAGGCTGCGCAGGACGTGGCGCACGCCGTCCTCGCCCGCGTGGGCCAGGCCGTACACCCACGGGCGGCCGACCAGGACCGCCCGCGCGCCCAGCGCCAGCGCCTTGAGGACGTCGGAGCCGGTGCGGATGCCCGAGTCGAACAGCACCTCCATCCGGTCGCCGACCGCCGCGACGATGCCCGGGAGGGCCTCCAGGGCACCGATCGCGCCGTCGACCTGGCGGCCGCCGTGGTTCGACACCACGATGCCGTCCACGCCGGCCTCGGCCGCGCGGCGCGCGTCGGCGACGTGCTGGATGCCCTTGAGCACGATCGGGCCGTCCCAGTGCTCGCGCAGGAACGGCAGCTGGTCCCACGTCCGGTCGGTGCCGGTGAGCATGCCGATCCAGCGCAGGATCGCCATGTTCGGGTCGTCTTCCGGCGTCTTCTCCAGCAGGCCGCGGAACACCGGGTCGGTGAACGGGACCGCGCAGCCCTCGCCCTTCAGGAACGGCAGGTACGCCTGGTCCAGATCGGACGGTCGCCAGGCCAGCGTCCACGTGTCGAGGGTGACGACCAGCGCGGTGTAGCCGGCGTTCTTCGCCCGCGTCAGCAGGCTCGCGCAGACGTCGTTGTCGCCCGGCCAGTACAGCTGGAACCACCGCGGGCCGTCGCCGTTGGCCGCCGCGACGTCTTCGATGCCGGTCGAGGACGCCGTGGACAGGATGAACGGCAGCCCGACCGACGCGGCGGCGCGGGCGGTCGCGGACTCGGCGTCCGGGTGGACGATCGACTGGACGCCGACCGGGGCGACGGCCACCGGCGCCGGCAGCCGGCTGCCGAGCACCGTCGTGGCCAGGTCCCGGTCGGTGGCGCCGGTCAGCATCCGGGGCACCACGCGCCAGCGGTCGAACGCCTCGCGGTTGGCGCGGGCGGTCGCGCCGGAGCCGGCCGCGCCCGCGACGTAGGAGAACGGCCCGGGCGCCATGACCTCGCGGGCCGACGCTTCGAGCTTCGTCGCGTCGGTCGAGCACGGCGGCAGCTGCCCACCGAGTCCCTGCAGGTAGATCTCGTTCTGGTAGCTGCCGAAGCGTTCGGTCACCGTTGCCTCCTCGCGTTCGAGGGGGCACTGTACTCGCCGGTAGTTCACCCGGCGCCGGGAACTGACCGGCGGGTAACCTGAGCCCCGCCGACGTCCCTTCGAAGGAGCTGCCATGCGCGCGTACGACGTGGTCCTGTTCGGCGCCACCGGGTTCACCGGCGGCCTGACCGCCGAGTACCTGGCCCGGCACGCGCCGGCGGACCTGCGCTGGGCGCTGGCCGGGCGCAACCGCGGCAAGCTCGAGGCGGTCCGGACGCGGCTGGCGAAGCTCGACGACCGGTTCGGCGCGCTCGACCTGCTCGTCGCCGACTCCGGCGACCGCGCTTCCCTGGTGGCCGTCGCGGAGGCCACGAAAGTGGTGATCACGACCGTCGGCCCGTACCTGACGCACGGCGAACCGCTGGTGGCGGCGTGCGCCGAAGCGGGCACCGACTACGTCGACCTGACCGGCGAACCCGAGTTCGTCGACCGGATGTACCTGGCGCACGACCGGCGCGCCCGCGAGACCGGCGCGCGGCTGGTGCACGCCTGCGGGTTCGACTCGATCCCGCACGACCTCGGCGCGTGGTTCACCGTGCAGCAGCTGCCCGAAGGCGTGCCGCTGACGGTCGACGGCTACGTCCGGGCCGGCGGGATGCCCTCGGGTGGCACGTTCCTCAGCGCGCTGACCATCATGTCCCGCCTGCCCGCCGGCGCCCGCGTCGCGAAGGAACGCGCGGCCGCCGAACCCCGGCCCGCCGGGCGGTTCGCCCGCGCCCCGCTGGGACGCCCACACCGGGTCGCCGACCCGGGCTGGTGGGCGGTGCCGCTGCCGACGATCGACCCCGACGTCGTCCGCCGGTCGGCGGCCGCGTCCGAGCGCTACGGGCCCGACTTCACGTACCGGCACTTCGCCGCGGTGAAGCACCTGCCGGTGCTGGCCGGCGGCGTGGCCGGGGCGGGCGCCCTGCTCGCCGCGGCGCAGGTGCCGCCGGCCCGGCGGGCGCTGTCGCGGCTGCTGGCGCCGGGCAACGGGCCGAGCCCCGAGCGGCGCGCGCGGTCGTGGTTTTCGGTGCGGTTCCTCGGCGAAGGCGGCGGCACGCGGGTGGTGACGGAAGTGTCGGGCGGCGACCCGGGCTACGACGAGACGGCGAAGATGCTGGCGGAGTCGGCCCTGTGCCTGGCGACCGACGACCTCCCGGAGACGGCGGGCCAGGTGACCACGGCGACCGCGATGGGCGGGGCGCTCGTGGACCGGCTCACCAAGGCGGGCATCCGCTTCACCACCCTCGTGAGTGGTAAAGCGGGTTAGAACCCGCCTTACCACTCACGAGGCTTTTCACGTTTTCACAGTGCGGCAGCGTGAAATTCCGCTGCTGTGATGGAACTTCTGCCGCTCCGAGGCCGCGGTTAGCGTCGATCGGGTTCTCCCTTCCCCCATCGCGTTTTCCCAAGGAGCGTCATGAGATTGCCCCAACGGTTCGCCGCGCTCGGCGGGGCGACGGCGGCGGGCATGGTGGTGGTCGGCGTCGCCGTCGCCGCACCCGCCCGGCCCGCCCCCGAGCCCCCGCCGTCCGCCGCGCAGGCCCAGGCCAACGCCACCGATGCCGCCGCGAACCTGGTCGGCGCCCGGCCCGCCGCCCTCCACGCCGGGAAGCACGACCGGTTCGTCCAGCGGGCCGTCCGGTCGGCGGCCGGGCTGTCCTACGTCGTCTACGACCGCACCTACGACGGCCTGCCGGTGATCGGCGGCGACCTGGTCATCGCCACCGACGCCGCCGGCACGGTGAAGACCACCTCCGTCGCGCAGCAGCAGGCGCTCGGCGACCTCGACGTCCACGGCGCGAAGCTGTCGGCGGCGCAGGCGGACGCCGTGGCGCGCAAGGAGGTCAGCGGCCCGAGGAGCCTGCCGGGCGGCCGGCTCGTCGTGGTCGCCGACGGCGCCGGGCGGCTCGCCTACGAGAGCAACGTCGAAGGCACCGACTCCCACGGCGAGCCGAGCAGCCTGAGCGTCTACGTCGACGCCGTGGACGGGCACGTGCTGCGGACCGTCCAGCACCTCGCCGCGGGTACCGGCACGGGCAAGTGGAACGGCCCGGCGCCGCTGCCGCTGAACACGACGAAGTCCGGCAGCACGTATGCGATGGCCGACCCGAACACGCCGAACCTCGACTGCCGCAACTACAGCAGCGACTCCGTCCTGACCGGACCGGACGACAGCTGGGGCAACGGCACCGGGACGAACATCGAAACCGGCTGCGCGGACGCGCTCTTCGTCGCCCAGACCGAGAAGAAGATGCTCTCGGAATGGGCGGGTCGCAACGGCTTCACCGGCGACGGCGGTGCGTGGAAGATCCGCGTCGGGCTCGACGACGAAAACGCCTACTACTACAACTCGCGCCCGGCGTACGTGAACCTCGGCCACAACCCGAGCGGTGAATGGGTCGGTTCGCTGGACATCCTCGGCCACGAAATGGGCCACGGCGTCGACGACTACTCCGGGTCCGGCGGGTTCTCCGGCGGCGGCACGCAGGAGTTCATCGCGGACACGTTCGGCACGGCGACGGAGTTCTACGCGAACGAGCCGTCCCAGTACGACCCGCCGGACTACGCGATCGGCGAGGAGGTCAACCTGGTCGGCACCGGCGCGATCCGGTACATGTACGACCCGTCGAAGGTCGGCGACCCGAGCTGCTACTCCACCTCGACGCCGAACGCGGAGGTGCACAAGGCGGCCGGGCCCGGCGACCACTGGTTCTACCTGCTCGCCGAGGGCAGCAACCCGGCGAACGGGCAGCCCACGAGTTCGACGTGCAACGGCAGCACGGTGACCGGGATCGGCATCCGCAAGGCGATCAACATCATGCACGGCGCCGTGCAGCTGAAGACCTCCGGCAGCAGCTACCTGCGTTACCGGACGTGGACGCTGCAGGCGGCGAAGAACCTCTACCCGGGCAGCTGCGCCGAGTTCGACGCCGTGAAGGCGGCGTGGAACGCGGTGAGCGTCCCGGCGCAGTCCGGCGACCCGACGTGCACGGGGACGCCGACGACCACACCGACCACGCCGCCGACGTCCACCACGCCTCCGGGCGGGTGCAGCGGGCAGCTGGTGCAGAACCCGGGCTTCGAATCCGGCCAGGCGTCCTGGTCCGACCCGAACACCACCATCGGCCAGTGGGGCAGCCAGGCGCCGGCGCGCTCGGGCACCTACGACTCCTGGCTCGGCGGCTGGGGCTCGGCGCACACGGACACGCTCACGCAGCCGGTCACCATCCCTGCCGGCTGCAAGGCGAGCCTGACGTTCTGGCTGCGCGTGTGGACGGCGGAGACCGAGAACGTCGCCTACGACAAGCTGGTCGTATCGGCCGGTTCGACGACGCTGGCGACGTACTCGAACCTCGACCGCAACTCGGCCTACGTCCAGAAGACACTCGACCTGTCCGCTTACGCGGGCCAGACGGTGACGCTGAAGTTCGCCGGGACGGAGGACCAGTCACTGCAGACGTCCTTCGCCGTCGACGACACCGGGCTCACGTTGAGCTGACCCGGCGGGGCCTGCCACCTACTTTGGTGGCAGGCCCTCGTTGCGCCGGCCGCGTCCGGTATTCATGCTTACGCGGATGGAGGCGTTTTCCGCGGAAGTCGCCGCGTCGGTCCCGTTCGCCGAGGCCTTCGACCTGGCGATCCGGCAGCGCGGCCTGAGCCTGGAGGCCCTGCAGCGACGGATGGCGATCCGGGGCGCCCAGGTCAGCCTGGCCACGCTCAGCTACTGGCGCCGGGGCCGCCGTCACCCGGAGGGCCACCGTTCGCTGCACGCGGTCGGCGTCGCCGAAAGCTGCCTCGGCCTGCCGGCGGACGCGCTGACCAGCCTGGTGGCGCGGCCGCGGGTGCGCCGCACGGAGCCGTGGCCGGGCGGGGTCAGCCTGGCCAGCGCGCTCGGCGGCGAGCCGGCGGACCTGGCCGCCTGCGAAGGCATCGACCTTGACGGCAACGCCCGGCTGGCGCTGGTGTCGGTGCACCAGCGGGCGGTCCTGGGCCCGGACCGAACCGAGCGGTCGGTCCACACGGAACTGGTGGTGACCAGCCGCACGGACGGCGTCGACCGGTGGGTGTCGTTCTTCCGGCCCCAGACCGGCGGCGGCCACCAGCCGGTGCTGCGCTCGGCGCACTGCTGCCGCCCGGGCCGGGTCCGCCGGGACGCGGAGTCCGAACTGCTGGCCGTGGAACTGCGGTTCGACTACCCGCTGCGGGCGGGCGAAACGTACGTGTTCGACTTCGAGTTCGCCTACGACGGGACCCCGCCGGAGACGAGCTACCTGCAGTTCGGCGTGCGCGCACCGGCCCGGCAGATCGTGCTGCAGGCGTGCTTCGACCCGGCGGCGGTGCCGGTGCGGTGCTACCGGTACGCCGGCAAGGCGGCGGCGCGGCCGGAACTGCCGGTGGGGCCGAGCGGCACCAGCCACATCGCGGTGCTGGACGCCCGGCCGGGGGTTTACGGGATGTGCTGGGAGTGGGACTGACCGAGCTCGTAGTCCCGCTCGTCGAACGAACCCACCCGCGACCGCAGCCGCCCGGTGGAGAACGGCCAGCTGAAGCTGTTGCGCCCGTTGACATCGGTGTAGTAGCTGGTGCAGCCGCCGGACTGGTAGACCGTGCCCGGCAGGGCCGCCTGGACGTCCGCGTTGAACGCCGCTTGCACCGCCGGGCGGACCGACAGCGACGTCCCCGCCGACCGCAGCGTCCGGGTCACCGCCGCCACCGTGTGCCGCAGCTGGGCCTCGACGATCGTGAACGCCGAGGAATGCCCGGTGCCGAGACTCGGGCCCAGCAGCAGGTACAGGTTCGGGAACCCGGCCACCGTCGTCCCCGCGTACGCCTGCGGGCTGCCCTTCCAGTGGTCGTCCAGGCTCCGGCCGTCGGCGTCGAACACCCGCGAAGACACCGGCATGTCGAGGATGTGGAAGCCGGTGCCGAAGATGATCGCGTCGACCTCGGCGACCGAACCGTCCGCGCCGAAAACGCGGCTGCCGGCAATGGACCGCACCGCGGTCGGGTGGACGTCCACAGTGGACTGCGTCAGCGCGCGGTAGTACGTGTTCGACATGAGCAGGCGCTTGCAGCCGAGCGTGTAGTCCGGCGTGAGGGCCTTGCGTAGCATGGGATCCCGCACGGACCGGCGCAGGTGCGCGAGCCCGATCTTCTGCACCTGCCGCAGCAGCCACGGGTGCCGGAAGCCGAAGCCGAGCGTCTCCATCAGGCCGTACTCGGCGGCGCGCAGAGCCCGCTGGAGGGCCGGGAACCGCCGCAGGAGGAACCGCTCGACCGCCGGGACGGGGTGGTCCGGCTTCGGCAGGACCCACTGCGCAGTGCGCTGGAACAGGTGCAGCCGCCCCACCCGGGGTACGATCTCCGGGACGAACTGGACCGCGGACGCGCCGGTGCCGATCACCGCGACCCGCTTGCCCGTCAGGTCGTAGCCGTGGTTCCAGCGCGCGGAGTGGAAGACCTCGCCGGGGAACCCGGCGAGGCCCGGCAGCTCCGGGATCAGCGGTTCGTGCCAGGGACCGGTGCCGGCGACCAGGATCCGCGCGGTGTACGGACCCTGTGACGTCTCCAGCTCCCAGCGCGCGTCGCGATCGTTCCACTGCGCGCGCGTCACCTCGACGCCGTAGCGGATCTTCTCCGTGACGCCGAAGCGCGCGGCCGTGTCCTGCAGGTAGGCCCGGATCTCGGCCTGGCCGGCGAACGCGCGCGTCCACTCCGGATTGGGCGCGAAGGAGTAGGAGTACAGCGCGGACGGGACGTCGCAGGCGCAGCCGGGGTAGGTGTTGTCGCGCCACGTCCCGCCGAGCGCGCCGGCCTTCTCCAGCACGGCGAGGTCGCCGACGCCGGCCTGGGAAAGGCGGATGGCGGCGCCCAGGCCCGATGCCCCGGCACCGACGACGAGGACCGCGAAGTCGCGTTGTTCCATTTTCGGAGACTAGCAGTATCCGAAAACCATCGGTACCCCAATTCCGAGGTTCGCTAGAGTGCCACCATGGCCCGACTCACCCGCGCGGAAAGCCAGGCGCGCACCCGCGAGCAGCTGGTCGAGACGGCCAAGCTGCTCTTCCTGCGCGACGGCTACTCGGTGACGTCGCTGGAGAAGGTCGCCGACGAGGCCGGGTATTCGAAGGGCGCGGTGTACTCGAACTTCCGCAACAAGGACGAGCTTTGCCTCACCGTGCTCGACCGGATCCACGACGAGCAGGTCGCCCTGATCGCCGAGGCGCTGGCCGGGGTCGAAGGGGTGGAAGGGCTGCTGGCGGCGTTCCAGACCTGGGCCGAGCGCAGCATCGGCGACGAGGCCTGGACCGCGCTGGAAGTCGAATTCGCCACGAACGCGCGGCGCGACCCGCACGTGCGCGCCGAGCTGGCCGCGCGGGACAAGGCCATCCGCGACACCATCGCCGGCCTGCTCACCGGGTACGCCGAGCGGTTCGGGATCACCCTCCCGATGTCGGCCGACGACGCCGCGACGGCGTTGCTCAGCCTGGGCATCGGGCTCGGCGTCCAGCGCGCGATCGACCCGACGATCCCGGTGACCGTGCTGCCGGACGTCATCCGCCTCTTCGCCGGGGTGCGCTGACCGTCCTTTGCGGACCTTGCCGAAGTGGTCTGGACCGTTCACGAACATGAACGAATTCCGCCTCTTGTGGAGCCCGCTGACCCTTCGCTACCGTGTCGTTACGCCGCAGCTCCACCCACACACCCGTAACCGCCGTACTCCCACGGCGCATCCCGCGGAAGGGTCCCCTCCCCATGAGCAAGAAGTTGCGGCCGGTCCTCGTCGGCACGCTCGGCGCGGCCTCCGTCGCCGCCCTCGTGATCACCACGCCGGCCCTCTCCTCCGCCGCACCCGCGCCACTGGCGGCGACCAGCGCGTCCGTGCTCGCCACCGGTGACCTCTCGGCCCCGGCCAAGAAGGAAATCGCGATGAAGCTGGTGTCCAGCGCGGAGAACTCGTCGCTGGACTGGAAGGCGCAGTACAAGTACATCGAAGACATCGGCGACGGCCGCGGCTACACCGCGGGCATCATCGGCTTCTGTTCGGGCACCGGCGACATGCTGGAACTCGTCGAGGCGTACACGAATTCCGTCCCGAACAACCCGCTGGCGAAGTACCTTCCGGCGCTGCGCAAGGTGAACGGCACGGACTCGCACGCCGGGCTCGGCTCGGCGTTCGAAAGCGCGTGGAAGCAGGCCGCGGCGACGACGGCGTTCCAGACCGCGCAGAACAACGAGCGCGACCGCGTCTACTTCAACCCGTCGGTGAACCAGGGCAAGTCGGACGGCCTGAGCAACCTCGGCCAGTTCGCCTACTACGACGCCATCGTGATGCACGGCCCCGGCGACAGCTCCGACAGCTTCGGCGGCATCCGCAAGGCCGCGATGAAGAAGGCGAAGACCCCGGCCCAGGGCGGCGACGAGGCGACGTACCTCAAGGCGTTCTTCGCCGCCCGCAAGGTGATCATGAAGCAGGAGGACGCGCACTCCGACACCTCGCGTGTGGACACCGAGCAGGCGAAGTTCCTCAGCGAGGGCAACTTCGACCTGCACACCCCGCTGAAGTGGAAGGTGTACGGCGACTCGTACACGATCAACTGAGCTTGGGCCGGGTTATCGGGTCAGGAGCGCGTCCGCTGTGCGGGTGTTCAGGATGCGCTCCGGCCCGATTCCCGCCTTGATCGCGCGCTCGCAGCCGTAGCCCAGCCAATCCAGCTGGCCCGGCGCGTGCGCGTCGCTGTCGATGGTGAAGTCGCAGCCGATTTCCGCGGCCAGGCGCAGCAACCGCATCGGCGGGTCCAGGCGCTCCGGCCGGGAATTGATCTCCACCGCCACCCCGTTCTCCCGGCACGCCGTGAATACGGCTTCGGCGTCGAACTCCGACTCCGGGCGCCCGCGGCCGACCACCAGCCGGCCCGTGCAGTGGCCCAGCACCCGCACGTGCGGGTTGCGGACCGCCGCCACCATCCGGCGGGTCATGTCCCGCGCGGGCATCCGCAGCTTCGAGTGCACGCTCGCCACCACGAAGTCCAGCTCCCCCAGCAGTTCTTCCTCCTGGTCGAGCGAACCGTCGTCGAGGATGTCGACCTCGATGCCGTGCAGCAGGCGGAACGGCGCCATCAGCTCGTTGGCCTTCGCCACGATCTGCATCTGCGTCCGGAGCCGGTCCGGGGACAGCCCGTTCGCCACGGTCAGCCGCGGCGAGTGGTCGGTCAGCACCATCCACTCGTGACCGACGTCCCGGCCCGCCACCGCCATCTCGCCGATCGAACTGCCGCCGTCCGACCAGTCCGAGTGGGTGTGGCAGTCGCCGCGCAACGCCGAGCGCAGCGGCTCGCCGTCCGGCAGCTCCTTCTCGACGAGCTTCCCCCGGTAGGCCGGGTCACGGCCGGCCAGCGCGTCCTCGATGACGCCGGCGGTGGCCTTGCCGATCCCCGGCAACGACGTCAGCGTGCCGTTCTCCGCCATCTGCGCCAGCTTCTCGGTGCCGGTCTTGTCGACCGTCGCCGCGGCGTTCCGGAACGCCCGGACGCGGTAGGTCGGTTCCCCCGCGCGTTCGAGCTGGAACGCGATCTCCCGCAACGCCCATGCCGGATCCATGGGACCTGTCTACCCCCTCCGGGGCAGTTGATGCAGCTCGACGCCGGTCAGCGCCCCGTTTTCGACGCGGCAGGTCTGGTACGTGCAGTACGGCTGGCGGCGGCGGTCCGTCGGCGACCCCGGGTTGAGCAGGCGCAGCCCGGACGGCGCCACCGTGTCCCACGGGATGTGGCTGTGCCCGAAGACCAGCACGTCGGTGTCCGGGAACTGGGCGTCGCACCGCTGCTCGCGGCCCTGCTTCGCGCCGGTCTCGTGGATCACCGCCAAGCGGACGCCGCCGAGTTCCGCCCGGGCGATCTCGGGCAGCCGCGCCCGCAGCGCCGGGCCGTCGTTGTTGCCGTACACGCCGATCAGCCGCTTGCTGCGCTCCTCGAGCTCGTCCAGCAGGGCGACGTCGACCCAGTCGCCCGCGTGCACGACGACGTCGGCGGCCGCCACCTCGGCCCACACCTGCGGCGGCAGCTCGCGGGCGCGGGCCGGCAGGTGGGTGTCCGAGATGAGCAGCAGCCTCATCCGATGGCCTTCAGGACCCGTTCGAGGAACCCGCCGATGTGGTCGCGCAGCAGGGCGGCCGCACCCTCGGCGTCCCCCTTCTTCGCCGCGGCCAGCACCGCCCGGTGCTCGGTCCACTCCTTCTTCCAGCTGGGGTTGGCCTCCCAGCCGACGACGCTGATCAGCGCCGCGCGGTCCTTGAGGTCGTCGAGGATGCTGACCAGCAGCGGGTTGCCGCAGCCGCGGTAGAGGGCGCGGTGGAAGCGGCGGTTCAGCAGGCTCAGCGCGGCCTGGTCCTTGTCCGCGATCGCCGTCGACGCCTCCTTCAGCGCTTCCGCCGCGTCTTCCAGCAGCTCGGGGTCGTGTCGCCCGACGGTCCGCCGGACGGCCTCGGGTTCGAGCACCATCCGCACGTCGTAGACGGATTTCGCGAGCTCGGCGTCGACCGTGATCACCGACGCGCCCTTGTACGGGCTGAACGTCACCAGCCCGGAGTTGGACAGCACCTTGAGCGCCTCGCGCACCGGCGTCTTCGACACGCCGAGCCGTGCGGCCAGCTCCGCCTCGACCAGCGGTTGACCGGGGACGAGTTCCCGGGTCAGGATGCCGCGGCGGATCTCCTCCAGGACCACTTCGGTCCGGGAGGCGGGCAGGCTGAACGTCCCGGTCATGGCGCGCTCCCTCGATCTGTGAACCCCAATTCAACCAGGGTCCCTGATCGTATATCAGATGCCATACTGGATCGCATGAAGCAACCCGAGGAACTCCGCAGCCACCGGTGGTTCGGCGGCGACGAACTGCGCAACTTCAGCCACCGCGCCCGCAGCCGCCAGCTCGGCTACAACCCGGAAGAGCACCTCGGCAAACCGGTCATCGGCATCCTCAACACCTGGTCGGACATCAACCCCTGCCACATGCACCTGCGCGAACGCGCCGAGCAGGTCAAGCGGGGTGTCTGGCAGGCCGGCGGCTTCCCGCTGGAGTTCCCCGTCGCGACGCTGTCGGAGACCTACCAGAAGCCGACCCCGATGCTCTACCGCAACCTGCTCGCCATGGAGACCGAGGAGATCCTCCGGTCCTACCCGATCGACGGCGCCGTCCTGATGGGCGGCTGCGACAAGACCACCCCGGCGCTGCTGATGGGTGCGGCCAGCGCGGGGCTGCCGGCCATCTTCGTCCCGGCCGGGCCGATGCTGCGCGGGCACTGGCGCAACGAGGTCCTCGGCAGCGGCACCGACATGTGGAAGTACTGGGACGACAAGCGCGCCGGGCTGATCGGCGACGCCGAGATGTCCGAATTGGAGCGCGGGCTGGCCCGCTCACCGGGGCACTGCATGACGATGGGGACGGCCTCGACGATGACCTCGGCCGCCGAGGTGCTCGGCGTGACCCTGCCGGGCGCCGCGTCGATCCCCGCCGTCGATTCGGCGCACCACCGGATGGCCGCCGCGAGTGGCGCCCGGATCGTCGGAATGGTGTGGGAAGACCTGGCCATCACCCAGGTGCTGGACAAGCGCGCGTACGCCGACGCCATCACCACCGTGCTCGCGCTCGGCGGCTCGACCAACGCCGTGATCCACCTGATCGCGATGGCCGGGCGCAGCGGGATCCCGGTCTCGCTCGCGGACTTCGACGCGATCGCCCGGCGCGTGCCGGTGCTGGCGAACATCCGGCCCGGCGGCGACTGGCTGATGGAGGACTTCTACTACGCCGGCGGCCTGCCCGGGCTGCTGTCGCGGCTGACCGACCTGCTGCACCCGGACCGGCTCACCGTCACCGGCCGCACCCTCGGCGAGAACCTCGCGCACGCGCAGGTGCACAACGACGACGTCATCCGGCCCCGGGACAACCCGGTCGCCGCCGAAGGCGGGGTCGCCGTGCTGCACGGGAACCTGGCGCCGTCGGGCGCGGTCATCAAGCACATCGCGGCCGAGAAGCACCTGCTGACGCACACCGGGCCGGCCGTGGTGTTCGAGGACTACCCCGACCTGAAGAAGCGGATCGACGACCCGTCGATCACCGCGGACTCGGTGCTGGTGCTGCGCGGCTCCGGCCCGCTCGGCGGCCCCGGCATGCCCGAGTACGGGATGCTGCCGATTCCCGCGCACCTGCTCGAACGGGGCGTCCGGGACATGGTCCGGATCTCCGACGCGCGGATGAGCGGGACGAGCTACGGCGCCTGCGTCCTGCACGTGGCCCCCGAGTCGCACGTCGGCGGCCCGCTGGCCCTGGTCCGCGACGGCGACCTGATCACCTTGGACGTTCCTTCGCGGACGCTGCGGCTCGAGGTGTCCGATGAGGAACTCGAGCGGCGGCGTGCCGGGTGGACCGCGCCGGCGCCCCGGTTCGAACGCGGTTACGGCGCGCTCTACAGCGAACACATCACGCAGGCGGACGAAGGCTGCGACTTCGATTTCCTCGCCCGGGCGGGCCACAATCCGGAGCCGGACGCGCGCTGACGCTGATCCGTGACCGTTTCATCCCCCGTTAGGGCGAGTCGTACGGCTTGTCCGGGTGCCCCGTACGCTGTTCCCGTCACCGTCGCAACCCGGTGCCGCGTTGAAGGGGTGGAGAGTTGCCGTACGAACCGCACTGGCCCGACTCACACGGTGAGCAGACCGACGTCCTGCCGGTCGTCCGGCCCGAGCCGCAGCCCGGCCCCGCCGCCGCGAAGCGCTCCTTCCGCACGGCCGGCCTGATCGCGGGCGGGGTGTTCGGCGTGCTCGTCGCGGTCTACGGGATCGACCTCCTGATCAGCCAGGGCAGCGTCCCGCGCGGGGTGACCGTCGCCGGTGTCGACGTCGGCGGGATGGGCCGCGAGGCGGCCGAGCAGGAACTGCGCGGCAAGATCGAGCCGCGGCTGACGCGCCCGCTCGCCGTCACCGCGGGCGAGTACCAGGGCACGCTGGCGCCGACGCTCGCCGGGCTGAAGCTCGACTGGCCGCAGACCCTCGACCAGGCCGGCGAGCAGCCGCTGAACCCGTTCACGCGCCTGTCGTCGCTGTTCTCCAGCCGCGAGGTCGGCGTCGTCAGCCACGCCGACGACGCGAAGCTCACCGCCGCGCTGGAGACGCTGCGCGGCCAGGTCGACCGCGACCCGGTCGAGGGCACCGTCAAGTTCGAGGGCGCCCGGCCGGTCGCCGTGCCGCCGAAGACCGGGCAGAAGCTCGACGTGCCGGCCGCGACCGCCGCCGTCGTCGAGAAGTGGGCGAGCGGGGAAACCCTGGCGCTGCCGGTGACCGGCACGCCGGTCCGGACCACGGCCGAAGGCGTCCAGGCGGCGCTCGACGGGTTCGCGCGTCCCGCCGTGTCCGGCCCCCTGCTGATCAAGGGCGAGGGCAAGGTCGCCACCGTGAAGCCGGAGGCGATCGCCGCGGCGATCACCTTCGAACCGGCCGACGGTGGCGGGCTGACCCCGAAGATCGACAACGCGAAGATCGCCGAAGCCGCCGGGCCGCAGCTGAAGTCCACCGAGAAGGAGGGTAAGGACGCGACCGTCGTCTTCGAGGGCGGCAAGCCCGCGGTCGACCCCTCCACCGACGGCCGGACCGTCGACTGGGACCCCAGCCTCAAGCCACTGCCCGACGTGCTCAAGAAGACCGACGGCCGCGAGCTCCCGGCCGTCTACAAGGACAGCCCGGCGAAGGTGACCACCGAGCAGGCGAACCAGCTGGGCATCAAGGAAGTCGTCGGCGAGTTCACGACCGAGAAGTTCGCGGCCGACTCCGGGGTGAACATCCGGACCGTCGCCCAGAAGGTCAACGGCGCCATCGTCAAGCCCGGGGAAACCTTCAGCCTCAACGGTTTCACCGGCCCGCGCGGCACGGCCCAGGGCTACGTCGAGGCGGGCGTGATCAAGGACGGCGCTCCGGGGCGCGAGGTCGGCGGCGGCATTTCGCAGTTCGCGACCACGCTGTACAACGCGTCCTACTTCGCGGGCCTCAAGGACGCGGGGCACAAGGAGCACAGCTACTACATCAGCCGCTACCCCGCCGCGCGCGAGGCGACGGTGTTCCAGAACCCCAACGGGTCCAGCGTGATCGACCTCAAGTTCACCAACGACTCGCCGACCGGCATCGCGATCCAGACCATCTGGACGCCGTCGTCGATCACCGTGAAGCTGTGGGGCACCAAGCGCTACACCGTCGAGTCGATCGAAGGCGAGCGGACCAACCCGAGCGACCCGCAGCCCAAGCCGGGGCCGGCGGAGAACTGCCACGCCTCGAACGGCGCGCCGGGGTTCACCACCAGCAACACCCGCGTGCTCAAGGACGCCGCCACCGGCCGCGAAGTCGGCCGGTCGACCCGGACCGTGCACTACAACCCGCAGCCGAAAATCGTCTGCGGAGAAGGTCAGTGACCTCCTAACGGCCGTTCACGCTGGGCGTCCACGGCGGTACCCTGGGTGCCCATGACAGGGCGCGCGGCAGGCTTCCGGGACGTCCTCGCCGTGACCGAGTTCCGGGCGCTGTTCTCGGCCCAGCTGGTCTCGGTCACCGGTGACCAGCTGGCGCGGGTCGCGCTGTCGATCCTGGTGTACGACCGCACGAACTCGCCGGGCTGGGCCGCGCTCACCTACGCGCTGACGTTCCTGCCGGACCTCGTCGGCGGGCCGCTGCTGTCCGGGCTGGCCGACCGGTACCCGCCGCGGACGGTGATGGTCCTGGCGGACGTCCTGCGGGCGCTCGCAGTGGCCGTGATGGCGGCGCCGGGCCTGCCGCTGCCGGTGGTGGCGGCGCTGCTGGTCGGCGTCCAGCTGTTCAACCCGGTCTGGAACTCGGCCCGGGCCGCGCTGCTGCCGCAGGTGCTGCCGGGCGAGACGTTCGTGCCCGGGATGGGCCTGCTGATGATGCTGGTCCAGGTGGGCCAGGTCGCCGGGTTCGCCCTCGGCGGGCTGCTCGTGGCGGGTCTCGGCACCGGCGGCGCCCTGCTGGCGGACGCGGCGAGCTTCGCGGTGTCCGCCCTGTTCCTGGCCGCCGGTGTGCGGGCCTGGCCGCCGCGGGAAACCTCCGGCGTCCGGTGGTGGCAGCACGTGCGGGCCGGGTGGACGGTGGTGGCCGGCGACCGGCGGCGGCTCGCCCTGGTGGCGCTGGGGTGCGTGTCGGGGCTCTACATCGCGGGCGAGGCGATCGCCGCGCCGTACGCCGCCGAGCTCGGCGGCGGCGCGGTCGTCGTCGGGCTGCTGCTCGGGGCGTTCGCGCTGGGGAACGTGCTCGGCATGGCGGCGTTGTCGCGGATCCCGCCCGCGCGGCGGGGACCGTTGCTGGGGCCGCTCGCCGTGCTGGCCTGCGCGGCGTTGCTGGGCTGCGCGCTGCACCCGGACCTGGTGGCCACGTTGGCGCTGTTCACGCTGTGCGGGGTGGCCAGTTCGTACAACTTGATCGCGAACACGACGTTCGTGCAGCTGACGCCGGAGGCTCAGCGCGCCCAGTCGTTCGGGTTCGCATTGACGGCGTTGCGGGTGTCGCAAGGGCTCGGCGTGGTGCTGGCCGGCGTGGCCGCCGAACGCGTGGCGCCGCACGGCGTCGTCGCGGGAGCCGGGGCGATCGGCGTGCTGGCGGCGTTCGGCGCGGCCCGGCTGTGGCGGCGGGCACAGCCGGATCCCCGGTGACCGGCCCCGCCGGGGTACCGGTCACCGGGCACTGGTCAGCGTCGTGTCCAGTCGGTGGGGATCTGGCGCGGGGTCCAGTCGGTCGGGCACTGCGCCGGGGCGACGCCCGGCAGGGTCCAGTCGGTCGGCAGCTCGCGGGCGGTCCAGTCGGTCGGCAGCTGCCGCGTGGTCCAGTCGGTCGGGATCGCCCGGGTCCAGTCGGTGGGGAGCTGCCGGGTCCAGTCGGTCGGCCGCTGCGCGCGACGGCGGGACGGGACGATGTTGCTGCTGGGCAGGAAGTGCGACATGGTTTTCTCCTGTTGTGCGGGGATTGGCACGGTGCGTGACCGGACCGTAGCCTGACCGGCCTAGTGACACACCGCGTTCATTCGGTTACATTGACGATTTCCGCGAAGAGTTCCGTCCTGAGCAGAAGGGCGTTTCGTGGGATTGTCCGGGTCCCAAGGGCGAAAGCCCAGCTCAGAACGTCCACGATCAGGTACCCGAACGTGGGCGATGTGGAAGCTGGCCACTCCGGTGCTCGGCTATGTCCTCATCGTCGACGCCCTGGCGCTGATCGCGGTCCTCTCGACGGCCGCGCTGGTGCCGATCACCACCCCGGCGCTGCTCTGGTGTGGACTGATCCTCGCCGGTGAGGTCGTGCACCTCGAAGCGGCGCAACGCATCGAGCGCATCCGCGAGCTGGCCGCCGACGGCCGTCCGCACATGCACCTGCAGTCGATCTGGATCTTCGCCGGGCTGCTCCTGCTGCCCCCGCCGCTGGCCACGCTCGTCATCGTCGTGAGTTATGCCCATTCCTGGGTCCGGGTCTACAAACGGCGAGGTGTGATTCACCGGAAAGTGTTTTCCGGGGCGACGGTGATCCTGGCGTGCACCGCCGCGGGCGCGGTGTTGTGGGCGGGCACCGGGCACGTGGCGCCGTACGTTCCCTACCTGGACGGGTTCGGCGGGATGACCGCGCTGCTGACGTCGGGGATCGTCTACTTCGGCCTGAACTACGTGCTCGTGATCGCGGCGATCCTGCTGAGCAACCCGGGAAAGCCGCCGCGGCAGGCGTTCGGCAACGCGTCCGACGTGCTGATCGTGCTGGCCGCGGTCGGCGTCGGCTGCGGCATCGCGCTGGTGATGACGGTCCGGCCGTGGCTGCTGCCGGTGCTCATGGTGACGCCGGTGGCGCTGCACATCGGTCTGCTGCTGCCGCAGTTCCAGGCGGCCGCGCGCACGGACTCCAAGACGGCGCTGCTCGCGCCGGAGTTCTGGGTCCAGCTGGCCCGCAACGAGCTGGCCCGCGCGGCGGAGCTGTCCTCGACGGCCGGCGTGCTGATGATCGACATCGACCACTTCAAGGCCATCGACGACGGCAACGGCCACCTGGCGGGCGACGAGGTCCTGCGCGCGGTCGCGGCGGCGATCCAGGCCGCCGTCCGCGGCGGCGACTACGTGGGCCGCTTCGGCGGCGACGAGTTCGTGGTGCTGCTCCCGGGCACGACCAGCGCGGAGCTGGCGTCGGTCGCGGACCGCATCCGGATCGCGATCGCCCGGCTCGAGGTGCCGGTCCCGGTGATCCGCCCGGGCAAGCCCGAGGTGATCAGCGGCCTGACGGCCTCGATCGGCGCGGCGGTGTACCCGGAAACGGCCACGGAGTACACGATCCTGCTGCAGGCAGCGGACGACGCGGTGTTCGAGGCGAAGGCGGGCGGCCGCGACCGCGTGGTCCTGGCGACCGCCCGCACCGAACTGACCCGCCCGGAAATCCCGGACGCCCTGTAACGCTCCAATCACCGCACCCAATGTGGCCTTCGGCGCGTCCAACGCACCGAAGGCCACATTGGGGCGCTCGGGTCAGGGCAACGTGGCGAGAGACTTCTCGAGGGTGGCGTCGGACAGCTCGTTGTCCACCATGTCCCCGGCGAGGTAAGCACCGTACGCCGGCAAATCCAGGTGAGCGTGGCCGCACAGCGCCGTGAGGATCACCTTCTCCTCCCCGGTCTCCTTGCACCGCAACGCTTCCTGGATGCACGCCGCGAGCGCGTGGGTCGGCTCGGGTGCCGGGATGATGCCCTCGGACCGGGCGAACCGCACGCCCGCCGCGAAGCACTCCTGCTGGCCGATGGCGATCGCCTCGATCAGGCCGAGCTCGTAAATGTGCGAAATGAGCGGCGACATCCCGTGGTAGCGCAGGCCGCCCGCGTGGATCGGGTCCGGGATGAACTCGTGGCCGAGCGTGTGCATCTTCAGCAGCGGCGTCAGCCCGGCCGTGTCGCCGAAGTCGTAGGCGTACTTGCCGCGCGTCAGGGATGGGCACGCCGCCGGCTCGACCGCGCGGATCACCGGGTCCATCCGGCCGGCCAGCTTCTCGCGCAGGAACGGGAACGCGAGCCCGCCGAAGTTGGAGCCGCCGCCGGTGCAGCCGACCAGGAGGTCCGGGGTGTCGCCGGCCAGCTCGAACTGCTTCAGCGCTTCCTCACCGATGACCGTCTGGTGCAGGAGCACATGGTTGAGCACGCTGCCGAGCGCGTACCGCGCGTCCGGGTCCTGCGCCGCCTGCTCGACGGCTTCGCTGATCGCGATGCCGAGACTGCCCGTCGAGTCCGGGTGCCGCTCGAGGATCGCCCGGCCGGACTCGGTCAGCTCCGACGGGCTCGGGTGGACGGTCGCGCCGAACGTCTCCATCATCAGCTTGCGGTAGGGCTTCTGGTCGTAGGACGCCCGCACCTGCCAGACCTCGCATTCCAGCCCGTACTGGGCGCAGGCGAAAGCGAGCGCACTCCCCCACTGGCCGGCGCCGGTCTCGGTGGTCAGCCGCGTGACGCCTTCGGCTGCGTTGTAGAACGCTTGCGGCACAGCGGTGTTCGGCTTGTGGGAGCCGACCGGGCTGACACCTTCGTACTTGTAGTAGATCCGCGCGGGGGTGCCCAGCGCCTTCTCGAGCCGCCGAGCCCGGAACAGCGGCGACGGGCGCCAGAGCCGGTAGACCTCCCGCACTTCCTCCGGGATGTCGACATAGCGATCAGTCGTCACTTCCTGGGCGATGAGCGCCTGCGGGAACAGCGGCGCGAGGTCGTCCGGGCCGACGGGCTCGCGCGTGCCGGGGTGCAGCGGCGGTGGCGGCGGCTCGGGCAGATCGGGGATGACGTTGTACCACTGGGCAGGGAGATCGGCTTCGTCCAGGACGTATTTGGTCTGTTCAGCCATCACGCCTCCTTGGTCGGCACCTCAACTTAGGACGCACCCGGCCGCGGAGCCAGTACGGTGACCGGGTGAGGAATTCAGTCCTGAACGACATCCCGACGTGGCACCCGCCCGCCGGCCGCGGCCCGGGCCTGGTGCTGGTCCAGGAAATCTTCGGGTTGGACGACTACCTGCGCTCGGTGGCGTCGGACCTGGCCGCCGCGGGGTACGTGGTGGCGGTCCCGGAGCTGTTCTGGCGCACCGCTCCGGGCTGGTCGTCGACCCACGACGAAGCGGGTGTCGCGGCTTCGATGGCAGTGATGTCCTCCTTCGACCCGGCGTTGGGACTTTCCGACGTCCTGGCCACGGTCGGCCACCTCCGGTCCCTGCCGTCGGTGACGGGCGGCGTGGGCGTCCTGGGTTTCTGCTTGGGCGGCTCGCTGGCCTTCGCGGCGGCGGCCGAGGGCGACCCGGACGTGGCGGTGTCGTTCTACGGTTCGACGGTGGCGCAGCAGATCGACGCCCTTTCCCGCGTCGGATGCCCGATCCAGTTCCACTTCGGCGGGGCGGATCCGTACATCCCGCGGTCCGACGTGGCCGTGGTGGAGGCCGCGGTGGCCACGCATCCCGGGGCGGAGATCCACGTCCAGGAAGAGGCGGGCCACGCGTTCCACAACCACGTGGCCCCGATGTTCCACCACCCCGAAGCGGCGGCGCGGGCGTGGGAGCTGACGACGGAGTTCCTGCGGCGGACCCTGCCGGCGTGAAGGCGCTCTTCCGGGGCGTCGGCGGGCGCCCCGGCGTGCTCGTCGAACTGGCCTTCCTCCTGCTCTGGTTCCTGCTCTTCGCGCGGCTCGACGCCGCTGTGGGCAAGGACTTCGCGGCCGCCGACGCCCATGCGCTGGCGCTGCAGTCCCTGGAACACCTGGCCCACCTCGACATCGAGCGGAGTGCGAACGACTGGCTGGCCGGCCGGCCGGTCCTCGGCCACCTGGCCGTGTACCTGTACCGGCTGTACTACGTGGTGGTCGCGGGCGTGCTGCTGTGGGTGTTCGTCCGCCACGCCGAGGTCTACCGCCAGGTGCGCCGGACGATGGTCGCGATGACGGCGCTGGTCCTGCCGGTGTACTGGGCGGTGCCGATGTCGCCACCGCGGTTCGCGCTGCCGGGCGCGGTGGACATCGTGGCCAGGTATGACTTCCTGGGCGTGGCGAGCTGGACGAAACCCACCCACTACACGGCGATGCCGAGCATGCACGTCGGCTGGTCGCTGTGGTGCGCGTATGCGGTGTGGACCGCCCTGCGCGGCACGCACCCACGCCTGGCGACGGCGGCGTGGTCGTTCCCGCTGCTGATGATGGCGGACGTGCTCGCCACGGCGAACCACTACGTGCTGGACATCGCGGGCAGCGTCGCGCTGCTGACCGTCTCGGTACTCGTGGCGTCCTGGTGCGGGCGGCTCGCCGAGTCCTGGCGAACCGTGCCTGCCTAACCGACGTTGGCCGGCTTCACGATCCGTGCCACCACGGCACGTCCGACTCGCCGAAGAGCAGCACGAACGCGGACACCGGAAACCGGCCGTCCGGCGGGTGGAAATCGACCGTCATCTCGATTTCTTCGGCGCTGAGCAAGGTCAGTCCGGCTGCCCGGAGCATCCCGATGATCCGGGCTTCTTCCGCGGGCCGCCCCTGACCAAGACCGGTGACCACGTCGGCGCGCGCCAATTCGTTGCCGGCATCGCTGTAGGTGAGGAACGAGTACGGCCCCACCGCCGACAGCCACAGGCTCCATACCGAGCGGCTCCGGCGGCGCGGCTCGAGGACGTACGAGAAGCTGACGTCGTCCGTCCGATCAGTCCAGTCTTCGACCTTGAGGAACTCCTCGAATCCACGCAGGAGCGGCTTCCACGGGTTGTCGTTCAGCGCGTCGGCGAAGAACCCGTAGTACGGGTTCCGGAGATCCCCGTAGGCACGGCGGGCGTGCTCGAGGAACTCCTCCGACCGGCCTTCCGGTATCACCGCACACTCCCCCGAACCTGCGCCATTGACCACCCGCCTCAGATGGTGCTAATAATACTAGCACTATGAGATGGGTAGTCGATCACACCTCCCCGGAGGCGTTGCCACTCCAGATCGTGGCTTGCGTGCGGCGGGGCGTGGCTTCGGGAGAACTCGCCGTCGGCGAGCAGCTGCCGCCGGCGGCCGAGCTGGCCGGGGCGCTTTCCGTCGACCGCAACACCGTGCTGGCCGCCTACCGGCGGCTGCGAGACGAGGGCGTGCTGGAGTTCCGGCGGGGCCGCGGGGCACGCGTCGCGTCCGCCGTCACCGAGCCGGCCCCGGTCACCGAGGCGGCGCAGACGCTCGTCGCCGTGGCCCGGCGGCACGGCCTGGGGCGCCACGACCTGCTTCGTCTCATCGAGCGGCTGACCTGACACGTCGAGAGGACGGTGCCCCGTGACGGCATCCGCGCTACCCGGCCCCGGCCGGTATTCGATCTACACCGGCCGCGTGACGAACTGGCCGCTGCTGGTGGCGTTCGGCGCCGCCCTGATGGTGCCGCTGCTGTCACTGGGCGGCCTGTCGCACGGCAACTGGCTCGCCCCGGCCGGCCCCGCGATCCCGCTCCTCGCCGCCGCGGCCGTCTTGCTCGTCATCGTGCTGACCGGGCTGCGGGTCCGGACAGCGGCGGGCCCCAACGGCGTTTCGGTCCACTGTGGAGCGTTCGGCCGGCCGCGCCGCACCTACCGGCTGGACGAGATCGAGCGCGCCGAGGTGATCGACCTGCGGCCGTCACTGTGGCGGCTGTCCCTCGGCTTCTGGTGGACCCCGCGCCACACCTACTTCACGCTCCGGACCGGGCCCGCCCTGCGCCTGACCCTGCGCACCGGCCGGAGCGTGACGATCACGGTCCCCGACCCCCACGCCGCGGCCGCGACCGTCCACGAGGCGAAGTCCGCCTGACACCGCGACACGGCGTCGAGTGCGGACCGCCGGGACGACCGCGCTAGGACTTCCGCCTCGGGACAGGCGGATCCACCGGCCATGGCGGCCCGGACGGCTCGCGCGGCCACGGCGGATCCGGCGGCCAGGGTGGTCCCGGCGGCGCGGCCGGGTCGCGCGCGCCGGCCCACCAGCCGGCCACGGCGACCACCGGCAGGCAAGCCGCGGCGAGGATCAGGCCGAGTCCGGCCGCCGGGGCGTGCTCCTGCGGGTGGCCCAGCGTCCAGCCCAGTGCGGGCGCGACGTACGCCAGTCCGGTCAGGACGGCGGCGGCGACGACCGCCATCATGCGCGGCCGGTACAGGCGCGGCTGAGCCAGTGCGAGCGCGGCACCGGTGCCGACCAGGCAGAGGGAGGCCACCAGCCAGGGCCCGGTCGACATGCCGGAGCCCTCGGTGAAGAACGCCACCGCGCCGAGGACCGGGACACCCAGCACGATGAGCAGGACGAGGGGAACCACGGCGGTGAGCCCGCGGCCGAGCCGGGTGCGGACCCGGGCGGCCGCCAGCGTCGTCCCGATCAGCAGCGCGAGCACGGCGAGCAAGCCGGCGTAGTTGACGTCGTCCCCGATGAACCGGCCGAACGCGGTGAGCGGCGCCGGCCGGATGGCCAGCCCGGTCTCGGGGACCACGACCGGGATCCGGCGCCACGCACCGTCGGCACCGCGGACCACCAGCCCTTCCACGCCGTTGGCCACGAACACCTCGTGCCCGCCCGGGACGGCGCGGACGACGAGTTCCACACTGGACAGTTTGGCCAGGTTGACCACCCCGGCCGGAAACGGGTGCTGGCGCGAGATGAACTGCCACCGGGCGGCGGGCGTCTCCCAGGCGGTGTGCCAGGTCCGGCCGGCATCGGCCGACTCGTCGACGCCGGGCGGGCGGCCACCGCTCGGCAGCAGCCCTTCGTTGTCGAGATCGGCGGTGCCGCGCACCCGGTAGCAGTGTGCGGCCACGTCGGGCACGCAGGCTTGGGTCTGCAGCTGCCGCTCCGGCGCCGGCCCCGCCGTCGACCAGTTCGTCGGCGGCACCTGCGACACGAACCGCCAGCCGTCGACGCCCGAGGACGAGCTGTAGCTCTCCCTGGCCGCCTCGATCACCACATCCGTGCCCTTGATCTGCACGGATTCGACCGCCGGAGTGTTGTCTTGGGCCGCCGACGTCGCGGTGATCGCCAGTACCGTGAACGGCACCGCGACGATCACCCGCGCCCGGAACACCAGGTCCGCCGGCAGGGGCGGGGCCGCCGTGACCCGGCGCCAGACCCACCAGGAGAGCCCCAGCGCGGGCAGCGCGACCAGGTCGGTCGGATCGGCCAGGACCACCGAAGGACCGTTGACGACCGACCACGCCGCCGAAGCGACGCCGGCACCGGCCGCGGTCAGCTTGACCACCGCGAACGCGGCACCGGTCACCGCCACCGCGGCCGGGGCGGCGAGCCGTCGGGCGAGGAACAGGCCGAGCAGCAGCCCGAGCACCGGCGGGGCCGCGACCAGCCCGGCCACGTCACTGAGCTTCCCGGTGACCAGGCCCGGCCACGCCGGTTTGAGCAGGTGGTCGTTGAGCAGCAGGACCGCCGTGGCGCCGACGGTCAGCGGATGCGCCGCCCAGCGCGGAAAGACCCCAGTTCGCATCTGGTACAGCCTCCGGTGCCGTGATCACGACCGCGACACGGCTCGGCCCCGGATCGGGTCGGGTGCGGTGCGTCCGGTTCCGGCTACCCCAGCTGATCCCGCCGGCGCGTCAGGTACGCGATCTCGGCGGTGTTGCCCGCCAGCTCGATGGCTTTGCCGTACGCCGCGCGGGCTTCCGCGCCGCGGGACAGCCGCCGGAGCAGGTCGGCGCGGGTCACGTGGTAGGCGTGGTAGCCGGCCAGCTGATCCTCGAGCCGGTCGACGGCGGCCAGTGCCACCTCCGGGCCGTCGAGCTCGGCGACCGCGATCGCCCGGTTGAGCGCGACGACCGGGGACGCGTCCACCCGGACCAGCTGGTCGTAGAGGGCGACGACCTGCGACCAGTCCGTGTCGCGGATGTCGCGGGCGGACGTGTGCACGGCGTTGATCGCCGCCAGGATCTGGTAACGGCCCGGCGCCACCCCGGCGGCGAGACGCTCGCGCACCAGCCCGTGTCCCTCGGCGATCAGCGCCGCGTCCCAGGTGCCGCGGTCCTGCTCGTCGAGCGAGACCAGCTCGCCCGCCGAAACCCGGGCTCGGCGGCGGGCTTCGGTGAGCAGCATCAGCGCCAGCAGGCCGGTCACCTCGCCGTCGTCCGGGAGGAGGGCGTGGATCAGGCGGGTGAGCCGGATCGCCTCGGCGGTCAGCTCGTGCCGGATCGGGTCGGTGCCGGGACCGGTGGCCAGGTAGCCCTCGTTGAAGACGAGGAACAGGACCGTGAGCACCCCGGACACGCGTGCGGGGAGGTCCTCGGCGGCCGGCACGCGGTAGGGGATGCGCGCGGCCTTGATCTTGGCCTTCGCGCGGGTGATCCGCTGCTCCAAAGTGGACTCCCGCACCAGGAAGGCGCGGGCGATCTCGGGCACGGTCAGGCCGCCGACCAGGCGCAGCGTCAGCGCCACGCGGGCTTGGGTCGCCAGCGCGGGGTGGCAGCAGGTGAAGATCAGCCGCAGCCGGTCGTCGTCGATGGCGCCGGACGGCTCGGGCGGGGCGTCGTCGTACACCATCCGGGCCTCCTGGTGCTTGTCGTCGCGCTTGTTTTCGCGCCGGATCCGGTCGATGGCCTTGCGGTTGGCGGTGGTGGTCAGCCAGGCACCGGGGTTCGGGGGCACGCCGTCGGCCGGCCACCGCTCGACGGCGGTCGCGAACGCTTCGGCGGCGGCCTCCTCGGCGAGGTCGAGGTCGCCGAAACGCCTGGTCAGCGCGGCCACCACCCGGGCCCACTCCGCGCGGTGCACCCGGGTCACCGCCTGCTCGACGTCGCTCACCGGAACGGTCGCACCTCGATCTTCCGATCGCAGGCCTTCGACGCCTCGGCGGCGAGCTTGAGCGCCACGTCGAGGTCGGGGACCTCCCACACCCAGAACCCGGCGAGGTACTCCTTCGACTCGAGGAACGGCCCGTCGCTGATCACCGCCTGCTCGCCCCGGTGGTCGACGACCGTGGCCGCGTCGGTGTCCGCGAGCCCGCCCGCGAAGACCCAGTAGCCCTCGGCGATCAGCCGGTCGTTGAACTCGCTGATGGCGGGCTGCCGGTCCGTGCTGCCGGGATTGCTCTTGTCGTCGATCACGGAAACCAGGTACTGCATCAGGAAATCCTCTCTCGGTGGCCACCCCTCGCGGGTGACTTCACCCTTGCTACGAACGCCGCCGGCCCGATCCGACAACCTCGCCCGGATTTTTTCCGAAGGTTACGGTGCCTCGTGGACCACGACACGCGACGGCGGCACGGCTCGTCCTTCGGCGCGGCGGCGGCCGGCTACGCGAGCACCGCCCGGACTACTCGCCGGCCGCGGTGCGGTGGGCTCTGGCGGCGGCACCCGGTCCACGGGTGCTGGGCCTCGGGGCCGGCACCGGCAAGCTGACCGGCACCCTGGCCGCTCTCGGCGCCGACATCATCGCGGTCGAGCCGGACCCGGCGATGCTGGCCGAGCTGCGGCGCGCCCGGCCGGACGTCCTCGCCCTGGCGGGTGGTGCCGAGGCGATCCCGCTGCCGGACGCCTCCGTCGATGCCGTGCTGGCCGGGAACGCACTGTACTGGTTCGACATGGCCGTCGCCGGGCCCGAGATGGCCAGGGTGCTCGCCCCCGGCGGCGTCTTGGCCGGTTTGTGGAACGTCCTGGACGACCGGGTCGGCTGGGTGGCCGGGCTGGAGCGGGTCAGCGGCCCCGCGGTGATCGGCCCCCGTGACACGTTCAGCAGCTGGCGTGCCGCCACGGCGGGCCTGGTGGCCCGGTTCGGCGCACCGGAGCAGGCCGAGTTCCCGCACGGACAGCGGCGCACCGCCGGCTCCCTCGTCGCGACCCTCGCGACGCGCGCCGGCGTGCTGGTCATGCCGGCGCGAGAGCGGGAGGCCACGCTGGACCGGATCCGCGCCCACCTCGCGGACCGGCGCGGCGAGTTCGTCCTCCCGCTGCTGACCGGCGTCCTGCGCGTCCGGAGGCCGTAACCGCCACGACGGCCTAGGCTGAAGTCCGGCCAGGACACCGACGCGGAGGATCGCCATGCCCCACACCGTGGACTTCGAGACCGTATCGACGGCCGGCCTGGAGTCGTCGCCGGTCGCGGACGCGCTCGCCGGGCTGCGGGCCAACGAGGCGCGGTACTTCAAGAACAAGTACGACCACGTCTTCACGGTCGAGCCCGCCGGCGACGTCCGGCCCACCGTCGACTGGGTGCACCGCATCCTCGAGGAAGAGCGCGGCATCGTCATCGCCTCCCGCCCGCTCGAGGCGACCGCGTTCCAGGTCGAGAACATCCGGTGGACGTACGTGTTCTACGAGAGCGGCCTGTCGATCAACGTGCTGTACACCGTGGACGACGGCGGGAAGCGGGCCGTCGGGTTCAAGCTCTCCGACGGGATGGAGATCCCCGAGGAACTGTCTTCGTTCAAGTTCGCCCGCCAGAAGTCGAAGCTGGCCGGCACCATCCGCGGCTCCTACTTCGTCATCAAGAACGAATACTGATTCCTCACCCGGCGAGGGCCTTGGTCCGGTTCGCCCACCTCCTCCGGAAAACCGTCGCCGGGTCCGGGGACCCGGCGACGGCGACCCCCGTACTACGTCCGGTAGCGGAACAGGATCCGTCCCCGGTTCAGGTCGTACGGGCTCAGCTCCACCAGGACCCGGTCGAACGGCAGGATCTTGATGAAGTTCTTCCGGATCTTCCCGCTGATGTGCGCGAGGACCTTGTGCCCGTTCTCCAGCTCCACCCGGAACGTCGCGTTCCGCAGGCACTCGACGACCGTGCCCTCGACTTCGATGCCCGCCGTGTTCGCCATCAGCGCAGCACCAGCTCGACGTTGCCGCCCACCCGGCGGGCTCCGGCGCCCTCGGCCAACGCGAGAGCCGCCGGGTTCGCTTCGTTCACTTCGGCCGTGGCCGCCTGAACTCCGTTGCGGTGCAACGCATTCAGCACATGGGTCAGCAGCGCGCGGCCGATCCCGGTCCGCTGCCGGTCCGCGCGGACCGCGAGCAGGCCGATCCGCGGCTGCCGCGGCACCGCCGCCAGCCTGAGCAGGCCAACGTAACCCTCCTCGGCCGCGGCCACCGTGTACTTCGTGAGGTCCAGGACGTCCGGGCGGGGAAGGATCTCGGCCGGCATCTCCGGCCAGCCCACCGTCGCCGAGACTTCGGCGCGGATCGCGTCGTCGAGCGAGCGCAGGGCCCGCTCGTCGGACGGCGGCCCGATCGTCACCCCCGGGATGGCGGGAACCGTGCCCGGTGCCGTGGGGACGACGTACTCCCACTCACGGCGTCGCGGGGTGAAACCGGCCGATTCCCAGCAGGACCGGAGCTCGGTGTCGGCTTCGTCGACCACTGTGTACAGCGGCCTCGGCAGTTTCGGCAGCATGTCGGCCGCGAGCAGCGCGAAGTCAGCCTGGTCCCACGTGTCGATGCTGAGGAAGAGGCGTCCGTCCGGTCGCCGGAACGCTTCCCCGCGGCCGGCCACGTCCGGCCGTTGGTGCAGATAGTCCATGGTGTCGCCTTTCGGGAGACTGTCGAAGCGCTCCCGGCGACACCTGCGTCAGCCGCCCGTCCGTGACGACGAGGGGGAGCACCCATTGCGTACAGCGTTCACGGGTCTCACCTCCTCGGGCCGGGTCACGGTCAACGGCAAGTTATCAGCTCCGCGAGCGTCCCGCCCACTCCTTTTCCGCACGGGCCCGCCCAGACCGATCAGGAATCGAGAAGCGCCGGTCAGCGGTCCGGACCTAGCGTTACCGGCATGACCAACATCGAAACCATCACCCTCGAAGTCGCCGACACCGCCGCCGCCGAGCGCTTCTACGCCGACGCCTTCGGGCTCACCACCCAGCTGCGGTTCCGGGTCTCGGACGCGCCGAGCGACGGCTTCCGCGGGTACACCCTCTCCCTCACCGTGCCGCAGCCCGCCGACGTCGACTCCCTGATCGAGACCGCCCTGAAGGCCGGGGCCACGACCATCAAGCCCGCCAGCAAGTCCATGTGGGGCTACGGCGGCACCGTCCGGGCGCCGGACGGGGCGATCTGGAAGCTCGCGACCTCCGCCAAGAAGAACACCGGCCCGGCCACCCGCAAGATCGAATCCGTCGTGCTCCTGCTGGGCGCCGCCGACGTAGCCGCCAGCAAGAAGTTCTACCTCGGCCACGGCCTGACCGTCGGGAAGAGCTTCGGCAAGATGTACGTCGAGTTCGACGCCGGCGAGAGCCCCGTCAAGCTGGCGCTGTACCGCCGCAAGGCGCTCGCGAAGGACGCCGGCGTCGCCCCCGAGGGCAGCGGCTCGCACCGGATCGCGGTCGGCGGCGCGCCCGCGGCGTTCACGGACCCGGACGGGTTCGCCTGGGAGACCACCGCTTCCGCGAGCCTTTCCTGAGCACCGATCAACCGCGCAACAGGTCGGCAACGGCGGCGATGCCGGGCGCGATCGCGTGGTCCGGGGTGTCGCCGAACCCCAGGATCAGCCGCGGCGGCCACGGCCCCGGCGTCGCGTGCAGGCCGGCCAGGCCGTAGAGCCCGACACCCCGCTGCCGGGCCTGGTCGATCACCTGCTCCTCGCCGGCCCCGGGCGGCAGGTGCAGGACGGCGTGGAACCCGGCGGCGAGCCCGGTGACGCGGAGGCCGGGCGCGTGGACGGCCAGCGCGTCGACGAGCGTCCGGCGCCGGGCGGCGTACTCGGCGCGGGCGCGGCGCAGGTGCCGGTCGTAGCGCCCGGACTCGATCAACAGCGCCAGGGCGAGCTGGTCGAGACCGGGACTCCCGCGGTCGGTGACGGCCTTGTCGTGGGCCAGCACGGGAATCAGCCGTTCGGGGGCGACCAGCCAGCCCAGGCGCAGGGCCGGGGCGAGCGACTTGCTGACGGTGCCGAGCGAAACGACGTGGCCGGGGTCGAGGCCCTGCAGTGAGCCGACCGGGTCGCGGTCGTAGCGGAATTCCGCGTCGTAGTCGTCTTCGATGACCAGGCCGTCGCGCCGGCGCGCCCACGCGAGCAGTTCCTGACGGCGGTGCCCGGCGAGCACCACGCCGGTCGGCCACTGGTGCGCCGGGGTCACCAGCACGGCCCGCGCCCCGCTGCGGTCGAGCGCCTCGACGTCCAGGCCGTCTTCGTCCACCGGGACGGGCACCGCGGCCATCCCGGCGGCGGCCGCCTGGCTCGTCGTCGACCGGACGGCGCCGGGGTCCTCGAAGGCCAGGGTGACGCCGTCGGCGGCGAGCGCCCGCAGCACCAGGCCGAGCGCCTGCGCCATCCCGGTGCAGACGACGACCTGCTCGGCCGGGGCCGCGACCGCCCGCACCCGGCGCAGGTACGCGGCGAGCACCTCCCGCAGCTGCCGCTCGCCGATCGGGTCGCCGTAGTCGAACGCGGTGTTCGGCGCGGTGCGGCAGACCTCGCGAACCGCCCACGCCCAGTCCTCTCGGGGCGCCAGGCGGAGATCCGGCACGCCGTGGCGGAAGTCGGCGATCGCGGGCCGCGGCGGCGTCCGCGGGCTCGGCGGGGGCGGCGCGGCCCGGCGGGCGACCGCCGCCACCCGGGTGGCCGATCCGGGGCGGCTGGTCAGGTAGCCCTCGGCCTGCAGCTGGGCGTAGCAGTCCTGGACCAGGCCGCGGGACAGGCCGAGGGCGCGGGCGAGTTCGCGGGACGACGGCAGCCGCTCCCCACCCGCCAGGCGGCCGCCGCAGATCGCGTCACGCAGTTGCCGCTCCAGCTGCGCGCGGAGCCCGTCCCCGCTCTCGCGGTCGATCGTGAACAGCAGCTCCGGACCCGAACCGGCCCACTCCACAGGCATGGAACTGGACCTTACCGGTGACCCGGTTCGCTTCTAGCGTTCTCGGCATGACCGTCGACCTGCAGCTCCGCCCCCGGTTGGTGTCCCGCGCCCTGCTGGTGCGCTTCGTCTCGATCATCGGCTCGTCGATCGGCTTCTTCCTGCCGCTTTCGGTGGTGCCGCTGTTCGCGAAACAGGCCGGCTCGGAAGCCGGCGCGGGGCTCGCGACGGTCGCGTTGCTGCTGGCCACCGTGGCCGCCGAGCTGGTGACGCCGCGGCTCGTCGCCCGCGTCGGCTATCGGTGGGCGCTGGCCACCGGGCTGGTCCTGCTCGGGGTGCCGACCCTCGTCCTGACCTTCAGCGACGACATCCGCGTCATCATCGCGGTCAGCGTGGTGCGCGGGATCGGGTACGCCATCGCCGTGGTGGCCGGCGGGGCCGTCACCGCCCTGCTGATCCCGGCGGACCGGCGCGGCGAGGGCCTCGCGCTCGTCGGGATCGTCGGCGGGATCCCCAGCCTGCTCGCGTTGCCGGCCGGCGTGTGGGCGGCGGCGCACTGGGGCTACGCGCCGGTGTTCGTGGTGACGACCGTGGCGACCCTGCTCGCCCTGCTGTCGGTGCCGGGCCTGCCGCGGCACTCCCTTTCGGCCGCCGCACCGGACCAAGGTGTTCTGGCCGGCCTGCGCAACCCGGTGCTGACCCGGCCCGCGACGCTCTTCGCGGTGTCGGCCGCCGCGGCCGGCGTCCTGGTCACGTTCCTCCCCCTCGCCGCCGCGGACCAGCCGGCCTGGATCGCCGCGAGCGCGTTGCTCGCCCAGCCCGCGGCGGCCACCGCGGCGCGCTGGGCCGCCGGGCGGATCGGCGACCGCCACGGGCCGGCGTGGCTGCTGGTGCCGGGGCTGCTGCTGGCCGCGGCGGGCATGGCGGGCCTCGTCTTCGTCGGTACCCCGGCCGCGGTGATCGGCGGGGCGTTCGTGTTCGGCGCCGGGTTCGGCGCCCTGCAGAACGCGACGCTGTCGCTGATGTACGCCCGGGTGCCCGCCGGCGGCGAGAGCGCGGTGAGCGCGATCTGGAACGCGGCCTACGACCTCGGCATGGCGGCCGGCGCGCTGGGCGCCGGGCTGCTGATCGGCTCCGCCGGGTACCCGGCGACGTTCGCCCTCACCGCCGTGGCGATCCTGCCGGCGTTGCTGCTGGCGCGGCGCGACCGGCGTCCCTGACGCAAACTGGTGCGCGTGCCCGAACTCCCCGAAGTGGAACTCGCCCGGCAGGTCCTCGCCGGTGCGCTCGGCCGGAAGATCTGCGCGGTCGACGACCACGACGACTGGGTCTGCCGCCCACACGCCCCGGGGGACATCGCCACGGCGTTGCGGGGCGGGCGGCTGGTGGGAGCGCATCGACGGGGCAAGACACTGTGGTGCGAAACGGAAGCCGGCGACGGGCGGCCCGGCCCGAACCTCGGCCTGCACCTCGGGATGGCCGGGCAGCTGCGGTTCGGCGGCGAGAGCGGACCGCCCGGACGGGCTCGTGATCGGGTGGAGAAACCCGAGTGGTTCCGGTTCGGGATCACTTTCGCCGACGGCGAACAGCTGCGCCTGTTCGACACGCGGCGGCTCAGCCGGGTCCGGCTCGACCCGGATCTCGACGCGCTCGGCCCGGACGCCGGGGAGATTTCGCGCCGCGACTTCGCCGAGCGCGTCGGCCGCGGGCGGGCGCCGCTGAAGGCGCGGCTGCTGGACCAGTCGGTGGTGGCCGGGATCGGGAACCTGCTGGCCGACGAAACCCTCTGGCAGGCGGCATTGTCCCCGGCCCGGCCGGTGCACGAGCTGAACTCCGGCGACCTCGGTGACTTGCACAAGGCGCTGCGGAAGGCGTTGCGCGCGGCCATCCGCCACGGCGGCGTCCACACCGGCGATATCATCGGCCACCGGCGGCCGGGCGACCACTGCCCGCGCTGCGGCGCGGAGATGAGCCACGGGACGGTCGGCGGCCGGTCGACCTGGTGGTGCTCGAAGGAGCAGTCCTAGTGTCGCGCGTCCGAAGTTCAGTGACAGCGGCCCGGTCCCCGAGCGCCCCAATGTGGCCTTGGTTGCGTTCAACGCACCCAAGGCGGCCTTCGGTGCGTTCA
>NZ_JBFAZA010000031.1:0-129929 GCF_040681595.1 Amycolatopsis sp. NPDC051716 | reverse complement strand
GTCATCACTGAGGATCAGCTCGACCTTGGACCGTCCACGACCCGCCATCACCGCATCCTACAATTAGATAGCGAACTTCAGGCGCAGGACACTAGCTTTCGCGCCGCACTGCGCTTTCCCTCCGCGCCGCCGCTTCCCTCGCCCCGCCCCTGCCGCGCCGACCAACCGAAACTGTCGGTGGCCCCCGGTAAGCTGGATACCGGGGGCCGGAGGCCTACCCCGCCTGCAAAGCCGCCACCGCCGGCGCGAACATCGTCGCCTTGATCGCGCCCAATGTTCCGCGGTCCTTGCCCGCCAATGCCTCCGCCCGTTCGCGAGCCACCTTCACCACCTCGCCCTCGCCCGCGACCTCGTCCACCAACCCGATCTCCGCCGCTTCCAAGCCGCCGAATCGGCGCCCGGTCGTCATCGAGGCGATCGCCGCCGAGGGGGTCAGCTTGCCCTGGATCAGCGCCGCCATTCCCGGGGTGAACGGGATGTTGATGTCCGCCTCCGGAAAGCAGAAATAACCCCGGTCGCTGCGCATCACGCGAAAGTCGTGGGCCATGGCCAGCATCGCGCCCGCGCCGAACGCGTGGCCGTTGATCGCCGCGATGGTCGGGACCGGCAGGGTCAGCACCCTGGCGAACAGCTCCTGGACCTCCGCGACGTACCCGGCTGCCTGGTCGCCGTGCGCCGTCAGCCATTCGAGGTCGAGGCCGTTCGAATAGAACTTGCCGCCTCCGGTGGTCACCAGGGCGCCCTCGACGCCGTCCAAAGAGGAATGGACGCGCTGCAGCCAGTCCGGGGAGAACCGGTTTTCGTCGTCGCCCAGGTCGAGCACGGATACGGTCACGGTCGGTCCTTTTCTCGAGGGGGCACGGTCAGCACCGCCCGCACCGCGGCGGCCAGCCTTTCCCGCACCAGTGGATCGGTGATGTCACGCCGGAAGAACGCCGTCGGCAGGTCGACGACGCACGTCGTGATCACCTCGACCGCCAGGCCGTCGCCGCGGTCCCACAGCCCGCGGGCGAGCCGGACCAGCAGGGCGACCAGGCGTTTGTCCAGCGCGTGCAGGGCTTCCGCAAGTTCGTCGGGCAGTTCGGGGCCGAAGAGCCGGTCTCCCCGCACCGACAGCAGCATTCGCGCCCCCTCGGGACGCCGGGACGCGAACACCGCGGGCGTGTCCGCCGCCGCGACGACCGCCTCCACCGGCGACGAAGCCTCGTCCACGAACGAGGTCTGGAGGTCGAGGAACGCCGTCGCCGCACGCAGCCAGACCCGGGCCCGCAGGGCGCTGAGCGACCCGAACGCGTGGTAGATCGTCCCGTTCGGGACGCCCGCGGCCGCCGCCAGGCCACGCACGGTGACCTCCGCCGAGGAGGCGATGAGCCGCTCGGCGACGTCGAGGAGCGCGTCGAGGTCGTGGACGCGGGGGCGGGGCATGCCGAGACCGTAACAGAGCACGTGCTCCAAAACCAGGGCGGTAAGCTGCCGCCGTGGAGATCTGGATCAACCCGGCGTGCTCGAAGTGCCGGTCCGCGGTGTCGCTGCTCGACGAGGCCGGCGCGGAGTACACCGTGCGCCGCTACCTCGAGGACCCGCCGACGGCGGCCGAGCTCGAAGCCGTCCTGGACCGCCTCGGCCTCGAACCGTGGGACATCACGCGCACCGCCGAGCCCGTCGCGAAGGAGCTCGGCCTCAAGACCTGGGGCCGCACGCCCGAGGACCGGCCGAAGTGGATCGACGCGCTCGCCGAGCACCCCAAGCTGATCCAACGGCCGATCATCACCGCCGACGACGGCACGACGGTCGTCGCCCGCGACCCCGAAACCGTGCGTTCGGTCCTTTAAGGAATCGCGTCGGTCGTCGACAGGAGCGGGACGTCCAGGGGCACCGTCTCCGGGTACTTGATCCCGGCGCCGGTGTTGAGCACGACGACGTCTTCGTCGCCCTCGAGCCACCCGGACTCGCGAAGGTGCCGCAGCGCGGCGAAGCACGCGCCGCCCTCCGGACAGACGAAGGTGCCTTCCCGTGCGGCCAGGTCCCGTTGGGCCGCGAGCAATTCCTCGTCGGTGACGGCGATCGCGGTCCCGCCGGTCGCGTACACGGCGTCGAGCACGAGGAAGTCGCCCAGCGCCTTGGGCACGGTGATGCCGAAGGCGACCGTGCGGGCGTCCGGGAACGGGGTGCTTTCCCGCGCACCGCGCGAAAACGCCGAGACGATCGGCGCGCACCCGGTGGCCTGGACGGCGACGAGCCGGGGCAGCGGACCGGAAACCCAGCCCAGCTCCCGCATCTCCAGCAGGGCCTTGTAGATCCCGATGATGCCGACGCCGCCGCCGGTGGGGTAGAGGATGACGCCGGGCAGCCGCCAGCCGAACTGCTCGGCGATCTCGTAGCCCATCGTCTTCTTGCCCTCGATGCGGTACGGCTCCTTCAACGTCGAGACGTCCTGCACTCCGGGACGCCGCGAAACCGCCGAAGCGACGAGCTTGCCCGCGTCGCCGATGAGACCGTCCACCCGGTACAGCTCGGCACCGGCGGCGACGCACTCGCGCATGGTGATCGCCGGGGCGCCGGCCGGCATCGCGACCAGGCTCGACAGCCCCGCGCGCGCCGCGTACAACGCCCACGCCGCGCCGGCGTTGCCGTTCGTCGGCATCGCGATCCCGCGTACGCCCAGCTCGGCCGCACGGGAGACGCCGACCGCGGCGCCCCGGGCCTTGAACGTGCCGGTCGGAACCAGGCCCTCGTCCTTCATCCACAGGCGCGGCAGCCCCAGCTCACGGCCGTAGCGCGGCAGCCGCAGCAGCGGTGTCATGCCCTCGCCGAGGCTGACGACGTGCTCGGCCGAGCGCACGGGCAGCACCTCGTGGTAGCGCCACAGCGTCGGCTCGCGCCCGGCGATCTCCTTCGGCGTCACGGCTTCGCGGACCCGGTCGAGGTCGTAACGCGCGAGCAGCGGTGCGCCCGCCGGGGAGAGGCCCTGGACGGCGTCGGCGTCCAGGCGTTCGCCGGTCCGCGAGCACTCGAGGTGGCTGAGGAAGGAATGCGGCACAACGCCGATCGTAGGTCCTAAAGTGAGCACATGGACGCGCTGCGGGTGTGCCTGTACGTCTTCGCCGGGGTGACGCTCGGCACCTGGCTGGTGTCGGTGCTGACCAGGGAGTACTCCTGGGTCGACCGGATCTGGTCGATCGTGCCGGTGGCCTACGTGGGGATCTTCGCCGGCGCCGCCGGGTTCGCCGACGCCCGGCTCGACGTGATGTTCGCGCTGGTGGTGCTGTGGGGCGCCCGGCTGACGTTCAACTTCGCCCGCAAGGGCGGGTACGCGCCCGGCGGCGAGGACTACCGGTGGGCGGTGCTGCGCGAGCGGATGGCGCCGTGGCAGTTCCAGCTGTTCAACTTCTTCTTCATCTCGCTGTACCAGAACGCCATCCTGCTGCTGATCACCCTCCCGGCGCTGACCGCGCTGGAGCACCCCGGCGGGTTCGGGGTCGCGGACGTCGTCGTCGCGGTGGTGTTCGCCGTCTTCCTCGCCGGCGAGACGGTCGCCGACCAGCAGCAGTGGGAGTTCCACCGCGAGAAGCACGCGGGCCGGGCGCCGACGCGGTTCCTGCAGGCCGGGCTGTTCCGCTACTCGCGGCACCCGAACTTCTTCTTCGAGCAGGCGCAGTGGTGGGCGTTCGCCGCGTTCGGGGTGGTCGCCGGCGGTCTGCAGTGGACGGTCGCCGGCGCGGTCCTGCTCACGCTGCTGTTCGTGGGCTCGACGCGGTTCACCGAGAGCATCACGAAGTCCCGGTACCCCGAGTACGCGGACTACCAGCGGCGCACGTCGGCGGTGGTCCCGTGGCCGGCGCGCGGATGACGGTCGTCGCCGCGCTGCAGCTCGGCACGGGTGTTCCGCTGGAGCGGATCCTGGCGTTCGAGGACGAGCTCCGCGGCGTCTCCCTGGTGGTGCTGCCGGAGGCGGTGCTCGGCGGATATCCGGGCCGCGTGCCGTTCGTCGAGTACTTCCACGCGGCGGTGGCCGTACCCGGCCCGGAGACGGCGGAGCTGGCCGGGCTCGCCGCCCGGACCGGCGCGACGCTGGTGGTGGGCGTCATCGAGCGCGACGGCTCGACGCTCTACAGCACGGTGGTGTTCCTCGATCCGGAGCGAGGGCTGGTGGGCAAGCACCGCAAGCTGGTGCCGACGGCGCGGGAACGCGTGTTCTGGGGCCGCGGCGACGGGTCGACGCTCCCGGTGGTCCCGACGGCGGCGGGCCGGGCCGGCGCGGCGATCTGCTGGGAGAACCACATGCCGTTGCTGCGGGCGGCGATGTACGCGAAGGGCGTCGAGATCTGGTGCGCCCCGACGGCGGACGACCGCGACGTCTGGCAGGCGTCGATGCGCCACATCGCCGACGAGGGCCGGTGTTTCGTGGTTTCGGCGTGCCCGTACGAGGCAGGAGGCGAAGACCCCTTCCGCGGCGGCAGCGTGATCGTCGGCCCGCTGGGGGACGTGCTGGCCGGCCCGCTGCGCGACGCGGAGGGCCTGATCACGGCGGAGATCGACCTGCAGGAGATCGTGGCCGCGCGGCACAGCCTCGACGTTTCGGGGCACTACGCGCGACCGGACGTGTTCTCGCTGACGGTGGACGAGCGGCCGCGGGACGGCGTCACCTTCCTGCGGTGACGCCGTCCGCCGCGGCTCACACCGCCAGCCGGCCGCCGTCCACCGGGAGCACCGCGCCGTGGACGAAGCTCGAGTCGCCCGCCGCCAGGAAGGCGATCGCCGCCGCGATCTCCTCCGGGGCCGCCACCCGGCCGGCCGGGCCCGCCGCCGCCAGGTCGTCCAGGCCGTCGCCGAACGCCGCCGTGCCTTCCGTGCGGGTCGGGCCCGGGCTGACCGCGTTGACGCGCACGCCCGACGGCCCGAATTCCGCCGCCCACGCCTTCGTCATCAGCTCGATCGCCGCCTTCGACGCGCCGTAGGGCGCCATGCCCGCCATGCCGGCCGTCGCGACGACCGTGGACACGTTCACGATCGCGCCGTGGCCGCGCGCGGCCATTTCCGGCGCCAGCTCGGCGACGAGGTAGAACGGCACCTTCACGTTCATCGTGAAGACCGCGTCGAAGTCCGCCTCCGGGAAGCCCGAAGTCGGCCCGGTCGGGAACACGCCGGCGTTGTTGACCAGCACGTCGATCGGCCCGCCCACCTCGCGCGCCCGGGCCGCGAGGGCACGCGCCGACGCCGCGTCCTTCAGGTCCGCCGCGACGAAGTCGGCCTTGCCGCCCGCCACACGGATTTGCTCGACGGCCTCGGCGCCGCGCCCGGCGTCCCGGCCGGACAGCACCACGTGCGCGCCGAGCCCGGCCAGCGCGACCGCCGTCGCGCGGCCGATGCCGCTCGTCCCACCGGTCACCAGGGCCGTCGACCCGGACAGTTTTGCAGCTCCTTCGGGGGTCCGGGTGGCGGAGCCCCCGGCCCGGGGCGAAGCCCCGGATGTCACTGCAGTCATGCTCAACTCCTTCGCAATCGGGGTGTTTCCCCGGTCGCAGAGTTCAAGCGAGACCGCCCGCAAAACCCTTCCTGATGTGCCTTCGGCCCTCCTTATGCCCGCGATCCGTTCCGCCGATGGTCTTCCAGCGCCGCGACGAACTCCGCGACGTCCCGCCGGTGCGACGTCGCCGGCCACACGGCCCAGGTCCGCCGGACGATCGGGTTCCCGGCCAGCGGCACCCAGCGCACGGTGTCCGGCAGCGGGTACGGCCACTCGGGCGGCGCGAACGCGTACGCCCCGCCCGCGCTGACCGCCGGGATCTTGAGCTCGACGATCAGCCGCTGCTCCTCCGGGACCTCCGGCCCGACGTCGAGGCCGTGGCTGCGCAGGATCGCCGCCAGCTCGTCGTACCAGGCCGGGCTGCCCGCACGCGGGAAGGCGAACCACTCCAGGCCGGCCAGATCCTCCAGCCGGACCGGCGAGCCCAGCTTCTCCGCCAGGTCCGTGGCCAGCAGGACGCCGACGTCCTCGGTCACCACGAGTGCCGCGTCCAGGTCGGGACCGGCCGGGCGCTCGCGGACCAGCCCGACGTCCAGCTCGCCGGCCCGCAGCGCGGCCACCTGGGCCACCGACGACAGGTGCCGGGCCTGCACCCGCGTGTCCGGCAGCCGCGCGAGCGCCGAGGGCAGCAGCTCCGGCGGCAGTTCCAGGGGGACGCCGACGCGCAGCACGCCGCCGCCGTCCGCGGTGTGCCGGGCCATCGCGGCGAGCGCCTGGTCGTGGCGCGCCAGCACGGCGCGGGCCTCGCCGAGCAGCGTCGTCCCGGCGTCGGTGACCTGCACGCCGGTGCTCGTGCGCACCAGCAGCCGGACGCCGAGCCGCCGCTCCAGCGCCGTGATCGTCTGGGACAGCGCCGGCTGGCTCACGTGCAGCTGCCGGGCCGCCTTCGACATCGCGCCCGCCTCGACGACCGCGACGAACGCCCGCAGCTCCCGGATCTCCATCAGCGCTCCCACCGGATCGGCAGCGACTTGAGGCCGTTCTGGAAGTTCGACCGCAGCCGCACCGGCTCGCCCGCGAGCTCGACGAACCCGAGCCGGTCGAGCACCGCGTCGAACATGGCTCGCAGCTGCACCCGCGCGAGGTGCGCGCCGAGGCAGAAGTGCGGGCCGTGGCCGAAGGTCAGGTGGTCGTTCGGGGCGCGGCCGACGTCGAAGGTGTCCGGTTCGGGGAACACCGAAGGATCCCGGTTGGCCGACGAGAACCAGACCACCACCTTGTCCCCGGCGGCGATGTCCACATCGGACAGCCGGACGTCGGACACCGCGGTGCGCCGGAAGTGCATCACCGGCGTCCACCAGCGCAGCATCTCTTCGACCGCGGCCGGCAGCAGCGACCGGTCGTCGAGCAGCCGGCGGTACTCGGCGGGGTGCGAGAGCAGCGCGAGCAGCCCGCCGGGCAGGCCGTTGCGGAGGGTTTCGTTGCCCGCCACGGAAAACAGCCAGAACAGGTTCTCGAACTCGGTGAGCGAGACGCGGCCGCCGTCGTCGCCGACGTGCCGCATCAGGTTGCTCATCACGTCGTCGCCCGGGTGCTCGCGCTTGTAGTCGCCCAACGCGTTCGCGTACGCGTAGAGATCCGGCATGCCCGCGCGGGTCCGCGGATCCGGCATCGACCCGTCCGGCCCCGGCGCCGGGCGGACGGCGAGCGCGGCCCGGGCGAGCTCGCTCACCTCGGAAACGGAAACCGTCGAGCTCACCGCGTACTCGGCGTCCTGGTAGCCGATCACCCGGTTGCTCCAGTCGTACATCAGCCGCCGGTCCTGCTCCGGCACGCCGAACACCCCGGCCAGGGTGCGCAGCGGCAGGTCGGCGGCCACTTTCGCGAAGTCGCATTCCCCGCGATCGGCGACCGCCGCGACGAGCTCCCGCGCCCAGCCTTCGATCTGCGACGTCAGTTTCGCGATCGCGCGCGGGGTGAACGCCTTGGTGAGCAGCCCGCGCAGCCGGCCGTGCTCCGGCGGGTCCATGTTCAGCATCATCCGGCGCACGTAGGCGAGGTCGGCCGCGTCCCGGATCTGCGTGCCGCCGAGCTGCGAGGAGAACACGCCGGGCTCGCGCAGCACCCGCCGCACCTCGGCGTGACCGAGCACGGCCCAGAAGTCGTCGACGCGCACCACCGGGCCGGCACGCCGCAGCCGCGCCAGCTCCTCGTACGGGACACCTCGCACGTAGGTGTCCGGATCGGTGATCGTCACGAGCCGACCCTAGCCGCGCCCACCGACAGTTTGGGAAGCTGCGCGGATGGACACGCTCAACATGCGCACCGGCGGCAAGGGCGAACCGGCCGTCCTCCTCCTGCACGGCCTCGGCGCGACCGGCGCCGTCTGGAACCACTTCGCCGTCCTGCTCGACCGGCGCGTTCTCGTGCCCGACCTGCCCGGTCACGGCCCGTCCGCCCCGCTGCCGCACTACAGCTTCGCCACGCTCGCCGAGGCGGTCGCGCGGGCGCTGCCGGACGGTGGCCCGCTGATCGTCGCCGGGCACTCGCTCGGCGGCGTGCTCGCGCTGGAACTGGCGTCCGGCCGCTACGACGTCGAGGTCGCCGGCGTGCTGGCCCTCGGCGTGAAGGTCGAGTGGAGCCAGGACGACCTGAACCGGGCGGCGTCGTTCGCGGCCCGGCCGCCCCGGGTGTTCGCGACAAGGGAGGACGCCGACCAGGCCTACCTGAAGGTGTCCGGGCTGCTCGGCATCGCGCCCACCGACCCGGCCGGGCTTCGCGAGACCGAGGGAGGTTGGCGCCTCGCGATGGACCCGGCCGCGTTCGGCCTCGGCGCGCCGGACATGCCGGCCCTGCTGGCCGGGGCGCGCTGCCCGGTCGTGCTCGCCGCGGGCGAGAACGACCCGATGAGCCGTCCGGAGCAGCTGCGGGCGCTCGATCCCGGCGCCGTCACGCTCGCCGGTCTCGGGCACAACGCCCACGTCGAGGACCCGCCCACCGTGCGGGCCTTGCTCGAGCGCTTCGGCGTGTGAAGTTCCGGGTGCAGCCGTCGTACCCCACGCGACGGCTGCTCCGCGAACCCCTCGCCACCACCGGACGCGAGAAAGCCTAGGAAAGCGCGGTGGACGAGCGCCTGTACTGCTCCTCCCCGCCGCTGTCACCGTCCGTACCTGCGGAAACGGTTATCTTCGCCGATCGGTGGTACAGCTCGGGCGGCACGATCGTGATGCTGGAGAGGTACGTTCCGCTCGGGGCACGCAGGAGAGGACGCCTGTGGACGAAGGCCTGTCGTTCGCCGGATGGCTGCGGGACCGGCGTGCCCTCGCCGGCCTCACCCAGGCCCAGCTCGCCGAGCGGGCCGGAGTGAGCCTGCGCGCGGTGCGCAACGCCGAGCTCGGCAGCGTCCGGCGGCCCCGGCCGGAGACGGCCCGCAAGCTGCGGGAAGCGCTTGCCGAAGCCCCGCCGGAGCCCGTGCGGCTCGGTGTGCTCGGCCCGCTGACGGTGACGCGCGGCACCGAGCCGGTCGAGATCGGCGCGGAGAAGCAGCGCCTGCTCCTGGCGCTGCTGGCCCTGCAGCCGAACCGGACCGTCCGGCGCGAGGACCTCGTCGACGTCATCTGGGACGAGCCGCCGCCGTCGTGCCTGGAGCTGCTCCACACCTACGTCGCGCGGCTGCGGCGGGCGCTGCGGCCGGCCGACCTCATCATCACCGACAAGGGCGGCTACCGGCTGGCCGTCCGTGAGGACGAGCTCGACCTGCTGCGCTTCGAAGCCCTGGTCGCCCGGAACGCGCTCCAGGAGGCCCTGGAACTCTGGCGCGGCCCGGCGCTCGCCGACGTCGAACGGCTGCGCCAGCACCCCGCCCGGCTCGCGCTGGCGATGCGGCGCGCCAAGGTGGTGCTGGCCTACGCCGGGGTTGCCGACCCCGAAGACGCGGCGGTGCAACTGCGGGTGCTGACCGCCGAGGAGCCGCTGAACGAGTCGGCGCACGCCAAGCTGGTGCTGGCGCTCGCCGCGTCCGGGCGCCAGGCCGCCGCGCTGGACGTCTTCGACGAGGTGCGCCGGCGGCTGGCCGATGAGCTCGGCCTGGAACCGGGCCCCGAGCTTCAGGCGGCCCAGCGGCAGGTGCTGCGGCAGGACTTCGCGACGCCGCAGCCGCCGGCCCGGGTCCCGGCGCAGCTGCCCGCCGACGTCCCCGGCTTCCGCGGCCGGGCCGCCCAGCTGGCCGAGCTGGACGCGCTGCTGCGTCGCGACGACGACGACACCGGCGCGCGCATCGCCGTCCTCTCCGGCACCGGCGGGGTCGGCAAGACCGCGCTCGCCGTCCACTGGGCGCAGCGCGTGCCCGCGGAGTTCCCGGACGGCCAGCTCTACCTCGACCTGCACGGCTACGGCACGGTCCGGCCGGTGGACCCGGCCGACGCGCTGTCCGGGTTCCTGCGCGCCCTCGGTGTCCCGGGCGCGGACATCCCCGCCGAGCCGGACGAGCGGGCCGCGAAGTTCCGCACCGCGCTCACCGGGCGGCGGATGCTGCTGGTGCTGGACAACGCGAACTCGGTCGGGCAGGTCCGCCCGCTGCTGCCCGGCTCGCCCACCTGCCTGGTGCTGGTGACCAGCCGGGACGCGCTGCCCGGCCTGGTCGCCCGCCACGGCGCCCGGCGGGTGCTCGTCGACCTGCTCACCGAGGCCGAAGCCCGCGATCTGCTCCGGGCGCTGCTCGGGCCGCGCGTCGACGATGAACCCGAGGCCGCCGCGGCGCTGATCGGCTACGCGGCCCGGCTCCCGCTGGCCCTGCGGCTGGTCGCGGAACTGGCGCTGAGCCGGCCGGGCGAGCGCCTCGCCGCCTTGGCCGCCGAGCTGGCCGACGAACGGCGGCGGCTCGACCTGCTCGACGGCGGCGGTGACCCGCTGACCGCCGTCCGCGCCGTGTTCTCCTGGTCCTACCGCAACCTCTCGCCCGACGCGGCCCGCGTGTTCCGGCTCTGCGGCCTGCACCCGGGCCGCGACCTGACGCCGCCCGCGCTGGCCGCCCTCGCCGGCGTGCCGCTGCCGGAAGCCGAACGGCTGGCCGGGGTCCTGGTGCGCGCCCACCTCGTGCAGCAGACCGGCGACGACCGCGTCCAGCTGCACGACCTGCTGCGCGTCTACGCCGCCGAGCTCGCGGCCGGCGAGCCCGCCGAGAGCCGCGAGGCGCAGCGGCGGCTGTTCGACTTCTACGTCTCTTCGGCCGGCCAGGCCATGGACGTCGTCCTGCCGCAGGAACGGCACCTGCGGCCGCGCGTGCCGGAGCCGGACGTCAAGGTGCTCGACGCCCCGGCGTGGCTGGAGGCCGAGCGCCGCAACCTCCTGGCGATCGCCGCGCACGCGACGCGGCACCGCTGGCCGGACCACCTGCGGCTGCTGTCCGGGATCCTGTGGCACTACCTCGACGTCGGCGGCTACCACGAGGAAGCGCTGGTCCTGCACACGCACGCGTCGGCGCTGGCCCACCACACCGGCGACCGGGCGGCCGAGGCCGAGCCGCTGATCCTGATCGCGCTGGGCCACTGGCGGATGGGCCGGTCGCCGGAGGCGCTGCGGTACCTGGAGGAGGCCCTCGTCCTCGCCCGCGAGACCGGGGACTGGCGCACGGAAATCCACTCGGTCAACACCCTGGGCCTCGTCTGCCGGGCGCTGGGCCGGTTCGCCGAGGGGATCCGGTACTCGACGGAAGCGCTCGCGCTGGCCAGGAAGACGGGCGACCGCACCAGCGAAGGCCTGGTCCTGGTGGTGCTCGGCTGTTCCTGCCGCGGCATCGGCCGGTACGGCGAAGCGATCGGTCACCTCGAAGAAGCTCTTGCCCTGGCGCGCGACATCGCCGACCGCACGAGCGAGGGCTACGCGCTGGTCAACCTGGGCGACTCGCTGTCGGCGCTGGGCCGCCACGACGAGGCGGTCCGGGTCCTGAACGAGGGGCTGGCGCACCTGCGGGCGATGGGCGTCCGGGTGAGCGAGGGGTACGCGCTGGGCATCCTCGGCGACGTCGAGCACGCGCGGGGCCGGTACGCCGAAGCCGCGGAGCACCTGGAGCGGGCGCTGGAAATCGCGCAGGAGACGGGCAGCCCGCCCAACCGCAGCGTCGCGCTGAAGCACCTGGGCGATGTCCGGCTGGCGCAGGGCCGGCCCGCGGAAGCGGCCCAGCACCTCGAAGAAGCGCTGAGCCTGGCCCGCGAATGCGGCGACCGCGGCGTCGAATCCCGGGTGCTCAACAGCCTGGGCAGCCTGTCCGCCGCGCGCGGAGCGGCGTCGGAGGCGCTGCGGTACCACCGCGAAGCCCTGGCCGTGGCGAAGGAAACCGGCTGCCGCCCCGAGCAGGGCCGGGCCCACTGCGGGCTCGGTGAAGTCCACAGTGGACTCGGTGACCCGGAGGCCGCGCGCGAGCACTGGGAACGCGCGCTGGCCTGCTACGCCGGGGAATGCGTGCCCGGCGCGATCCGGGTCCGCAACCACTTGACGGCCCTGGAGTGCGTCGCGGGGTAGCCGGGCTCGCGGGCGGCGAGGTCGGTTTCGAGGCGTTCGAGGTCCCGGTCGGCGACGTCGGAGCTGCCCGCGAGCCGGGGCCGGGGGCGCCGGGCGATCACGGCCTGCTCCCGGTGGCCTTGAAGAACGCGTAGTGGAAGGTGCCGTCTTCGCCGGCGGTCCGGTGCAGGTCCGCGACCCCGTGGTCCCAGCGGTCCCGCGTGATCAGCCCGCGGGCGACGGCGGTTTCGCCGACGCCTTCGACCATCGCGGTGAAGGTGTCGCGGGTGAACCCGGTGACGAGCCCGGGCCGCGACGCGTCGACGTAGACCGTCCGCGGCTCCACGGTGACGTCGCCGAACCCGGCGCCGGTCAGCAGCGGGTGGAGACGCCGCCCGATGAGGGCGTCGCCGCCGGCGTCGGCCTGCAGCCGGACCAGGCAGTCGATCGCGGCCTGCGCGTGCTCGCTGCGCGGGTGGAAGAACGCCGAACCGTGGTCGCCCTCGATGACGGTGATCGTGCCGCCCGGCCGCAGCAGGGTCTTCAGGTGCGCGAGGGCTTTCTCCGGCTCCGGCAGGTGTTCCAGCACGAAGCAGAGGAAGACGTGGTCGTACTCGCCGTCCAGGTCGAACAGGTCCGCTTGGCGGAAGTCGACGCCGCTCACTTGCTTGCGAGCCTGGGCGAGGGACGCGGCGGAGACGTCGACCGCGGTCAGGTGTGCGCCTGGGCTGCGGGCCGCCAGGTGGACGGTCTGGGCGCCGACGCCGCAGCCGGCCTCCAGCACCCGGCTCCCGGCGGGGTAGGCCGTTCCGGCGTGCAGGAGGTCGGCGAGGGTGTCGGCCTGGTCGCCCAGGCGGCGGGTCTCGGGTTCGGTGTACCCGTGCACGTAAGCGGTGTCCATGAGCCCAGCGTCCTGCGACAATGGCTCGATGGACAGAGCCAAAACCACGCTCTCCGAGGGGTCCATAGGGTCGGACTTCCTCCAGCTGGACGTCCGCGAGGCGCCGCCGGGCGGGCTGGCGGACTGGCTCGCCGGGCAACTGCGCGCGGCGATCGCCGACGGCCGGCTCCCGGTCGGCGGCCGGCTGCCCGCGTCCCGGGTGCTGGCCGCCGAGCTGCGCGTGTCGCGGGGAGTGGTCACCGAGGCCTACCAGCGGCTGATCGACGACGGCCACGCCGCGGGCCGCGGCCGGGCAGGCACGGTCGTCGTCGCCGCGCCCGTGCTGCCGCCGTCCCCTTCGCCGGACCGGCTCTTTGCCGAGGTCATCACGGCTTCGCCGGGGCTGGAGGTCTTCGACGCGGTCCGCGCGGCGCCGGCCCGGATCGACCTCACGCCCGGCGTCCCGGACCTGACGGCGTTCCCGCGGGCGGCGTGGCTGCGGGCCGAGCGGGCGGTGCTGGACGAGCTGGAGCCGTCCCACTTCGGCTACGGCGACCCGCGCGGCGCGCCTTCGATGCGGCTGGCGGTGTCGCGTTGGCTGGCGCGCAACCGCGGGATCCGCGTGGATCCGGGGGAGATCATCATGGTGGCCGGGGTCGCGCAGGCGTTGACGCTGGTGGGCGAGGTGTTGCGCCAGCACGGCTTGACCGAGATCGCGGTGGAGGACCCGAGTTCGCTGGGCGCGCGCCAGCACCTGCACCACTGCGGCCTGGCGACGCCGCCGGTCCCGGTGGACGACGACGGGCTGCGGGTTTCCTCGCTGGAGGCTCCGGCGGTGCTGCTGACGCCGGCCCACCAGTTCCCGATGGGCGTGGTGTTGGGCGGCGAGCGCCGCCGCGAGCTGATGCGCTGGGTGGCCGAGGGCGGCATCGTCGTCGAGGACGACTACGACGCGGAGCACCGCTACGACCGGGCGCCGGTGCCGGCGGTCCGGTCGATGGTGCCGGAGGTCTGCTACACGGGAAGCGTTTCGAAGCTGCTGGCCCCGGCGCTGCGCGTCGGCTGGCTGCTGGCGCCGCCGCGTTTCCGCGACGACCTCGTCGCGGCGAAGCGGTTCGCGGACCTGGGCAATCCGGTACTGGCCCAGCTGGTCCTGGCGCGCTTGATGGAGACCGGCGAGCTGGAGCGTCAGCTGCGGGTGGTCCGCGCCCGGCACCGCCGCCGCCGCGACGCGATGATCCGCGCGGTCGCCGCCGATTTGCCGGGCGCGGTCGTCCACGGCGCGGCCGCCGGTTTGCACCTGACGGTGACGTTCGACGCCGAGGTGGACGACGTCGCGGTGGCGGCGGCCGCGCTGGCGGAGGGGGTGAAGGTGCAGCCGCTGTCCTGGCACCGGCAACGCCCGGGACGGCCGGGGCTGGTGCTGGGGTACGCGGCCCGGACGGCGACGGAGATCGCCGAGGGAGTGGCTGTGCTCGGGCGGCTGGTCAGGCCCTCGCCGTGAAGGGGACCCCCGGTTTCAACATTACCGGGGAGCACCGACAGTTCCCGCCCCGCAACCCGAGTTGTCCACACCCCAACCCTCCACACTCGAGTTGTGCACAACCCCCGCCGTAAAGAGTCCTCAAAGGACAGTCAACCCGCTGTGATCATGCTCTCCTAGGCAATCCACGCCGTTGGTTGCCATACGCAAGCAACTTGCTTAGCCTGGCTAAGGGACTTGCGAGCAGAAGGGTTGCACAGTGGCGGAACGCCGGACGTATTCGATCGCGGAACTGGGGCCGCGGTACAAGTGGATCGCGCTGTCCAACACGACGCTGGGCATGCTGATCGCCACGATCAACTCCTCGATCGTGCTGATCGCGCTGCCCGACATCTTCAAGGGCATCGGCATCAACCCCCTGGAGCCGGCCAACACGAGCTACCTGCTGTGGATGATCATGGGCTTCCTCGTGGTCACCGCGGTGCTGGTGGTGAGCTTCGGCAGGCTCGGCGACATGTACGGCCGCGCGAGGATGTACAACCTCGGCTTCGCCGTCTTCACCGTTTCCTCCATCATGCTGGCCGTCACCTGGTTCGACGGTGACGCGGCCGCGCTGTGGCTGATCGGCTGGCGGATCGTGCAGGGGGTCGGCGGGGCCTTCCTGATGGCGAACTCCTCGGCGATCCTCACCGACGCCTTCCCGGCCAACCAGCGCGGCCTCGCGCTCGGCATGAACGGCGTCGCGGCGATCGCCGGCTCGTTCCTCGGCCTGGTCGTCGGCGGCGTGCTCGCGCCGGTCGACTGGAACCTGATCTTCCTCGTGTCGGTGCCGTTCGGCGTGATCGGCACGGTCTGGGCGTACCTCAAGCTGCACGACACCGGCGTCCGCAAGCACGCGCGGATGGACTGGTGGGGCAACATCACCTTCGCCGTCGGCCTGATCGCGGTGCTGATCGGCATCACCTACGGCATCCAGCCCTACGGCTCGTCGCCGACCGGCTGGGGCAGCCCGTTCGTGCTCAGCTGCCTGATCGGCGGCCTCGCGGTGCTGGTGGCGTTCGTGATCATCGAGTCGAAGGTGGACAACCCGCTGTTCCGCCTGTCGCTGTTCCGGATCCGCTCGTTCACCTGGGGAAACGTCGCGAACCTGACGGCCTCCCTCGGCCGCGGCGGGCTGCAGTTCATCCTGATCATCTGGCTGCAGGGCATCTGGCTGCCGCAGCACGGCTACACGTTCGAGCAGACGCCGTTGTGGGCGGGCATCTACATGCTCCCGATGACGGTCGGCTTCCTGCTGGCCGCGCCGACGTCGGGCATCCTCGCCGACCGGATCGGCAGCCGCCTGCTCGCCTCCACCGGGCTGCTGATCACGGCTATCACGTTCCTGCTGCTGATCATCCTGCCGGTGAACTTCGACTACTGGGCGTTCGCCGCGATCCTGCTGATCAACGGCATCGGCATGGGCATGTTCTCCTCGCCCAACCGCGCCGAGGTGATGAACAGCCTGCCGGCCGACGCGCGCGGCTCCGGCGCGGGCATGATGACGACCTTCCAGAACGCGGCGATGGTCCTGTCGATCGGCTTCTTCTTCAGCTTGATCATCTCGGGCCTGTCGAGCAGCCTTCCGTCGACGATGCACGACGGTCTGGTCGCCCACGGCGTCCCGGACGCGGCGGCGTCCCAGGTGGCGAACCTCCCGGCGGTGGCGGTGCTGTTCGCGGCGTTCCTGGGCTACAACCCGATCCAGCAGCTCCTGGGCGGCCAGCTGTCGTCGCTGCCGCCGGACCAGGCGTCGTTCCTGACGGGGCGGAGCTTCTTCCCGAACCTGATCTCCGGCCCGTTCCAGTCGGGACTGGCGGTGGCGTTCGGCTTCGCGATCGTGGTGTGCCTGATCGGTGCGGTGGCGTCGTTGCTGACGAAGGACGCGCGCCCGGCGGACCGTGAGTCGGTGGGGGAGGAGCTGGCCGCCGTGGCCGGGGAATCGAGCGGCGGGCCGAGCGAACTGGTGTCGCCGTCGACCGAACGCTGAAAGTCGAGCAGGGAAGCCGGGTGCCGGGTGGCACCCGGCTTCCTCGTCTCCTGGGGGTCAGCCGGCGGGCTGGGCCGATGCCGGGGCGCTCACCGGCACAGCGGCGGCCTCCACGGTCTCGCCGAGCAGCAGCAAGCCGGCGGCCTCCACGGAGCCGGCGGTCTCTCCTGCCGGTCCCGCCTTCGTGGCCCGGCGCCGGGCGATGACCCGGCGTCCGACATCGATCATCGGCACCTCGACCCAGCGGTGGAGCAGGTCGGCGGCCAGCAGCCCGGCAACGGTCACGGCGACCGCGGTGAGCGTGCGGTGCGACGCGAACTGCGGGATGGCTCCCGCGAGTCCCGTCGCGATGACGCCGTCCACGAGGTAGAGCGAGTACGAACGCGCGCCGACGAACCGCATCGGCCGCCGCGACAGGATCCAGGCCACCGGGCCGGCGCCGGCGACCAGCGACGGCACCAGCAGGGCGACGAGCAGCACGTAGCCGGTGCCGGTGATCGAGCCGCCGTCGTCGTGCAGGAAGGCGGCGATGTCGACGAACCCGATCTGCACCGCGACCAGCGTGACGGCGACGGCGAGACCGGCGACGGGGTGGGTGAAGACCCGGAGTGCGGCGAAGCCCTTCCGGTGGTGCAGGACGATCGCCAGCGTGCAGCCGATCAGGATCGGCGAGTAGGCGCCCGCGTATTGCATGAAGGGGATCAAGGCGAGCATGACGGCGACGAGGCCGACGGAGAGGCTCAGGCGCTTGACGAAGCCGAGCGCGCCGAGGCCGAACGCGAGCAGCGGCCACACGACGTAGAACTTCTGCTCGACGCCGAGCGTCCAGGACTGGCCGAACAGCGGCATGTGGTAGTACTCGCCGAGGAAGATGACGTTCCACGGCAGCGTGTCCACGATGCCGCTCGCCCGCAGGCCCATCTCGCGGAAGTAAGCGAAGACGACGACCACGCCCATGACGACGTAGTAGACGGGAAGAATGCGGAAAGCGCGGCGGAGGTAGAACTCCGGCAAGGAAACTCGGCCGGTGCGGGCCTCCTCGCGCAGCGCCAGCGTGGTGATCAGGTAGCCGGAGAGCACGAAGAACAGGTGGACCCCGATCCAGCCGTTGGCCCGCACCCAGCCGGGTCCGCCGTGGTGGAAGACGATCACGAGCACGGCGGCGACGGCACGCACGCCGTCGAGGGCCGGAAATCTCCGGGTCGCCAGGTACTCGTCGTGCGTCATCATCGTGTGGTCCCCCCACGAAGGCCGGCCGCTGAACCCGCCCAACTTAATCGGGCGATCGCGGCGGTCACTATTCGGGGACGGATTTCGGGTGGCCGGGGATTGCCCGGTGCCCCTAGGAGATCAATAGCCGACCGTGGCGCGCTGGATCTTCACCGGGTGCGCCGGAGCCCCGTCCAGCGGCCCGTTCGGATCGGTCGGGATGATCCCGTCGGCCACCATCCGGTCGATCGCGGACATCCCGCGGATCACCCGCCCCATGACCGAATAGTTGGCCGGGATGTTCGCGAACGAGTGCACGATGAAGAACTCCGACCCGTTCGTCCCCGGTCCCTGGTTCCCCATCGCGATCGTCCCGCGCGGGTACGTCTCGGCGCCCGAAACCTCGTCCGGGAACTTGTACCCCGGCCCGCCCTTCTCGACCTCGTAGATGTCTCCGCACTGGAGCACCCCGAGCCGAGCGGAATTCGAAAGCCGCCAGCACTGGGAGCGGTCGTAGAACCGCTGCAAAACCAGCGAAACCATGTTGTGCACCGCGCACGGAGCAGCTCCCGCGCGGTCCAGCCGCACCGTCACCGGCCCGTAGTTGAACCGGAACGTCACGTCCACGGTCCCGCGGGTCAACGCCACGGGCAGCGGACGCACCACGGGACGCGCCGCCGGGTTGTCCGGGGTCGGCGTGAACGTGCACCGGACCAGCGGCACCGAAGCCGACGCCGGCGCGGCGGGCACCACCAGGGCACCCAGAACAGCGAACACGGCCAGTCCCCAGCGCAGCTTCATGCCGGGGACGTTAGCGAATGACGAACTACTTGCGCCAGGCCGTGCGCTGCTTGCGGATGTCCAGCACGAGCAGCAGGACGAGGAACAGCGCCAGGCCGACCAGCCACACGTTCTCGGTGTTGTTCTCGTGGTTGCCCTTGATCATCACGAGCAGGATGATCGCGCTGATCCAGCCGGCGATGCGGGTGGCCTTCGGGAACGAGCCGTGCCAGCCCCAGGCCGCGGACGGCTCGTCGCGCGGGTCGACCTCGGGCCGCCTCTTCTCGACCGCCTTGCCTGCCACGATGAACTCCTCAAACCCCGTGAACCTCGGACCCGCCGATGATCCCACACCTCCGGGTGCGCCGCGGAGACGCCCCGCGCGACAATGACCGGCGATGACTACCTCGCGAAGCGTTCTCGTGCTCGGCTCGACCGGGTCCATCGGCGTGCAGGCCCTCGACGTCGCCGCGCGCAACCCGCACCTGTTCCGGGTGGCCGGGATCGCCGCGGGTGGGGCCGATCCGGCCGCGCTCGCCGCGCAGGCGATCGCGCACGGCGTCGAGGCCGTCGCCGTGACCAGGGCCACGGCCGCCGAAGACGTCCAGCTCGCGCTGTACGCCGAAGCGCAGAAGCGCGGGTACGCCCAGGGCGAGTTCAAGCTCCCGCGGCTCTTCGCGGGGTCCGACGCCGTCACCGAGCTGATCGACGCCGTCAAGGTCGACACCGTCCTCAACGCGCTGCCGGGCTCCCGCGGCCTCGAGCCGACGCTGCGGGCGCTCGCCACCGGCGCCACCCTGGCCCTGGCCAACAAGGAGTCCCTCATCGCCGGCGGGCCGCTGGTGCTCGCCGCCGCCAAGCCCGGGCAGCTCGTGCCCGTCGACTCCGAGCACTCCGCCATCGCCCAGGCCCTGCGCGCCGGGCACCGGAGCGAGGTCGCCCGGCTGGTCCTCACCGCGTCCGGCGGCCCGTTCCGCGGCCGCAAGCGCGCGGAGCTGGCCGGTGTCACCGTCGAGCAGGCGATGGCGCACCCGACCTGGTCCATGGGCCCGCTCATCACGATCAACTCCGCCACCCTGGTCAACAAGGGCCTGGAGCTGATCGAGGCGGCGCTGCTGTTCGACATCGAGCCCGCGAAGATCGACGTCACCGTGCACCCGCAGTCGATCGTGCACTCGATGGTGACCTTCGCCGACGGCTCGACGATCGCCCAGGCCAGCCCGCCCGACATGCGGCTGCCCATCGCGCTCGCGCTGCACTGGCCCGACCGGGTCCCCGGCGCCGCCGCCGCGTGCACCTGGGACCAGGCCGCGACCTGGACGTTCGAGCCGCTGGACGACGAGGCCTTCCCGGCCGTGGAGCTGGCCCGGCACTGCGGCACCGAGGGCGGCTGCCTGCCCGCGGTCTACAACGCCGCGAACGAGGAGCTGGTGTCCGCCTTCCTGGCGCAGAACACCAGCTTCACGTCGATAGTGGACACTGTTTCCGAGGTGGTGGGAGCCGCCGACGAATGGCGTCGCGAACCACGCGACGTCGAGGACGTTCTCGCGGCCGAGCGGTGGGCTCGTGCGCGGGCCGGTTCGATCATCGAGGGGAAGTAGCGGGTGCTCGCCTACATCATCGGTGTGGTGCTCTTCGCGCTGGGGATCTGCGTCTCAGTCGCACTGCACGAGGCCGGCCACATGGTCACCGCGAAGGCCTTCGGCATGAAGGTCCGCCGGTACTTCGTGGGCTTCGGGCCCACGGTGTTCTCCTGGCGCCGCGGCGAGACCGAGTACGGCCTGAAGTGGATCCCGCTCGGCGGGTTCTGCGACATCGCCGGCATGACGGCGCTCGACGAGGTGACCCCGGACGAGGCGCCGCGCGCGATGTGGCGGTTCAAGACCTGGAAGCGCACCGTCGTGATGTCGGCCGGGTCGATCACCCACTTCATCCTGGGCTTCCTGGTCCTCTACCTGATGGCCGTGACCATGGGGCTGCCGAAGCTGGCGCCCACCCCGACCGAGCCGGTGCTGGCCTCGACCTCCTGCGCCCAGTCGGCCACGACGAAGGAGCAGGCCGAGGCCCAGTCCAAGGCCAAGAACTCCGGCTGCGCGGCGGACGCGCCGACCCCGGCGGCGACGGCCGGGCTGCGGCCCGGCGACAAGGTGACCGCGGTCGGCGGGAAGCCGGTCGCGACCTGGGATGAGATGCTGGCCGCCGTGCAGGCCACCAGCGGCCGGACGGTGTTCCAGGTGCAGCGTGGCGGTCAGGCCCTGTGGCTCGTCGTCGACGTGCCGAAGGTGCAGCGCTGGAACGGCGTCACCGTCAAGGAAGTCGGCATGATCGGCGCCTCGCCCCAGCGGCCGGAGCTGACGACGCAGTACGGCCCGGTCGCCGCGGTCGGCGCCACCGCCAGCTTCACCGGCACGATGTTCGCCGAGACGGCGCAGCGGCTCGTCCAATTCCCGCAGCGCATCCCCGCCGTGGTCAGCGCGATCTTCGGCGGCGTACGCGACGAGAACACCCCGGTCAGTGTCGTCGGTGCGAGCCGGATCGGCGGCCAGGCGGTCGAGCAGGGCCTCTGGGTGCTGTTCTTCTTCCTGCTGGCCAGCCTGAACTTCTTCATCGGCGTGTTCAACCTGCTGCCGCTGCTGCCGCTGGACGGCGGGCACATCGCGGTGGTCTGGTACGAGCGCGTCCGCGACTGGATCCGCGCGCGGCGGGGCAAGGTGGCCGGGGGACCGGTCGACTACACGAAGCTGTCCGGGATCACGATGGCGCTGGTGCTGATCGGCGGCGCCGTGACGCTACTCACGGTGACGGCCGACATCGTCAACCCGATCCGGATCGGCCAGTAGTCCCACGGAGGGGGTGCGGTCCGCCCGGGACCGCTCACCCCCGGCGTAATGCTGCTCACCGTGACGGTTGACATGGTGAAGGTGGCCCAGTAGGGGTAGGTACGCTGGAAACCGTGACCGTCGCACTCGGTATGCCCGCCCTGCCCCCGCCCGTCCTGTCCGAGCGTCGCAAGACCCGCCAGCTCCAGGTGGGTCCGGTCGGCGTCGGCAGCGACCACCCGATCTCCGTCCAGTCGATGACGACGACGCTCACCTCCGACGTCAACGCGACCCTGCAGCAGATCGCCGAGCTGACCGCCGCGGGCTGCGACATCGTCCGCGTGGCGTGCCCGTCGGCCGACGACGCCGAGGCGCTGCCCGCGATCGCGCGGAAGTCGCAGATCCCGGTGATCGCCGACATCCACTTCCAGCCGAAGTACGTCTTCGCCGCGATCGAGGCCGGCTGCGCGGCGGTGCGCGTCAACCCGGGCAACATCCGGAAGTTCGACGACCAGGTCAAGGAGATCGCGCAGGCCGCGAAGGACCACGGCACGCCGATCCGGATCGGCGTCAACGCCGGCTCGCTCGACAAGCGGATCATGGACAAGTACGGCAAGGCGACGCCGGAAGCGCTGGCCGAGTCGGCGCTGTGGGAGGCGTCGCTGTTCGCCGAGCACGACTTCCACGACATCAAGATCTCGGTGAAGCACAACGACCCGGTGGTCATGGTGCGCGCCTACGAGATCCTCGCCGAGCAGTGCGACTACCCGCTGCACCTCGGCGTCACCGAGGCGGGCCCGGCCTTCCAGGGCACGATCAAGTCGGCCGTCGCGTTCGGCGCGCTGCTGCGCCAGGGCATCGGCGACACGATCCGCGTCTCGCTGTCCGCGCCGCCGGTCGAAGAGGTCAAGGTCGGTATCCAGATCCTGCAGTCGCTGAACCTCAAGCAGCGCAAGCTGGAGATCGTGTCGTGCCCGTCGTGCGGCCGGGCGCAGGTCGACGTCTACACGCTCGCCGAGCAGGTCACGGCCGGGCTCGAGGGCATGGAGATCCCGCTGCGCGTGGCCGTCATGGGCTGCGTCGTGAACGGTCCGGGCGAGGCCCGCGAGGCCGACCTGGGCGTCGCGTCGGGCAACGGCAAGGGCCAGATCTTCGTCAAGGGCGAGGTCATCAAGACCGTGCCCGAGCACGCGATCGTCGAGACGCTCATCGAAGAGGCCATGCGCATCGCCGAAGAGGCGGGCGAGTCCCTCGGCGAGGGCGCGCCGGTGGTCACCGCTGGCTGAGCTCCTTTCGGACGACGCTCTCGAGGCGTCGGCCGTGGTGGCCAACCGCGCGATGAACCGCGAGCGCCGGTTGGCCGGTCGCGACGGCTATTCGCGGGTGCTCGGCTTCGATGTCCTGAGCTTGCCGCCTGGCGCGCGCTGGCTCGATCTCTGCTGCGGCAGCGGGCGGGCGCTCCTGGACGCGGCCGAGGCCCGGCCGGACCTGGACATCACGGGCGTCGACCTCGTCGGCTACTTCGCGGCGGCCGGGCCCGTGCGGTTCGAGACGGCGTCGATCACCTCGTGGGAACCCGCGGGCCGGTTCGACCTCGTCACCTGCGTGCACGGCCTCCACTACGTCGGCGACAAGCTGGGCGCGCTGCTGCGGGCGGCGTCCTGGCTCGCCGACGGCGGCGTGTTCGTGGCGAACTTCGACGTCGCGGGCATCGAGGCGCCGGGCGGCGCGCGCCGGGTTCTGCGCGCGCTGCGCGAAGCCGGTTTCACGTACGACTCGCGAGCACGACGGATCCGGCGGGACGGCCCCTTCGCCGGCTCGCTGCCCTTCCGCTACCTCGGCGCGGACGACCGGGCCGGCCCGAACTACACGGGCCAGCCCTCGGTCGGTTCGCACTACGAAACCGGTGTTCCGCCCGGGTGATCGGTTCTCAGCGGGCCGCGAGACCGCGGACCGCGTCCGCGACGGCGCGGAAGTCCTTGCGCAGGATGGCGCCGTGGTTGCTCGCGACCTTCTCGCTGGTGATGTTCGCTTTCCGGGCGGTCACCGCGTCGAGGGCGGCGCGGATCCGCTCCTGCTCGTCGCCCTTGCTGCCCAGCGACGTGCCCGAGGCGACCACGTACCGCACCGGGACCGTGAGGCCGTCCAGCACCGGAGCCAGCTCGCGCTCGCGGGACAGCTTGCCGAGTTCGATGTTGCTCTCGGCCTGCTGGGCCGCGGTCATCCGCGGGGCCAGCCCGGTCGGGCGCAGCAGCGGCAGGAACCAGCTCATCCGCTTGAACAGCTTGCGGATCCGCTGCTCCATGGCGTCGTCGAGCCAGTCGTGCGGGAAGGCGCCGTCGACCAGGACCGCGCCGATGGCCCGGTCCGCGTTGCGCTCGGCCCAATGCGCCGCGACGACCGCGCCGTAGGACCAGCCGACCACCAGCGCCCGCTCCACGCCCCGGGCGGCGAGGACGGCGTCGACGTCGCGGACAGCGGCTTCGAACGAGTAGTCGGCCGAGCGCCGCGACTTGCCGCGGGCCCGCTCGTCGTAGGTGATGTGCCGGAACTCCGGTCCGAGTTCGGCGAGGACGCGGCGCCAGTAGCCCTGGGTGGCGAACTGGCCGTTGAGGTAGACCACGGGGAGGCCGGGCCCGCCGGTGTCGGTGACGGCCAGTGCCGTGTCGTCCACCGGCACCAGGCCGGTCCAGTCCGCGGTGATCGGGGCAGTGCTGTTCTTGGTCATGCGGTGACTGTGCGCGGCGCGCCTGACACCGGCCTGACACCGCACGGACACTGCCCCGGGCCGGGTGAGCACCGCGGATCGAACGCGGCCGGCCGGCCGATGCCGACGAGCCCGCGCGCTCGCCCTAGCCCTGGAGGTGGTGCTGGGCGGCGTCGCGGATCTGCAGGCGGACGTTCTCGAGCGCGGCCGCGACCTCGTCGATCTGCTGGGAAGCGAGCTGGATGGCGCCCTGGATCGCGGTCGCGGAGGACGTCTCCCCGAGCAGGCCGAGCACGTGGGCCTGGAGGTCTTCGAGGTCGCTCTTCGTGGCGAGCGCGATGCCGGTCGGCACCTGGTCGGCGAGCAGCTCCAGCTGCTGCGCCTGCTCTTGGATCGTCATCGGGGTGTTTCCTTCCGCGGTGGGGACGCACTGTCCGTGTTAGCAGACGCGGAACTGTCGGTGGTGACGATTAGGCTCGTATTCGTGAGCGTGACCTGGGCTCTCCACGAGCCGCACCCGGTGGTGCGGCCCCTGGTCACGCGCTATGTGGGGTATGCGCAGGACGACGTCACGCTGGCCGTCCACCGCGGGCTGCCGTCCCGGCATGTGACGCTCGTCATCAGCCTCGCCGGGCCGGTGCGGATGGCCGGGCAGAGCCTGCAGGCGCTGGTCGGCGGGTTGCACACCAGCGCGGTGCTGATCCGGCAGGACCGCGTGCAGGAGGGGGTGCAGCTGGAGCTCGACCCGCTGGGCGTCCGGACGCTGTTCGGGGTGACGGCGGCCGAGCTGAGCGGCGAGGTGGCCGACTTGGCGGAGTTCGGTCTCGGCTGGTTGCCCGAAAGGCTGAGGGAGCTGCCTTGGCGCGAGCGGTTCGCGCTGCTGGACGAGGTGTTGGCGGCCCGGGCCGTCGAGCCGGTGGCGCCGCCGCCCGAGCTGGGGGAGGCGTGGCGCCGGCTGCGGGGTGCGGACGGGCGGGTGCGCGTCGCGGATCTCGCCGACGAGGTCGGCTGGAGCCGCCGCCACCTGGGCGAGCGCTTCCGCGCGGAGCTGGGCCTGGCGCCGAAGCAGGCGGCGCGGGTGCTGCGGTTCGAGCGGGCCGGGCGCCTGCTGCGGCGCGGGCGCGCGGACCTGGCGGCGCTGGCGGCGGAGTGCGGGTTCTACGACCAGGCGCACCTGACGAACGAATGGCGCGCCCTGGCGGGGTGCACGCCGGGGACGTGGATCGCCGAGGAGCTCCCGTTCCTCCAAGACCAGGAGGCAGAGGTGGCGCGAAGCTGACGGCATGACTCCTGAACCGAACGTCTGGCCCGCCCTCCGCTACGACGACGCCCCGGCCGCGGTCCGCTTCCTCGTCGACGTCCTCGGCTTCACCGAAGCGCTGGTGGTGCCCGAGGGGGATCGGCTGATCGCGCACGCCGAGCTGCGCTGGCCCGAGGGCGGCGCGGTGATGCTGGGCAGCGTCCGCCCGCCGGACGGCGTCCACGACGCGATGAAGCCGGGTGCCTCCGCGGTGTACGTGGTGTCGGACAAGGTCGACGAGGTGTACGCGCGGGTGCAGGCCGCCGGTGCGGAGATCACGGCCGAGCTGACGGACACCGAGTACGGCTCGCGCACGTTCAGCCTGCGCGACCCGGAGGGCAACGCCTGGACGATCGGCACCTACCGCGGCGCGGCCTGAGCGGGAGCCCGCAGGGTGAGGGCGCGGCGGCGAGTCCGGCCGGGCTTGCCTGCGCTGGGCCTGGCCGGTCTGGCGCTCGGCTAAGCCGGTCTGGAGCGCTCGGCTGCCGTCCGGCTGGGCTGGAATGCGTGCCGCCGGGCCGCTGGCACCCGGCTGCTGGTCGGCTGGGCTGGTCTGCGCCCGGCCGGTCCGGCGTGCGGCGCTCGGCTGCCGTCCGGCTGGGCCGGTTTGCCGCTCGCTGGCGCCCGGCTGGGCTGGACTGCGCGCCGCCGGGCCGGTCTGGCACCCGGCTGCTGCTCGGCTGGGCTGGTCTGCGCTCGCCGGTCCGGGGTGTGCCCGGCTGCTGCCCGGCCGGTCCGGGGTGTGCCCGGCTGCCGCACGGCCGGTCCGGGGTGCGCCCGGCTGGTCCGGCCGGCCCCCGGCTGGGCTGGTCTGCCGCCGAGCCGCCGCCTGTCCGCGCCCCGCTACTGCACCGGCCGCTCGAACGTCACCAGCAGCCCCTCGACCCCGCCGGGCCCGACCCGGCCCTTCACCTCGGTGGCCGTGATGGCCTTCAGCTGCCACCCGTCCTCGGCGTGGTCGTTCAGCAGTTTCTCCAGCTTGCCGCCCGACATCTTGCCGCCGAGCAGCTTCTCGCGGACCTCGACGACCTTGTACGCATAACGCTGCATACCTCCGATACTGCCCGGAACGCCCGGCGGCGGCTGTTCATCTCACCGTGTCGGAAGGCTTGCGTTCCGTTTAGCAGTCGAATCTGGCACCCTGGAGCCCGTGTTGCGGCTTGCAGGTGCACGGCTGCTCGATGATCGGGACTATCCGGCGGTCCGTGCCGCGCTGGCCGCCGACCCGGTGGGCAGCTGCATGGTCAGCGCCCGGGTCGAGGCCGCGGGCCTCGACCCGTGGCGGCTCGGTGGCGAGCTCTGGGCCGCCGACAGCCGTCCGGTCCGGGCCGGGCGGCTCCAAGGGCTGTGCTTCTCCGGGCCCAACCTCATCCCCTTGCGCGGCAATGCGCCCGCGTTGCGCTCCTTCGCCGACCGCGCCCTGAGAAGGCAACGCACCTGCTCTTCGCTCGTCGGCCCGGCCGAGCAGGTCCTCGGCCTGTGGGACGAGCTCGAAGGCGAGTGGGGCCCGGCCCGCGAGGTCCGCGGCGACCAGCCGCTGATGGCGCTGGACAGCACCCCGCTCGTCGCCGCCGATCCGCACGTCCGGCCCGTCCGGCCGGACGAGCTCGAGCGGTACCTGCCCGCGGCCGTCTCGATGTTCATCGAGGAGGTCGGCATCGATCCGCGCAGTGGTGACGGCGGCGCGAGCTACCGCGCCCGGGTCACCGAGCTGATCGGGGCCGGCCGCGCGTTCGCCCGCTTCGAGGACGGCGAGGTCGTCTTCAAGGCCGAGATCGGTGCCATGTCGGCCACCGTCGGGCAGATCCAGGGCGTCTGGGTGCACCCCGACCGCCGGGGCGACGGGCTCGGCACCGCCGGCACCGCCGCGGTCGTGAACCGGCTCGTCCGCGGCCTCGGCCGCACCGCCAGCCTCTACGTCAACGCCTTCAACACCCCCGCCCTCGCGGCCTACCGCAAGATCGGGTTCGAGCAGGTCGGCCAGTACGCGACAGTGCTGTTCTAAACGCTGTTCCAACGCTCTCCCAACCACCCTTCCGTGGCGGTGTTGCGAAGCCGCCGCAACGCTCTGACCAGGCATCATCCGGCCATGAGCGCACGTCGACACCGTGCTCTCGCGGTGCTGCTGCTCGTCGCCGCGACCACGGCCGGGTGCTCGGGCGACAGTCCCGAGGACGCCCTCTCCGCCTTCCTGGACGCCGTCGCGTCCGGGGACGTCGCCGCCGCGGCGGCGAACACCGACTCACCCGACGCCGCGAAGACCGTCCTGAGCCAGGTCCGCGGCGTGCTCGAACCCGAGGCCCTCGACGTCGACGACGAAGAGGTGAAACAGCCCGACGGCGACGTCGTGACCGCCGGCTACCGGCTCACCTGGCACCTGCCGCACGGCCGCACCTGGTCCTACCGCGCGGACGCCCAGCTGCGGGCGGCCGAGAACGGCTGGCAGGTGCACTGGCAGCCGACGGTCGTGCACCCCCAGCTGGCCGTCGGCCAGACCCTCGGCCTGCTGCCGCAGCTGCCGGAGACGGCCCCGGTCCTCGACCGCGACGGCGGGGCGCTGATGCGCCCGCAGACGGTGATCGGCGTCGTCGTCGACCCGCAGAAGGCCGGCGACGCGAACGCCGTCGCCGGGACGCTGGCCAAGGCGCTGCACCGGTACGAGCCCTCGGTCACCGGCCGGTCCGTGCTGGACGGGATGAGCAAGACCAAGCCCGGCGACGCCTACCCGGTGATCACCTTGCGCGCCGGCGACTACCAGCGCGTCAAGCCGGCGATCTACGATCTGCCCGGCGTCCGCTTCGCCAGCCAGGAGCGGCTGCTGCCGGTGACCCGCGGGTCGGGGCAGCAGGTCCTGCCGGGCATCCGCGCGCTGGTCGAGCAGCAGCTGGCCGGGGCGGCGGGCTGGCGGATCGTCACCCGCGACGTCACCGGCGGCGAGGCCGCCGAGCTCATGGCCGAGCCGCCGCGGCCCGCGCCCGCCGTCACCAGCACGCTCAGCGCGAAGATCCAGGCCGCCGCCGAGAAGGCCCTCGAACCCGAGCCGTACTCCGCCGCGCTGGTCGCGATCCAACCCTCGAGCGGGGACATCCTCGCCGTGGCGCAGAACGCCGCCGCCGACGAGGAGGGCTCGCTGGCCCTGTCCGGGCGCTACCCGCCGGGTTCGACGTTCAAGATCGTCACGGCGGCGGCCGCGCTGTCGGCGGGGGAGGTGGAGGCGGGCAGCCCGGTCGACTGCCCGGGGACGACGACGATCGAAAACCGCGTCGTGCCGAACGAAGGCCGGTTCGACCTGGGCCGGGTGCCGCTGAAGACGGCGTTCGCGCGGTCCTGCAACACGACCTTCGCCCGGCTCGCCGCCGGTCTCGCCGGCTCGTCGCTCACCGACACCGCCCGGTCCTTCGGCCTCGGCGCCGACTTCGTCGTCCCGGGCCTGACCACGGTCACCGGGGACGTCCCGGCCAGCGACTCCGCCGTTCAGCGGGCGGAGAACGGCTTCGGCCAGGGCCGGGTGCTGACCAGCCCGTTCGGCATGGCGCTGGTCGCGGCCACCGTGCAGGCCGGGAAGGTGCCGTCGCCGTCCATCGTCAAGGGCATGCCGGCGGCCACGAAGAACGTCGGCGACCCGCCGTCGCAGGAGGTCCTCGACGCGCTGCGCGGGATGATGCGGGACGTCGTCACGGTGGGCACCGCGACCGGGCTGCGGGACATCCCCGACGTCGCGGGCAAGACCGGCACCGCCCAGTTCGGCGACGGCTCCCACTCACACGGGTGGTTCGTCGGCTACCGCGGCGACCTGGCGTTCGCCGTCCTCCTCACCGACGCCGGGTCGTCCAAACCGGCGGTACAGGCCGCGCACCGGTTCCTGGCGGGGATCGGTTGACCGGACCGTCGTAAGGTGGAGGCATGTCCGTTCGTGCCCCGCTCGTTCCCGGCGTCCAGACGCCGCGCCGTGACGTCCCCAGTTCCATCGCCCGTCCCGAGTACGTGGACAAGCCGGCGCCGAAGCGGGATACCGGCAGCGGCGTGCGCACGCCCGAGGTGATCGAGGCGATGCGGATCGCGAGCCGCATCGCGGCCCAGGCCCTGGAGGAGGGCGGCAAGGCCGTCAAGCCGGGCGCCACCACCGACGACATCGACAAGGTGGTGCACGAGTTCCTGCTCGACCACCACGCCTACCCCTCGACGCTGGGCTACCGCCGCTTCCCGAAGTCGTGCTGCATCTCGCTCAACGAGGTGATCTGCCACGGCATCCCGGACTCGACCGTGATCGAGGACGGCGACATCTGCAACATCGACGTCACCGCCTACATCGGCGGCGTCCACGGCGACACGAACGCGACCTTCCTGGCCGGCGACGTCTCGGAAGAAGCCCGCTTGCTGGTGGAGCGCACCCGCGAGGCGACCATGCGGGCGATCAAGGCGGTCCGGCCGGGGCGCCGGCTGAACGTCATCGGCCGGGTCATCGAGGCCTACGCCAAGCGCTTCGGCTACGGCGTGGTCCGCGACTTCACCGGCCACGGCGTCGGCCCGGCGTTCCACACGCCCCCGACGGTCCTGCACTACGAAGAGCCCTCCGTCGACACGGTCATCGAGGAGGGCATGACCTTCACGATCGAGCCGATGATCACCCTGGGCACCATCGACTACGACATCTGGTCCGACGACTGGACCGTCACCACGAAGGACAAGAAGTGGACGGCCCAGTTCGAGCACACCCTCGTGGTGACGGCCGACGGCAGCGAGATCCTCACGCTGCCCTGAGTCAGTGGCTGGTGGCCTTCTTGTAGCAGCGCACCGAGAGCGGCACGAAGACCACCAGCAGCACCGCGATCCACAGCACCGAGGCCAGGAGCGCGTGCTGCATCGGCCAGACGTCGCGCGGCGGGAGGGCCGCGCTCGTGTTGCCGAACAGCTCCCGCGCCGCCTGCGTGACCGCCGAAACCGGGTTCCAGTCCGCGATCGCGCGCAGCGGGCCGGGCAGCCGTCCGCTGTCGACGAAGGTGTTGGCCAGGAACGTCAGCGGGAAGACGACCACCATCGAGACGTTGTTGAACACCTCGGGCTTGCGCACGGCCAGGCCGAGCGCGCCCATCACCCACGACAGCGCGTAGGAGAAGGCCAGCAGCAGGACGATCCCGCCCAGCGCCTCGAGCACGCCGGTGTGAATGCGCCAGCCGACCAGCAGGCCGACCAGACCCATGATGAGCAGGCTCGCCGTGCTGAGGATGAGGTCGGCGGTGGTCCGCCCGATCAGGACGGCGGCCGGCGACATCGGCAGGGAGCGGAACCGGTCGATGATGCCCTTCTGCAGGTCGTCGGTCAGCCCGTAGCCGGTGACGATGCCGCCCATCGCCACCGCGAGGGTGAAGATCCCCGGCAGCATGAACTCGCGGTACGACAGGCCGGGGATGTCGATCACGCTGCCGAACACGTACCCGAAGAGCAGGACGAACATCACCGGCGTGAACACGAGGGACCCGAGCAGGTCCAGCGACCGGAAGATCTTGATCGAGTTGCGCTTGGCGACCGTCACGCCGTCGGTCACGGCCATCTGCACCGCGTTCATCACACGGCCTCCTTCGCGAGTTCGGCGGGCTCGGCCGTTTCGCGGCCGGTCAGGGTGAGGAAGACGTCGTCGAGGGTGGGGCGGCGGACGCCGACGTCGCGGACGTCGACGCCGTCGGCCGCCAGCAGCGCCAGCGCTTCGGTAAGCGCTTTCGCGCCGTGGGACACGGGGACGGTGAGCCGGAAACCCTCGGCCTGCGGCTCGCCGCTCGCCAGCCGGGCCAGCGCCCGCTGCGCGACGGCGACGTCGTCGTGCGTGCCGACGGTCAGCTCGATCCGCTCTCCGCCGACGAGGTCCTTGAGCTCGTCGGCCGTGCCGCGGGCGATCACGCGCCCGTGGTCGACGACGGCGATGCTGTCGGCGAGCCGGTCGGCCTCCTCCAGGTACTGCGTGGTCAGGAGCAGCGTGGTGCCGCCCGCGACCAGCTCGGTGATGACGTCCCACAGGTCGGTGCGGGCCCGCGGGTCGAGCCCGGTGGTGGGCTCGTCGAGGAACAGCACCGGCGGGTTGGCCACGAGCGCGCCGGCCAGGTCGAGGCGGCGCCGCATGCCGCCGGAGTAGCCCCTGACCGGGCGGTCGGCGGCGTCGGCCAGGCTGAACCGGGCGAGCAGCTCCCGGCCGCGCGCCTTGGCCCGCTTGGTGCCCAGGTGGTACAGCCTGCCGACCATCTCGAGGTTCTCGGCGCCGGTCAGTTCCGGGTCGACGGCGGCGTACTGGCCCGAAGCGCCGATGTGCGAACGCAGCTCGTGCGCGTCCTTCACGACGTCGAACCCGGCGACCGTCGCCCGGCCGGCGTCCGGCTTCTGCAGCGTCGTGAGGATCTGGACGGTGGTGGTCTTCCCGGCGCCGTTCGGCCCGAGCACGCCGAGCACCGTGCCTTCCGGTACCGACAAGGTCATCCCGTCGAGCGCGGTGACCTTCCCGTACTTCTTGACCAGTCCCTCGGCCACGATGGCGTCTGCCATGGATCTTCCCCTTCGTGTGTGGAGTCTTCAGGCCCGGCGGATGACGATGTCGCCGGTGTAGGTGTGGGCTTTGACCTCGACGGTCTCGGCGCCGGCGCCGGGTCCGTCGGCGGCGCTGAGCGTGTTGCGCACGGACCCGGTCAGCGAGTTCAGCTCGAGCCACGCGGCGCTGCCCTCACGGATGCCGACCTCGATCTCGCCGACGGCGGTTTCGAGGACGACCCGGTCCCGCACGACCTCGCCGAGCCGGATGTCGCCGGCGGCGGTCTTGGCGTGCACGCCCGCGTGGGCCAGGTCGACGAGGATGTCGCCGTTGGCGGTGCTGACGCGCAGGTCGCCGGTCACTTCGCCGACGCGGGTCTCGCCGTTGGAGTTCTTGAGGACCGCGGTGCCGTCGATCTCGCGGATCCGCAGCTCGCCGGAGCCGGTGCCGAGTTCGGCGTGCCCGGTGGCGCGTTCGACGGTGACGTCCCCGGTCGCCGTGTTCGCCTCGACCCGGGCGGCTTCGTCCAGGTGGATGTCGCCGACGGAGGTCTTGAAGCGGCTGGGACCGACGCGGCCGGTGACGCGGAAGTCGCCCATCGCGGCGGTGCCGCTGATCTGCGAACCGGCCGGCAGCTCGACGGTGACGTGCAGGGCGCCGCCCTTGCCCCAGAGCTTGGTGACGTACTTCGGGCCCTTGACCAGCAGTTCACCGCCGGCGAACTCGACGCGGGTCTTCGCGACGGCCTTGACGTCCTCGTTGTCGCCCGGGTCGGCCGGGGTGACCTCGACGGTCGTTTCCGTGCTGTCACCGGCGACGATCCGGACGTCCGCGACGCTCACGTCGATCGTGGCCGTGATCGGCTCGGGGGTGGGGAAAACAGGCATGGCTGCGCCCTCCTGGGGTGCTCGATGGCGTCTCCGCAGGCCGGAGACGTGAAAGGCAACGGCGAAAAGGGGGTTACTGCACCCAGCCGGTGTACTTCTCGCCGAAGACCGAGCGGCGCTGGGTGGGGCGGCCGCGGTCGGTCCCCAGCGCGCTGCTCGCGGCCCGGACGAGCCAGGCGTTGATGGAGATGCGCTCCCGGCCGGCGGCTTCCTCGACGCGCTGTTTCAGCTGGTCGGGCAGCCGCAGGTTGATCCGGGAGACGGCGCCGTCGTCGGCCTCGGGCGGCGGCGGGACCTCCGCCGGAGCCGGTTCGGGCGACGTGGGCACGGAAACCGCGAACTCCGGTTCGCGGCGGCGAAGGCGTACTTCGACGGAGCCGGGAGCGAGGTCGCGGGTGATCTCGTCGGCCGCGGCCGACAGGGCGTCGAGCAGGGTGAGCCGGATGGCGGACTCCAGCGGGGAGGCCAGCCGTTCGGCCAGGGTGACAGCGTCCTCGCCGGCCGCCTCGGCGGCGACCGCGAACTCGCGGCGGAGGCTGTCCACGAAGGGCGTCAGGTCCATGGCACTACTGTGGCACCGCGGTGGTGCCACGACAACCCTGAAATGGCACCCTTAGGGGTCATCGATCAATAAACCCGCAGTTCAGGCGCGTTCGATGCGCTCCAGGAGCTCGTCGAGGAACTCGCACGCCTCGGCGGCGGCGCGGTCCGGGTTCCGGTCGGCGATGGCTCGGGCGAGACCTTCGTGGCCGATCTCCGGCGAGTGGTCCGCCCCCGGCGCGATGCTGGACGTCGTCGCGATGCTGGCCGCGATGACCTCCGTCAGCCCGCGGTAGAGCTCGGTCAGCAGCCGGTTGTGGCCGGCGCCGACGACCGCGCAGTGGAACTCGGCGTCCGTGCGGGCGAAGTCCTGCCAGCGTCCTTCGCGCAGTTCGACCTCGCGGCGGCCGAGCAGTGACCACAGCGCGGCGACCTCGTCCTCGGTCCGCTCGACGGCGGCGAGCCGCGCGCCTTCGACCTCGAGAGTGCGCCGGACCTGCAGGACTTCACGCAGTTCCGAGCCGCAGAGCCGCCGGATCGCGCCGGAGACCTCGCTCGTGGCGCGCACGTAGGTGCCGTCGCCCTGCCGGACCTCCAGGAGCCCGGTGTGCGCTAGCGCGCGGACGGCTTCGCGGACGGTGTTGCGCCCGACGCCGAGTTGCTCGACGAGCTCGGCCTCGGTCGGGATGCGTTCGCCGATCGGCCATTCGCCCTGCGTGACCGCGGTCCGCAGCTGGTCGATGACCTGGTCGACGAGGCCTGCTCGGCGCGTGGTGGCCAGAGGCACAGGATTATCCCTTCATCCAATCATCCTACGTATGCGATAGTAGCGGGCATGCACGTCGAACACCGTGAACCCGAACTGGACGGCGTCGCCGAGGTCCGGACGCCCGGCGTGGTCGCCGCCGGGGCACTGCTCGCGGTCGCGGTGGTCCTCACCGCCCTCAACCTGCGCCCGGCGATCACCGGCGTCGGGCCGATGCTCGCCGAAATGCGCTCCGACCTGGGCGCTTCCGTCGTCTGGGCCGGTCTGCTCACGACGTTGCCGACGCTCTGCTTCGCCGGGGCCGGGCTGGCCGCGCCGCTGCTCGCCCGCCGGGCCGGGGTCGGCGCCGCCATCGCGGTCGCGCTGGCCGCCCTCGCCGCCGGGCTGGTGCTGCGCGTGCTCGACGGACCCGCCGTGGTGCTCGGCGGGACGCTGGTCGCCACCGCCGGGATCGCCCTGATCAACGTGCTCATCCCGGTCGTCATCAAGGACTCCTTCCCGGCTCGCATCGGCCTGCTGACCGGCGTCTACACCGCCGCGCTGCAGGGCGGGGGCGCCCTCGGCTCGGCGGTGACGCCCCGGCTCGGCGACGCCCTCGGCGGCTGGCGCCCGGCGCTGGGCGGCTGGGCCGCGCTGGCCGTCGTCGCACTGCTGGCCTGGATCCTCGCAGCCCGCGGCACCGGCCGGGCACCGCGGCCCGCCGACGGCGCCGAAGGCGGTCGCTCGCTGCTGCGCAACCGGCTGGCCTGGATCGTCACGGCGTTCTTCGGCCTGCAGGCGTTCTACGCCTACGCGGCGATGGGCTGGTTCCCGCAGGTGCTGATGGACGCGGGCGTCCCTCGCGACGACGCCGGGCTGCTGTTCGGCCTGGTTTCGCTGATCGCCGTGCCGATCAGCCTCGTCGTCGCGCCGATGGCGGCCCGGCAGCGCGGGCAGAGCCGGTGGATCGTCGGGCTGGGCGTGTTCGGCGTCGCCGGGACAGCCGGGCTGATGCTCGCGCCGTCGTGGTCGCCGCTGCTCTGGAGCATCCTCGTCGGGCTCGGGATGAGCACGTTCTCGCTGGCCCTGACCGTGATCGCGCTGCGCGCGCGGACCGGCGCGGACACCGCCCGGCTGTCCGGGATGGCGCAGGGCTTCGGCTACCTGTTCGCCGCGCTGGGCCCGTTCCTCTTCGGCCTGCTGCACGACCTCGCGGGCGGCTGGACCGTGCCGCTGGCCATGCTGCTGGGCCTGCTCGGCGTCCAGCTGACCTTCGGCGCCCTCGCCGGCCGCCACCGCTTCGTCTGAGCCCGCGCCCGGGTCAGTCCAGGGGCAGGTTGAGCAGCGCGTTCTCGATCAGCTCCGGCATCGCCGGGTGGATCCAGTACTGGCCGCGCGCCATGCTCCGCGCGTCGAGGCCGAAGCTCATCGCCTGGATGAGCGGCTGGATCACCGACGACGCCTGCGGGCCGATGATGTGCGCGCCGAGCAGCTGCCCGGTCGCCGGGTCGGCCAGCAGCTTCGCGAAGCCCGTGGTGTCCTCCATCGCCCAGCCGTAGGCGATCCCGGCGTAGTCCTGCTTCGAGACCACATAGGACACGCCGAGGTCGCGGGCCTTCTGCTCGGTGAGGCCGACCGAGGCCACCTGCGGGTGGGTGAAGACGGCGTGCGGCACGAACCGGTGGTCGGCGGTGATCCGCTCGTCCGGGTGCAGGAGGTTGTGCTGCACCACGCGGGCTTCGTGGTTCGCGACGTGCTTGAGCTCGTGCGGCGACGAGAGGTCGCCGAGCGCGTAGATGCCCTCGACCGCGGTCTGCTGGTAGGCGTCGACCACGACGTGCCCACTGTCCATTGTGGTCACCCCGGTGGCGGCGACGTCGAGGAGGTCGGAGTTCGGCTTCCGGCCGGTGGCGATCAGCAGCACGTCGCCCTCGACGGTCTCGGCGCCCTGCGGTCCTTCGAGGTCCAGCGCGATGCCGTTCTCGCTCTGGCGCGCCCGCACGGTCTTGCGGTCGAGGCGGACGTCGAACCGCTCGGCGGCCAGTTCGGTGAAGCGCGCGCTGACGTCCTCGTCCTCCGAGCGCAGCAGCCGCCCGGAGCGGTTGACCAGCGTGACCTGGACGCCGAAGGAGGCGAAGACGTGCGCGAACTCGGCCGCGATGTACCCGCCGCCCAGGATGACGATCCGCCCGGGCAGCTCGTCGAGCCGCATCACGGTGTCGGACGTGTGGTAGTCGACGCCGTCGAGGCCCGGAATGTCCGGGATGACCGGACGGCCGCCCGCGGCGAGCACGAACTGGTCGGCGGTCAGCACCTCGTCGGGGCGCCCGTCGGCGAAGCTGACCCGCAGCTCCTTGTGCCCGGTGAAGCGGCCGGTGCCCTCGTAGACGTCGACGTTGGCGTTGTCCTCGTGGTGGCGCCGGTACTCCGCGCCGCCCGCGGCGATCGGGTCGATCCGGCCGAAGACGCGGTCGCGGATGTCGCGCCAGCGCACGCCCTTCAGCTCTTCGTCGACGCCGTACTTGGCGCTGTGCGAAGGCGTGTACGCGACGTCGGCGGCGTACACGAACATCTTCGTCGGGATGCAGCCCACGTTGAGGCAGGTGCCGCCGAAGGTGCCCCTCTCCACGATCGCCGTCTTCTTGCCGGCGAAGTCCGGGCCGAGGATGGAGTTCCCCGATCCCGTCCCGACGATCACCAGGTCGTAGTGGGGCACTGCATCCTCCGCGGGTCCGGGTCCGGTCGTTTCACCCTAGCCAACCTCGCCGCGAAGGCAGGTGTTCCCCGCTGTGCTTAACGTCGTATTACGTGGTCAGTGGCCGGTGGCGGTGAAGTGCATCCGGTCGGTCGGGCTGTGCCAGTTCCCGCCCCAGCTCCACCCGATCGCCGCGAACGCGCGCACGGTCGCGTCGCCGGCCAGGACCATGCCAGGCCGCTTGCGCGAGCGGTCGACGTACGCCGACGCGAGCTCGGGCAGCACGAGTTCGCCCTGGGTGTAGGGGTTGCAGAACGGGTTGACGTCCACGGCGAGCCCGGAGGCGTGCGCCGACCAGGTCGTCTGCCCGCGGGCCGGGCGGCAGACGAACGCGCTCGTCGAGTTGCCGTCCCCGGACGGCGGCGCGGTGAGCTCGGCCGGGCCCGTCACGCGCATTTCTTCGAGCGGGAAGCGCGCGGCGAACAGCTGCCCGAAGACTTTGGTGATGCCTGCCGCGCCGGTGGCGTTCACCAGCATTTCGCCGGTGTGCGCGCGGCCGTCGAAGCCCCAGAAGGACAACGTCAGGTAGCGCAGGTCGGCCGCCTTGACGGGGCAGCCGGGTTGCCAGGTGCTGCGCGCGAGGACGTCCGCGGGCACGGCGCTGATCGTCGACGCGTACGCGGCGCCCGCGGGTGGGGGAAGCACGTCTTTTGTCGGAAGTGCCCGATTCACCAGTTCGGGTGGCGTCGGCTCGACCTCGCCGAAGCCGTCGGAACGGCGGGGGAGCGGCCGCGCACCCACCTGCCAGCCGGCGGCGGGCGCGCTCGACGCCGTCGCCGGCCGAGCCGCGGTGCCGGGCGCGCTCGTCGTCGGCGCAGGTGCGGGCGGTGGCACCGGCGGCGCTTCCGGCGAGCACGCGCTCATGGCGAGGGCCAGTACCGCCCCCGCCGCTGCTTTCCGCCACATCCGGCCAGCTTGACAGAAAGCGGTCCCCGGGCGGAGACCACCCGTTCCAGTGACACCGTTTTGGGCCCCCTCGGCTTAGGGTATTGAGCGGAAGTCGTTCACGCACCGGAGTCGTCCGGGTGCCGAGTGCTCAGCTCCGTGCTGCGCCGAAAAGTGCTGCTTCGAATAAGTGCCGCGTCGAAAAGGGGAAGACCCATGTCCGTGAAGTCCCGCCGATCCCTGCTGTTCGTGAGCGGCGCGCTCCTCGCGGTCGCCGCGGTCGCCGTCCCGGTCGTGACGGGCACGGCGGCGGCGGAGCCGGGTGCCGCCGGGTCCGGCAACCAGGCGCGGATCGTCGGCGGCAACCAGGCTTCCCTGGCCGACCACCCGTACGCGGTGTACCTGACCGACGCGGGGGGCAACCAGTTCTGCGGCGCGGTGATCGTCAGCTCCACCTCGGTCGCGACGGCGGCGCACTGCGCCAAGGCGGTCGCGAAGCAGGACATCCGCGTGGTGGCCGGCCGGGAGGACAAGCGCACGAGCGACGGGCAGGTCCTGGGGGTCTCCAAGGTCTGGGTCAGCCAGAGCTACACCGACCCGACGCAGGGGGCCGACGTCGCGGTGCTGACCGTGCGCGGCCAGTTCGACTACCGGCCGGCGAAGCTGCCCGGCAGCGGCGACACGGGGCTGTACGCCAAGGACACCCAGGCGACGGTGCTCGGCTGGGGCCGCATCGCCGACGGCGGCGCCCGCTCCGACTACCTGCGCAGTGGCGAGGTCCCGGTGGTCTCGGACAGCGAATGCCACTCCGACTACAGCGTCTACGACCAGCGGACCATGGTGTGCGCGGGCTACCCCGAGGGCGGCGTCGACGCCTGCCAGGGCGACTCCGGCGGCCCGCTCGTGGTCGGCGACACGCTGATCGGCATCGTCTCCTTCGGCGACGGCTGCGCGAAGGCGGGCAAGCCGGGCGTCTATACGCGCGTCTCCACCTACGCCAAGGACATCGAGACCCAGGCCAAGCCCCGCCTCCTCGGCTGAGCGTGCTAAGCAGGGGTATGCCGACCCTGCACGACGCGACCGGTCCCGAGCTGACCGCCGCCCAGCTGCACGACATCCTCCGCCTGCGCGTCGACGTGTTCGTCGTGGAGCAGAAGGCCGCGTACCCGGAGCTCGACGGCCGTGACCTGCGCCCGGACACCCGCCACCTGTGGTTCGAGGACGACGGCGCGGTCCTGGCGTACCTGCGGGTCCTGCTCGACCCGGGCGGCATCCGCCGCATCGGCCGCGTGGTGACGGCGGCCCCCGCCCGCGGCGCCGGCCTGGCCGCCCGCCTGATGGACGCGGCCCTGACCACCCCGGGCGAGTACGTCCTCGACGCCCAGACGTACGTCCAAGGCTTCTACGCCCGCTACGGCTTCGTCCCCGAAGGACCGGAGTACACCGACGAAGACGGAATCCCCCACATCAAAATGCGCCGCCGCCCGTGATCAGCAGGTCGACTCGCGTGATTGAAGGGTCGACTCGCGTGATTGACGCGACGACACGGCAGGCACCCCCGGCCCCCGTCGTGTCGACTCCGGAATCACGCGTGTCGACTCCGGAATCACGCGTGTTGACCCTTCCGGTACGGCTCAGGCGATCGCGCCGCGCGGTGCCGTCGCGGTGATGACCTTCACCGCACGGTCCACATCGGACTCCGTGAGGTCGGCCCGCGCGGTCAGGCGCAGCCGCGAGATCCCGTCCGGCACCGACGGCGGCCGGAAGCACCCGACGCGGATGCCCTGCTCCGCACACGCCGCGGCCCACGCCACTGCCGTCTCCGCGGACGGCGCCTGAACCGAGATCACGGCGGCGTCCGGCACGCTCGCCTTCAACCCGGCCGCCTTCAACGACATCGCCAGGTTGCCCGCGTTCTCGAGGACCTTCCCCGCCATGCCCGGCTCTTCCTTCAACGCGTGCAACGCCGCCAGCGCGGCCGCGGCGCTCGCGGGCGCCAACGCGGTGTCGAAGATGAAGCTGCGCGCCGTGTCGACGAGGTGCTTGATCACCCGGCGCGGCCCCACCACCGCACCACCTTGGGCGCCGAGGGACTTCGACAGCGTCAACGTCGTGACGACGTCGGGCGCGCCCGACAGTCCGGCCGCGTGGACGGCGCCGCGGCCGCCTTCGCCCAGGACGCCGAAGCCGTGCGCGTCGTCCACCAGCAGGGCCGCGCTGTGCGAACGGCAGATCCCGGCCAGCTCGTCGAGCGGGGCGAGGTCGCCGTCGACCGAGAACACCGAGTCCGTCACCACCAGCGCCCGCGGCTTGCGGCGGGTCGCCAGCGCGTGCTTGATCGCCGACGGCGTCGAGTGCGCGACCGCGGCGACGTCGGCCCGCGACAGCCGGCAGCCCTCGATCAGGGACGCGTGGATGTACTTGTCGGTGACGATCGCGGACTCGGCCCCGGACAGCGCCGTCACCGCGCCGAGGTTCGCGGCGAAGCCGGACGAGAACACGAGCGCCGCCTGCGCGCCGCAGAACCGGGCCAGCTCCAGCTCCAGCTCGGTGTGCAGCTCGGTCGATCCGGTGACCAGCCGGGACCCGGTCGACCCGGCACCCCAGCGCAGCGCGGCGGCCGCGGCGGCCCCGGCGACGCGCTTGTCGCGGGCCAGCCCGAGGTAGTCGTTGCCCGCCAGGTCCAGTTCATCGGCCTTGGCGGGACGCGGTCGCAGCTGCCGCACCAGTCCCGCGCTCGCCCGCTTCTCCGCTTCGACGTCGAGCCAGTCGAAAACCTCTTCGGGCGGGAGCGTCGGCGGCGTAGTCACGTCCCGCAGTCTCCCATCCGAACCTCGAAGCTCCGCCAAGCGGGCCTGGAAACGCCGGAAGCCCCGGACCGCGAGGTCCGGGGCTTCCTGAAGAGAGACGATCAGCTGTCGTAGCCGCGACGCGGACCACGGCTCGGACGGCCGTAGCCACCGCCGTTGCCCGTGCGGGGCTGACGGCTGCGGCCGCCGAAGCCGCCGGGACGGCCTTCGCGGTCGCCGCCGCGGTAGCCACCACGGTCGCCGCCGCGCTCGCCACCACGGTCACGGTCGCCGCCGCTGTGGCTGCGCTCGCCGCCACGGCTGTAGCCGCCGCCGCGCTCGCCGCGGAAACCGCCACCGCCGCCACGGCGCGGGCTCTCGCGCCGCCGCTCGATGACCGGCTCGCCGCTGGGCTCCTTGGCGCCGGTGATGCGGGTCAGCTCCGCGTCGCCCGGGCGGACCGTGGTCGACTCGGCGCGCACGCCGGCGCGGTCGGTCAGCCGGCGGACCATCCGGCGCTGGTCGTGCGTCGCCACCGTGACGACGACGCCGGACGCCCCGGCGCGCGCCGTGCGGCCCGCACGGTGCAGGTAGTCCTTGTGGTCGGCCGCCGGGTCGACGTGCAGCACCAGCGAGATGTCGTCGACGTGGATGCCGCGCGCGGCGACGTCCGTGGCGACCAGCACCGGGGTGTGGCCTTCCTTGAAGTCGGCGAGGACGCGGTTGCGCTGCCCCTGCGTCTTGCCGCCGTGCAGCGCCGCCGCGTTGACGCCCTGCTCGCGCAGGCGCTCGGCGAGGCGGTCGACGTGGTGCTTGGTGCGCACGAACATGATCGTGCGGCCGTCGCGGGCGCCGATCTGCGTGATGACGTCCTGCTTGTCCTGGTGCGAGACCTGGAGCACGTGGTGGTCCATGGTCGTCACGCTGGCGGTCGACGGCGCGACCGAGTGCGTGACCGGGTCGGTCAGGTACTGCCGGACCAGGCGGTTGACGTCACCGTCGAGGGTCGCGGAGAACAGCAGCCGCTGGCCCCCCGGCGGGGTGAGGTCCATGATCTCGCGGACCTGCGGCATGAAGCCCATGTCCGCCATCTGGTCGGCCTCGTCGAGGGCGATGAAGTTGCAGTCGCCCAGGTGCGCGGTGCCCTGCCGGACGTGGTCCGACAGCCGGCCCGGGGTGGCGATGAGCAGGTCGACGCCGCGGGACAGCGCGTCCGCCTGGCGGGCGAAGGCCATCCCGCCGACGGCGGTGCGGCACCACAGGCCGAGCGACTTGGCCAGCGGGGTCAGCGAGTCGGCGACCTGCATGGCCAGCTCGCGGGTCGGGACGAGGATCAGCGCGCGGGGGCGCTTCGGGCGGGCCTTGCCGTCGGCGAGCCGGGCCAGCATGGCCAGGCCGAAGGCGAGGGTCTTGCCGGAGCCGGTCTGGGCGCGGCCCAGCACGTCGCGGCCGGCCAGGGCGTCCGGGATGGTCGCCGACTGGATCGGGAAGGGGCTGTTGATGCCCGCCTCGCTGAGCGCGCGGAGCAGCGGCTCCGGCAGGCCCAGCTCGGCGAAGGTCTTGGTGGCCACGAGCTCGACCGCGTCGTCGCGGAGCATGTCGCCGCCGGCCGGGCGGGTGCGCGGCTTACGGTCGGGACGGCCCGCGTGCGCGGACGTCGAGGAAGGGCCGGAGTTGAACGTGACGGTCACAAATGCCTCTCGGACGTGGTTCGTCGCAAGGGAGGCCCGGGCAGCCCGCGCGCAGGCAGGGCAAGATGGTGTGCGATGGGCGTTCACAGGGACGGACCCGGCACACCGTGTCATCGCTTGCCGACACTGCGCGCCGCTTGGATTACTTCGGATCACCGCGAGCCATTCGGTGGCTGTGCCTTCTCACGACTCTGGAGGCGACGGACACCAACTCATCCACGCCGCCGGTTGCGGTCTGTACTCACTGTACCCGAACCGGAGCCAGGACTACTCATCGAGGTCACCGGTTGTGGGCGGTGTCGCAGTCGTGGTCCAGGCCACAGTCGCGACGCCGCCCACGATTCACTCCAGCCCGGCGGCGGAAACGAGCTCCACCAGCAGTTCTCCGGTCCTCGTCACGTGCTCGCCGAGACCCCGGCCGTGGAACCAGCCGGCCAGGTTGCGCACGTCACGTGCCAGGAATTCGACGCCGCCGGGGTTGGCCACGACATCGACGACCTGAGGCAGGTCGATCACCATCACCCGGCCGCGGTGCACGAGCAGGTTGTACGCCGAGAGGTCGCCGTGCGCGAGCCCCTCGGAGGCGAGCAGTTCGAGCGCGGCAGTGGCCTGGAACCACAGGTCCCTCAGCTCGTCCGGGTCCGGGCGGACCTGGGCCAGCCGGGGTGCGGCGGTGCCGTCTTCCTCGCCGAGGAACTCGAGCAGCAGTTCCGTGCCCTCGCGCTGCACCGGGTAGGGCACCGGCGCGCCGAGCGTCCACAGGCGACTCAACGCGGCGAACTCCGCGACCGCCCACTGTTCGGCGATGAGGTTGCGGCCGAACGCGCTGCGCTGCGTCATCGCCCGCATCTCCCGGGAACGGCGCATCCGCCGCCCCTCGAGGTAGCCGGCGTCGCGGTGGAACAGCTTGTGTTCGTCGCTGCGGTAGCGCTTCGCCGCGAGCAGCGTGCCCGGTGTGCCGGGCAGCCCGCGCCGCAGGAGGTGGACGTCGGCCTCCTTGCCGGTCTTGAGGACGCCGAGGTCGGTGTCGACCGCGGCGAGCTCGGTGACGACCCAGTCCGGCCGGGGTGACGGACCGTGTTCGGCGTCGTCCCAGGTGGACCAGCGGTCGGCCCCGTCGGGCAGCTGGTTTTCGGTGTAGGCGTCGTCGCGCAGTTTCGTGAGGCGGACGCGTTCGGCTTCGGTCAGCCGGCCGCTGCGGGTGGGCTCGGGTTCGTCGAACCGCCCGCGGCGGCGCGAACGCGCCTGGCGGCGGGTGGGCTGCTCGTCGAACAGGTCGAAGTCTTCGAAGTCGTGCTGGCGCACTGGTGGGGTTCTCCTTGTTCAGGGGTGCCCCACCGGGCGCGTGATCAGCCTCGGGGGGCGGGTGGGCGAGGGCGCGAAAGGGCCCGGACAGTCATCACGACAGGCACCTCCCGTTCTCATCCACCGGCTCCCTGCCGGCTCGCGTTCAGGGTGCCGGACCTATCCGGCACCGCGCAACCGGATTTTTAGCGGGGCCGCCGCGAAAGGAGTATTCCGGACGTTTCCTTGAATTCGGCCCCGCGGCATGGTCACGATGAAAGGGCAGGCCGAACTAGGAGGGGCGGCAGATGGACAGCTACGACGTGGTGATCGTCGGCGGCGGGCACAACGGCCTGGTGGCGGCCGCGTACCTGGCGCGGGCGGGCCGGTCGGTGCTCGTGCTCGAACGGCGGGATGAGACCGGTGGCGCCGCCGTCTCGTTCCGTGCGTTCGAGGGCGTGGACGTCCGGCTTTCGCGCTACTCGTACCTGGTCAGCCTGCTGCCGAAGAAGATCGTGGCCGACCTCGGCCTCGACGTGGAGCTGCGACGGCGCCGAATGTCGTCCTACACCCCGTCGGGCGGCTCCGGTCTCCTTGTCGACAACGACGACGCCATCCGGACGGCGTCGTCGTTCCGGGCGGTCACCGGGTCCACAGCGGACTTCTCGGCCTGGCAGCGGTTCTACGAGCTGACCGGGCGCGTCGCCGGGCGCGCGTTCGGGACGCTCACCGAGCCACTGCTGTCCGAAGTGGACTTCCGCGCACGCCTCGGCGACGCCGAGGCGTGGTCCTTGCTGTTCGAACGGCCGATCGGCGAAGCGCTCACATCGTGGTTCGTCGACGACACGGTGCGCGGCGTGGTGCTCACCGACGCGCTGATCGGCACGTTCGCCCCGGCGGACGGCGAGGACCTGCGGCAGAACCGGTGCCTGCTCTACCACGTGATCGGCAACGGCACCGGCGACTGGGACGTCCCGGTCGGCGGCATGGGCGCGGTCACCCGTTCGCTCGCGGCGGCTGCCGCCGCGGCGGGCGCGCGCCCGATGACCGGTGCGGAGGTGCTCGCGATCGACCCGGACGGCGAGGTGCGTTACCGGCGTGACGACACCGAATTCGCCGTCCGGGCCGGGCACGTCCTGGCGAACGTCGCGCCGGCGACGCTCGCGCGGCTGCTGGGCGAGGAACCGGCGGAACGCCCGGAAGGCGCACAGCTGAAGGTGAACATGGTGCTGACGCGGCTGCCGAGGCTGCGTGACCCCGGCGTCGATCCGGCCGACGCGTTCGGTGGCACCTTCCACGTCAACGAAACCTTCACGCAGCTGGAGGCGGCGTACCGCGAGGCGGCGGCGGGCAGGATCCCCACGCTGCCGCCCTGCGAAATCTATTGCCACTCGTTGACGGATCCGTCGATCCTCGGCCCGGCCGAACGCTCGGCCGGCACGCACACCCTCACCCTGTTCGGCCTGCACATGCCGGCCCGCCTCTTCGAGGGGCGCAACGAAGAGGCACGCGAAGCGGCGTTGCGCGCGACGCTGGCTTCGCTGAACAGCGTGCTGGCCGAGCCGATCGAGGACTGCCTGCTCACCGCGCCGGACGGCCGGCCCTGTGTGGAAGCGAAAACCCCGTTGGACCTGGAAGCCGAGCTGGGCCTTCCGGCGGGGCACATCTTCCACCGGGACCTGTCGTGGCCGCACGCGGAGGATCCGGCCCAGGCGGGCAGCTGGGGCGTCGAGACCGCCCACGAACGCATCCTGTTGTGCGGCGCGGGTGCCGCGAGAGGAGGTGGTGTCAGCGGCATCCCCGGCCACAACGCGGCGATGGCGGTACTCGGCGCCCCGGGTGCCTGACCGGAATCGGTGATCCTGAATTGCCCGCGCTCCATATCCGGTGAAAAAGACACTGTTTCCGCCGAATCGGCGCTGCCCCATGCAGGTGCATCGCGCGAAGCGGCGTTGACACCCGGATCCACCGGTGCTCCCATGAAATGGCCAGCGGCGGTGGGGCGCGGGAGGGGTCATGATGGACGAACACGCGGCATTCACGGATTTCCCGCTCGAGATCAGAAGGCGCGCGGCGAGCTACCTCGGCGTGACCGCCCGGGCCGGAATTCCCGAATCGTCACGGATCGGGTCCGAGGGTACCGAGAGTTCCGAAACCAGCGAGAGTTCCGAAGGAAAGGAAGGCACCGAAGGAAGCGAGAGCACCGAGCGTTCCGAGATGACGGAAACCAGCGAGAACACCGAGACCAGCGAATCCGCGGAGCGGTATGCCGGCCGGTTCCGCTGAAGGTGACGGCGGCACCGTCGCGCCCGGCGAACCGTTCATCCCGGCCGAAGCGCGGCCCCCGGTCGCCGACGAATTGGCGAGAACCGCCTGGCAGGTCGCGGCGGCCCTCGAGGTCTGGGAAACCAGCGGGCGATGACGCTCCTGGTCATCGCTCCGGACACGGACGAGACGGCGGCCCGGTTCGCCGGTTTCGCGGCCGGGCAAGGGATTCCGGCGGTCGTCGCGCACGGGTTCGGCCGGGTCGGCGTCTCGGTGCGGGCGACCCGGGAGCGGGTCTGCCGTACGCGGCTGACGTTCGACGGCGCCGAGGTCAGCGGGATCCTCAACCGTGGCACCGGCGGCTGGGGTGACGAGCCGGATCCGGACCGCGCGTTCGCCGCGGCCGAGACCTACGCGGCGTTGTGGTCGGCGGTGGCGCTGTGGCCGGGGCCGGTGGTCAACCGGCCGTCGGAACACGGCTTCCTGGCGCGCCTGGACCCGCTGGAACTCGCCGGCGCCGGGGTCGTCGAGCCGCCGCGCACGGTGCTCCTCAACGACGGTTCGGCGCCCGGACGGGAGGTGTACCGCATTCCCGAGTGGACAGTGGTGGATCCCGACGCGCCGCGCAGCCGGTTCGACGTCGTCCAGATCGCCGACCCCGGCCGCGCGCGCCGGTTCGTCGTCGCCGGAGCTGAGGTCTTCGAGGTGGGTGCCGCCGGAGGACGGCTCGCCCGGGAAACGGCGGACCGGGTGGCCCCGATCGTCGGCTGGCTCCGCGGGCGGGGCACGGTGTTCGCCGACTTCCGCGCGGAACTCCAGGCCGCTGTCCCGCGGCTGGCCGACGTCTCGTGCTGGCCGGGGCACGAGCTGTTCCCGGACCTCGAGGACCGGGTCTACGCGGCGCTGCTGGCCGGGCTCACCCCGTGATCCTTTGCCTCGGTGTCGCGGCCGACCCGACCTTCACGGCCGGTCTGCGGGCCCTGCGCCGGGCCGGGATCGCGTTCCGGCCGGTCGACCTGCCCTCGCTGGCGATGCGCGGCAGCATCCGGATTTCCCTGGAGTGCCCGGCCGAAACCGTGTTGTCGCTGGACGGTGAGAGCCACCGGGCCGGGGACTACGCCGCCGTCTGGTGCCGGCTGGTGGCGGTCGCCTCCGCCGCGCCCACCGACGAGCTGGCGGCGGCCTCGGCGGGCCAGACCGAGGCGCTGGCGCGGATCCTCGAATTCGTGCCCGGCAAGGTGATGAACCCGCCGCTGCGCGAAGCGTCGGGATTCACCAAGCTGCTGCATTCGGTGGCCCTCGGCGAAGTCGGCGGGTGGCGGATTCCGGAAACCTGCCTCACCTCGGACCCGCAGGAGGCACGGGATTTCGTCCGCGGCTGCCGTGCCGGAGCGATCTTCAAGGGCGCCAGCGCGACGAAGACGTGGGCGACGGTCTTCGAACCGCACCACGAGGCCCGGCTGCCGCGGCTCGTCCACCTGCCGGTGCTGTTCCAGGAGCGGATCGTCGGGCCGGACGTGCGGGTCCACGTCGTGGGCGGCCGGTCGTTCGGCGAGCTGATCGACTCGCCGGTGCTCGACTACCGGACCGTCCGCGGGGCCAATGACTACCGCCCGTCGGTCCCGCCCCCGGAGATCACCGAAGGCTGTGCGCGGCTGACTGCGCACTGCGGCGTCCCGTTGCTGGGCGTCGACTTCAAGATCGACCGCGCCACCGGCGAGTGGTTCTTCCTGGAGGCCAACTCGATGCCGTGCTTCGAGGGCTACGACGAGCGAGCCGGCGGCGCCATCTCGCGGGCGATCGTCGAATGGCTCGTCACGCCGTGACGTCGTGTTCCGCGCAGAGGCAGCCGATGCCCGGCTCGATCCACTCCCGGCCCGCCCACTCCGGATGGCGCTCGACGAGCACCGCCCGGACCTCCGCGACGAGCCGGCCGGAGTCCATCGCCGAGTCCCGGCGCCGCCAGGTCTCGTCGCGCAGCTCCCGCAGGTAGTCGCGGACGTCGGTGAGCACCGGCAGCCCGCCGATGTCGCCGTGCCCGGGGACGACCACGCGAGGCCCCGCCGACACCAACCGGTCGAGGACGGCGAGCCAGCCGACGCCCGAGACGTCCGTGTCGTGCGGCGGGAACCACGGGAAGATGGCGAACTGCCCGGTCTCGGCCAGGTCGCCGGTGAACAGGACGCCGGCGTCCGGGACCTCGACGACCTGGTCCCCGGCGGTGTGGCCCCGGCCGGTCGGGCGCAGCCGGACGGTCCGGCCGCCGAGGTCGAGGTCCCGCGAGCCGTCGTAGACCTCGTCGGGCGCAGGCACGTGGACGCCGTCGAGGCGGCGGGCGATCGGCTCGCCCAGGCCGCGGAACATCGCCAGGTACCCCGCGCCCCTGGTGGCGAGGTCCTCGGCCTGGCCGCGGTTGACCAGGTAGGTGGCCTCGCCGGCGAAGACCTGCGCGCCGAACGCGTGCTCGGGGTGGAAGTGCGTCGTGGTCAGGTACAGGCGTCGGCCCTTCGCCACTTCGCGCGCGAAGGCGAGCACCTGCGCCGCGTTGGCGGTGCCGATGCCCGTGTCGACGACCAGGACGGCCTCGGTGCCGCCGACGACACCGATGTTGGGCACCAGGTCGACGTGGTCGTTCGGGATCACCAGCAGGTCGGGGGCGATCTCGCGGGCGCCGGAGACGCGCACGGCGGGATCGGTCAGCTCGGTCATGCTTCGATTCCACCGCCGCCCGGGCGCCGGCGTCCAAGACCGGTTCGGTGGGGCCGATACCGGGCGAATATCGTCGCCGGTCATGGAGCTGCGCACGTTGCGGTACTTCGTCGCGGTCGCCGAGGAACTCCACTTCGGCCGGGCCGCGGCGCGGCTGCACATGAGCCAGCCGCCGCTGAGCCGGGCGATCAAGCAGCTGGAAACCGACGTCGGCGCCGTCCTGCTGGTGCGGTCCGCCGCGGGCGTCACGCTCACCCCGGCGGGGACGGCGCTCCTGGCCGAGGCGCGAGCGCTGCTCGACCAGGCCGACCAGGCTCGCGTGCGCGTCGCCACGGCGGCGGGCGCGCCGAGCCTCACCGTCGGCATCCTCGGCGACAGCGCCGACCCGGCCGCGACCCGGCTCGCCGACGCCTACCGGCGGCAGCACCCGGACGTCGAGGTCCGCGTCCGCGACGCGGACCTCACCGACCCGACGTGCGGGCTGCGTGCCGGAGTGGTCGACGTCGCGCTGACCCGCGGGCCCTTCGACGAGACCGGCCTGGCGGTAAACGAACTGCGCGCCGACCCGGTGGGCGCGGTGCTGCGGGCGGACGACCCGCTGGCCGGCCATGCCCACGTCACGCTCGCCGACCTGGCCGGACGGCGCTGGTTCCGGTTCCCGGACGGCACCGATCCGCTTTGGCAGTCCTACTGGCACGGCGGCGAACCCCGCGAAGGGCCGGTCGTGCGGGCGGTCCAGGAGTGCCTGCAGGCCGTGCTCTGGAACGGCACCGTCGGGCTGATGCCCCTCGGGCACCGGCCGCCGGGCGAACTGGTCCTGGTGCCGCTCACCGACATGGCGCCGAGCCCCGTGCTCGTCGCCTGGAAGGACACCGGGCCGCTGGTCCGGTCGTTCGTGCAGCTCGCTGTGGCGGCGTACCGGGGTTGAGCGGGGTCGGACTGGAAAACGAACGTTCATTCACTATGCTGACCGCATGCGCTCCTGCAGCCGCACCGCCGAGCACGTCGCCCTCTTCCGGGCCCTCGAGACCCGGCGCCGCGACCGGCTCTTCGCCGACGACCACGCCATCCGGTTCCTGTCCGCCCGCTACCGCTGGCTCGTGCGGGCCGCCGCGGTGCCGCCCGTCGGCCAGGGCATCGCGCGGCTCATCGACCGCCGCTATCCGGGCGGCCCCCGCACGTCCGCCGTCGCCCGCACCCGGCTCATCGACGATCTCCTCGCCGAAGCCCGGCCGGAACAGGTTCTCCTGCTCGGCGCCGGCTACGACAGCCGCGCCCACCGCGTCCCCGGGATGCCGCCCACCTACGAGGTCGACCACCCGGCCACCCAGCGGGCCAAGCGGCAGCACCTCGCCGACCGTCCGCACGTCCACTACGTCCCCGTCGATCTGAACACCGAAAGCCTCGCCGTGGCCCTCGACGGCCTCCCCGCCCGGCGCACAGCGGTCATCTGGGAGGGCGTCACGAACTACCTCACCGCGCAGGCCGTCGACGCGACCTTCCGTGCCTTGACCATGATCGTCGCCTCCGGCAGCACGATCATCTTCACCTACGTCGACCGTGCGGCGCTCGGCGCCGACACCGCGTGGCACCGGGAGGTCGAAAAGGCCGGCGAGCCGTGGACGTTCGGTCTCCACCCCGCCGACGTGCCCGGTTACCTGGCCGAACGCGGCCTGGACCTGAAGGGCGACCTGTCGGCGAAGGAAGCGGCCGCCCGCTACCGCCGGGACGAGCCCGCCGCGGAGTTCTACCGGATCGCGTGGGCGGTGGTCCGGTAATGCCCAAGGTCAGCGCGGAGCACCTGACGAACCGTCGTCGGCAGATCCTCGACGCCGCCGCCGGCTGCTTCGCCCGCAACGGTTTCCACCGCACGTCGATGCAGGACATCCTCAAGGAGTCCGGTCTGTCCGCCGGGCTGATCTACCGGTACTTCCCCGGCAAGGAAGACGTGATCCTCGCGATCGTCGAGGAATGGCACACGACCCGCTCGGCGGACCTCGGGACCGCGAGCGATCCCCTCGACGCCTACCTCGGCCTCCTGCGGGCCATCGCCGCCCCGGACGCGGCGCCGCAGCGGAACCTCGGGATGCAAGCGTGGGCCGAGACCGTCCGCGAACCCCGCATCCGTGCCCTCGCCCGCCAAGGTGTGGACGAGCAGCTCGAGGCGTTCGGGAACGTCGCGCCGCCGGCTCTCATCCGCGTGCTCGTCGCCATCTACCAAGGGTTGCTGCTGCAGGCATCCTGGGACGACGACCTGGACGTCGAGGCGTTCGTGGCCGCGGTCGGCGACCTCGTGCGGCGTCGCGGCTAGACCACCGGTGGGCGGCGGACGTCGTAGAGGTCCCAGTCCAGCTGCCAGAACGCGTCGATGCCGTGCTCGCGGATGTACTTCCGCTCGGTGTCGTGCACGGGGTAGCAGCCCGCGATGCTGATCGGCGCGCCGCCGATGTCGATCAGCGTGTACTGGTGGGCGTCGAGGCCGGACGGCGCCGAAATGGCGAACGCCGTCATCGACGACTCCGGCGCGATCGGCTGGCCGAAGTCGATGGTGTCGCCGTAGACGAACGGGCACCTCCCGCGCAGCTGCTCGGCCAGGTAGCCGATGGCCAGTGCCCAGGTCGGGTCGTCGGACCGGACGCTGATCCACAGCTCCGGCCGCACGCCGTGCCAGTCCGGGTGGTCGGCCAGGGAAAGGCCGTAGGTCGCGCCGGTCAGGTAGCGCGGTTCGGGCTGGTCGGCGTAGACGAACGCGATGACGTCGTCGAGCCCGGGCTGCGTCGAGGGGATGGGCTGCAGCCGGGGCGCGGCGGACCCCGTCAGGGTGTCGAGATGGGCGAAATACCGCTCGGCACGGCTCGGCATGGCGCGCAGCATACGACCGGCCGCGCGTCGGCGTGGGTTATCCCGTTGGCCCGGGCGCGGCAAAATCGGGCAGGGTGGGGACCATGCGAGTGCTCGTGATCGGCAGCGGAATCGGCGGCGCGGCGACGGCCTGGCACCTGGCGGGCCTCGGCGCGGAAGTGATCGTGGCGGACGCGGCGCGCCCGGGGACGGCGACCGAAGCCGGCGCCGGCATCGTCAGTCCCTGGACGTCGCGCTGGGAGGACGCGCTGTACCCGCTGGCGGCGGCCGCCGGCCGGTACTACCGGGAGTTCACCGCGGAACTCGAAGGTTCGTCGTTCGAGGTGGTCGGCGGCATGGTGGTCTCGGCCGACGACGCGGAGCTGGCGCAAGCGCACGAGCGCCTGACGTCGCGGGCGGCGGTCGCCCCCGAGATCGGCGAGGTCCGGCGCCTCGACCCGGCGCAGGCACGCGAGCTGTTCCCGGCGCTGGCGCCCGGGCTCGGCGCGGTGCACCTGGCGGGCGCCGGCCGCGTCGACGGGCATCTGCTGCGCCGCGCCCTGCTGGCGGCCGCCGAGCGCCGGGGCGCGAAGTTCGTCGAGGGCGAGGTCGCGTTCCGCGCCGACGGCACGGTGGCGAGCCCGGACGGCCCGCTCGAAGCGGACAGCGTCGTGGTCGCGGCCGGTGCGTGGAGCCGGGACCTGCTGGCGCCGCTGGGGATCGACCTGCCGGTGACGCCGCACCGCGGCCAGATCAGCCACTTCGCCCTGCCGGGCACGGAAACGGCGGCATGGCCGGTGGTCCTCCCGCAGACCACCGGCCACTACCTCCTGGCGTTCGGCGGCGGCCGGGTGGTGGCGGGCGCGACGCGCGAGGCGGAGTCGGGCTTCGACTACCGCGTCACGGCGGCCGGCCAGCGCGAGGTGCTGGAGAACGCGCTGGCGGTGGCGCCGGGCCTCGCGGACGCAACCCTCGCCGAGACCCGGGTCGGCTTCCGCCCGGGCACGCCGGACGGGCTCCCGGTGCTGGGCCTCATCCGCCCGGGCCTGCTCGTGTCGACGGGCTTCGGCGCGGGCGGGCTCACGAACGCACCGTTCGCGGGAAAGCTGGTGGCGGCGATCGCGGTGGGCGAGGACCCGGGCTTCGACTTGAGCCCGTTCGCCCCGGACCGGTTTTGAGCGGATATCGCCTCCGCACGGCGACGGAGGCGGATTTGCCCGCCGTATTGGCGATCCTCGACGGCGCGAGTGACTGGCTGGGCTCCCAGGGCACCGACCAATGGGCGGGAGCGCGGTGGCGGGCGGAGGAACTGCGCCCCGGCCTGGAGACGGGCGGTCTCCGGGTGGCGGAAAAGCTGCCCGGCCCGCTGACCGCGCCGGTGCCGCTGCTGGGGGATTCCGCGGCAGCCGAGGCCACCCCGGCGAGCGGTGGCGGCGATGGCGGAGGCGGCTTCGGTAGCGGTGGCGGCGATGGCGTGGGCTGCGGCGGCTTCGACGATGGCAGCTTCGGCTTCGGTGGTGGCGGGGAGGACGGCGGCTTCGGCAGGGGCGAGGGCGGCGGCTTCGGTGGTGGCGGAGGCGGCGGTAGCTTCGGCGACCGTGAGGTCGGCGGTGGCGGCAGTGGCGGCAGTGGCGGCAGTGGCGGCGAAGGCGGTGGCTTCGGTCCGGGCGGCGGCGACTTCGGCGAGAGCGGCGGCGGCTTCGGCGGTAGCAGGGGCTGCGGCAGCATCGGCGGTGGCGGGGCGGGCGGTGGCGGGAGCGCGGGCGGCGGCCGCTTCGGCGTTCGTGGGGGCGGCGGCGGCTTCGGCGGCGGCGGACCCGCGAGCCAGGCTGTTCCCGTCGCCACCATGACCCTCGGCGAAGCTGCCCCCGCCTCTTGGCTCCCGGCCGATGATCCCCACTCCGCGCTCTACCTCGGCCGGTTCGCCGTTGACCGGCGCTTTGCCGGGCTCGGCGTTGGGTCGTGGCTGATCCGGGAAGCCGCCGAGGAGGCTGGGCGGCGGGGGAAACGGTTTGTCCGGCTTGATGCCTGGACCACCAACAGCCGGCTGCATGCCTACTACCGCCGGCAGGGTTTCCGGCTCGTGCGGGTCGTCAACAGCCTCTCCGGGGCCTTGTTCGAACGGGCCGTCAGCCCTCGGTGACCAGCTCCAGTGCGTTGTCGCCGGTGCGCTCGACCAGCAGCCCAGCCTTGGTGATCACCTTCGCCAGCTGGTCCACAGTGGACGGCTCGGCGCGGGTGGCCGCCAGCACGTGGGCCAGGCGGCCCTTGTACGCCTTGTTGAAGTGGCTCACCGTCACGCGCTCGCCGCGGGCGTTCTCCGTCACCACGCGGACCGTTACCGCGTCCGGGCGCAGCTTGGCGAACGCCGAGTACGTGCCCGAGCGCAGGTCGACCACCAAGCCCTCGACCGCCTGCAGCACCGGCTCGAGGACCGGCTTCCACAGTCCGCGGACCGTGCCCAGCGCCGGCAGCGAGTTGCCGCCCGAAAGGCGGTACGCCGGGATCGGGTCGGTGGCCGACACCACGCCGAACAGCGATGATGTCACCGCCAGGCGGCGGTGGGCCTTCTCCAGTCCCGCCTTCGTGAAGCTCTTGACGTCCAAGGCGTCGTACAGCACGCCGGTGTAGCGGCGCAGCGCCGGCATCGTCGGGGACGTCCACAGCTCCGCGTTGCGTGCCACCTCGCCCGCCTGCCGCTCGGTGAGGCCCAGGGCCGCGATGCTGGCCGGGACGTCGGCGGCCAGCTCGGCCAGCGCGTCGACGAGCTTCGCGCGCGTCGGGTTCAGCTCGGGGAACGACAGCGCGCCGAGGTCGAGGGGGCCGCCGCGGCCGCCGTCGGCCTTGGTTTCGGAAGGGGGGAGGAGCACCAGCACGTCCCGAGCGTACTTGCCGATCGTGCCGGTCCGGCCGGGCAGCCACGGCGGACGGGGCGCCGGGTGAGCGGGGCCGGTTCTCGGCGGTGTCCGCGGGCTTTCGTCCGGACCGGTAATCGGGGTGCACGGGCGCCGCCGCCCGGCTTAGCCTCCCGGGATGGACCTGATCTGGCGCCCGTTGGCCCTCGACGACGCTCCCGCCCTCGCCCGGCTGTACGCGGCCGCCGAGGAAGTCGACCGGACGGGTGAACACTTCAGCGCGGAAGACCTCCGCGACGAGCTGGACGCCCCCAACGTCGACCTGCTCCGCGCCACCGCCGGTGCTTGGGCGGGCGACCGGCTCGTGGGCTACGGCCTGGTCCGCCGCCGCGACGCCGCCGATCCCGTGCACATGATCCGGCTCCAGTCGGTCGTCCACCCGGAGCACCGCACCGACGCCGTCGGCAGTCACCTGACCGAGTGGTTCGCGCGCACGAGCCGCGAGGTGCACGAGCGCGCCTTCCCGGGCGCGCCTCTCGAACTGCACCACGGCAGTCACCAGAACGAGCGCTGGACCGCGGACGTCCTCACCCGCGCGGGTTACACGCACGGCCGGACGATGGTCAACATGCGCGTCGGCCTCGCCGACCTGCCGCCGCAGCCCCCGCTGCCGGACGGCTTCGAGGCGGTGCCGTTCGCCTTCGAGTACGACCTCGCCGCGCTCGACGCCCGCAACGACACCTTCGCCGGCCACTGGGGCAGCACGGTCTACGAGCCGGACGCCTGGCGCCACCTGGTCACCGGCTCGAAGGACTTCCGCCCGGAGCTGTCGTTCCTCGTCTTGGACGGCGAAAAGGTGCTCGCCTTCGTGCTGAGCCACCACTACGCGTCCGAAACCGAGGCGACGGGCATCCGCGAGCACTACGCCACCTGGGTGGGAACCCGGGCGGCGCTGCGCGGCCGTGGCGTCGCGTCCGGGTTGCTCGGGCACACCCTCCGGGCGGCCAAAGAGGCGGGATTCGACCGGTCCGCCCTCAACGTCGACGTCGACAATGCGCACCGCGCGCTGGGTGTCTACGAACGGTGCGGATATCGCGTCGACGACGAATGGCGCGTGTACGTGCTGTCCTGAAAATGGGACGCCCCACCGCCGATCGGGGAATGGACGGCATTCGTACCATCACGACATGAAGCCGACTTCCACCTCGCCTGGTTCGAGGGCATTGGCCGCTTCGCTGCGCGAAGTGCGAGTAGCGCGGGGAAAGGGACTGCGCGAACTCGCCCGGATGGTCCGGATTCTGCCGCAGCTGCTGTCGGCGTGGGAAAAGGGACAGCGGGTGCCGCAGCCGGAGGACGTGGCGAGGTTGCTGGGCGCGCTGCGGGTCGACGACGTGACGTACGACCGCATGATGCGCCTGGCCAGGCACGCCCGCGACGACAACTGGCTGGACTCGAACCCGTCCGATCTGCCGCCCGCGCTGAGCGGGATCGTGGAGTACGAGCGCACCGCCACCCGCATCACCAACTGGGAGCTCGCGATCGTGCCGGGTCTCCTGCAGACACCGGACTACGCGCGGGCGATCCTGACCAATTCGGAGATCGAGCTGCCGCAAGCCGACACCAGACTGGTCACGCGGTTGAACCGGCAGGAGATTCTCACGAGGCCGGATCCCGTCCGGCTCATCGCTTTGGTGGGCGAAATCGCGATCCGCGAAGAAATCGGCAGTGCCGACGTGATGTCGGACCAGATGGATCACCTGCTGACTATGATGCAGAGGCCGAACATCTCGGTGCGGATCGTGCCCGCGAATATCGGCTATCACCGGGGGTTGATCGGCTCATTTATCTTGTACGAGTTCGCCGGCATGCCCTCGATCGTGCACCTGGAGAACTCGCATGCCACCGCGTTCCTGCACGAAGATCAGGTAGTCGGCAGCTACCGGAAACAGGCTAAGATCCTGGCTGGCAAGGCACTGAGTGAAGACGACACCCGAGCCATGCTTCGGGAGGTCGCGCGATAGCCCGGGAGGCCTCGGCGTGGGGAACATGGTCTGGCGCAAGTCGAGCTACAGCGGTGCTGAGTCCAACTGTGTCGAGGTGAAGCTGGACCGCTCGGTCGGCATCCGGGACACGAAGGCCCGGGAGCACGGCGAGCTGACCGTCTCGCGCGCCGCGTGGGCCGCGGCCGTCACTGCACTACGAGGTTGAGCAGCTCCTCGCCCTCGACGTACCTCCGCAGCTGCTCCGCCGCCAGCTTCTTCGCGCGCGGATAGAACGACGCCGACCCGCCGGCGATGTGCGGGGTGATGACCACGCCCGGGACTGTCCACAGTGGATGATCGGCGGGCAGCGGTTCCGGGTCCACGACGTCGAGACCGGCGCGGAGGCGCCCGGAGCGGGTCTCGGCGAGGAGCGCTTCCGTGTCGATCGCCGTGCCGCGGCCGACGTTGATCACCAGGGCGTCGTCGGGGAGGGCGGCGAGCTCGCCGGGGCCGATGAGGCCGCGCGTCGCGGGGGTGTCCGGCAGGACCAGCACCACGATGTCGGCCTCGGGCAGCAGCGTGGGCAGGTCGGCGACGCCGTGGACGTCCTCATCCGGACGGGGGCGGCTCGCCACCCTCGTCACCACGGCCTCGGCGGCGACCAGCTGGCGTTCGACGGCCTGCCCGATCGAGCCGTACCCGACCAGGAGGACCCGGCTGTCGGCCAGCGAGCGCGTGTGTTCGCGGACCCACTCACCGCGCGTCTGCTGCGCGAACCAGCGCGGCAGGTCCCGCTGCGCCGCGTGGACGAGCGCGAGGGCGTGCTCGGCGACGCTCAGGTCGTGCAGCCCGCGCCCGTTCGCGAGGCGCACGCCCTCGGGCAGCAGCGGCACGAGCGTCTCGACCCCCGCCGACAGCGACTGCACCACCCGCAGCGCCGGCAGCTCCTTGATCAGCTTCGGGGGCTCCGGCCCGCGGTCGTAGGGCAGCACGTAGAACTCGACGTCGCCGAGATCGGCCTGCGGGGCGTCGACGCCGTCGTAGTACGCGGCGCTGAGCCCCTCCGGCACGTCGATGTCGGTCCAGGGCAGCAATACGCGAGCGCTCATGCCGCCTTTCTACCCGCTGTCGTCCGTGGTGACCCGTGGTGGCTCGTGCTACGTTATAGGTCTATCACTAATTGAGGAGCCGATATGACAGACGACGCCCGTCGGCGCGCCGCCGCCCAGCACTCCGTGGCCGAGCACCTGCGGCTCACTGCCGCGGGACGCACGGAGGAATGGGTGGAGCTGTTCGCCCCGGACGCAGTGCTCGAGTTCCCGTACGCGCCGGCCGGCGTGCCCCGGAAGGTGACGGGGCGGGACGCGCTCGTCGCGCACATGAGCGGGTTTCCCGAGACGTTCGACGTCGAGTTCGTCGACCTGGTGTTCCACGAGACGGCCGACCCGGGCCTGGTGATCGCCGAGTTCCGCTCGACGGGCACCGCGCGGCCGACCGGAAAGCCGTACGAGCAGACGTGCATCTCCGTCGTCCGGACCGATGACGAGGGGCTGATCACCCACTACCTGGACTACTGGAACCCGCTGGTGGCGATCGAGGCCCTCACGCCCGCCGACCCTGAGCTCAGCGTGTCTTTCGGCGGCTGACCCCCATGCCTGCCGCCGGCACCAGCGCCAAGAGCGACCAGCGACGCCGGGCCGTCGTGGCCGCCGCGATCGATTGCTTCGCGCAGAAGGGTTTCTACGGTACTACGACGCACGAGATAGCCGACCGGGCCGGGATCTCCCAGCCGTACCTCTACCGCCTGTACCCGAACAAGGAAGCCCTGTTCGCGGCGGCGGTCGACCAGGTATCGGTCGTGATGACCGAAACCCTGCTCGCGCACCCGCCGGCGTCGGGCGGAACCGAGGCGGCACTGGAGGCGGCGCGCGGCGCCTACGCCGCGCTCGTCGCGGACCGGACCATCCTGCGTTTCCTCATGCACGCCAACTGTGCCGCCGGCGAGCCGCTGGTGGGGCAGGCCGTGCGCCGGTGCTACGCCAAGCAGGTCGACACCGTCCGGGAGCTGCTGGGCGACGACGAGGCCGTGCGGTACTGGTTCGGCGCCGGAATGCTCGACAACGTGGTCGCCGTGCTGGGGCTGGCCGACATCGACGAACCGTGGGCGCGCGTGCTCGCCGCCCGGTGACCCGGGACGCCGGCGAGAGCAGGCCGGCTCGGGGCACCCCGGATGAGGGGCACCCCGGATGAGGGCCGGCCGGGCCAGTCGAACCAGCCCTCAGTGCACCCCCGCCGACACGCAGAACTCGTTGCCCTCCGGATCGACCAGCACCGTCCACGCCAGGCCCGGCACCTCGTGCTCCGCCACCTCCTTCGCACCCAGCTCCACCAGCCGTTTCACCTCGGCCTCGCGATCGTCACCTCCGAAGTCGACGTGGACCCGGTTCTTGCCTGCCCGCGCCTCCGGCACCCGCTGCAGCCCCACCGCCAGCCCGCCTCCCGGCGGCGGTGCCAGCATCACGAACTCGCCGTAGTCCTGCGCCACCTTCGTGCCCAGCGCCGCCGTCCAGAACTCCGCCAGCCGCCGCGGGTCGGCGCAGTCGATCGTGATCATGCCCATGTGGATCGCCATGCCCCGAAGCTAGCGGCCACCACCGACAAAAACGGGCCGCCGAGTAACCCGTTGGAGTCACGGCCGGGTGGTTGACTACCCTGAGCGGGACTTTCACACCCGCCCGGAGCAGGGAGCCCCCCAGTGATCACCAGGACTTCGTCGTTGTTCCTTCGCACGTTGCGCGAGGATCCGGCGGACGCCGAGGTACCGAGCCACCGGCTCCTGGTACGCGCCGGCTACGTCCGCCGGGTCGCCCCGGGCGGGTACTCCTGGCTGCCGCTCGGCCTGCGCGTGCTGCGCCGCATCGAGGCCGTCGTGCGCGAGGAAATGAACGCCATCGGCGCGCAGGAGATCCAGTTCCCCGCCCTGCTGCCGAAGGAGCCCTACGAGACGACCGGCCGCTGGACCGAGTACGGCGACGGCCTCTTCCGCCTCAAGGACCGCAAGGGCGCCGACTACCTCCTCGGCCCGACGCACGAAGAGCTCTTCACGCTGACGGTCAAGGGCGAGTTCACCTCGTACCGCGACTACCCCGTCACGCTGTACCAGATCCAGACGAAGTACCGCGACGAAGCGCGCCCGCGGGCCGGGATCCTCCGGGGCCGCGAGTTCGTCATGAAGGACTCCTACTCCTTCGACCTCGACGACGAGGGCCTGGAGCGCTCCTACCAGGCCCACCGCGCCGCCTACACGAAGCTGTTCGACCGCCTCGGCCTCGAGTACGTCGTGGTCAAGGCGACGTCGGGGGCCATGGGCGGCTCGGCGTCCGAGGAGTTCCTCGCGGTCGCGGAGACGGGCGAGGACACCTACGTCCGGAGCACCGAGTCCGGTTACGCGGCGAACGTCGAAGCCGTCGTGACGCCCGCGCCGGCCGCGCAGCCGATCGAGGGCCGGCCCGAGGCGCAGGTGCACCACACGCCGAACACGCCGACCATCGAGTCACTGGTCAACTTCCTGAACCAGGCGGACCTCGGCCGCACGTTCACCGCCGCGGACACGCTGAAGAACGTCATGGTCAAGGCGCGTCAGCCGGGTGCGAAGGAGTGGGACCTCGTCTGCGTCGCGCTCCCCGGTGACCGGGAAGTGGACATGAAGCGCCTCGAAGCGTCGCTGGAGCCGGCCGAGGTCGCGCTGCTCGACGAGGCCGACTTCGCGAAGAACCCGTTCCTGGTCAAGGGCTACATCGGACCGAAGGCGCTGCAGGACAACGGCGTGCGCTACCTCGCCGACCCCCGGATCGTGCCCGGCACCGCCTGGGTCACCGGGGCCGACAAGGTCGACCACCACGTCGTCGACCTGCTGGCCGGCCGCGACTTCACCCCGGACGGCACCATCGAGGCCGCCGAGGTCCGCGAGGGCGACGCGTCGCCGGACGGCCACGGCACCCTGGTCGCCGCGCGCGGCATCGAGATCGGGCACATCTTCCAGCTCGGCCGCAAGTACGCGGACGCGTTCGGGCTCGACGCCCTCGGCCCCGACTCGAAGCCGATCCGGATCACCATGGGTTCCTACGGCGTCGGCGTCTCGCGGCTGGTCGGCGTGCTCGCCGAGCAGAACCACGACGACCTCGGCCTGATCTGGCCGCGCATGGTCTCGCCGTTCGACGTGCACATCGTCATCGCGGGCAAGGACGAGACGATCGCGGCCGGCGCCGAGAAGCTCGCCGCCGAGCTGGACGCGGCCGGTGTCGAGGTCATCCTCGACGACCGCAAGGCGAGCCCGGGCGTCAAGTTCGCCGACGCCGAGCTGGTCGGCGTGCCGACCATCCTCGTGGTCGGGCGCGGGCTGGCCAACGGCGTCGTCGAGGTCAAGGACCGGCGCACCGGCGAACGCGAGGAAATCGCGGTCGACGCCGTCGTCGAGCACTTGGTCAAGCTCGTCCGCTCCTGATGGGACGGTTCTCGCGGCGGCCCGAAGACGGGCCGGGCTACGAGGACAACGCGGCGCTTCGCGGGTTCGGCGGTTACGAACCCGCGGACGCGCCGCGCGCGCGGCCAAAGCGGATCCGCCCGCGGCCGAAGCCGCTGAAGTGGCGGCGGGCGCCGTGGTTCGGCCTGGTGTTCATCGCCCTGGTCGCCGGCGTGCTGAACGCGCTGGGCGTCGGCAAACCGCATCCGGCATCGTCCTCGCCGCCGCCCGCGCCGCTGGTGGCGACGCCTTCGCCGCGCGCGGCGGTTCCGGCCGTGGTCGCGGGCTGGCAGTCCGTGGCGGGTCGCGACGGCGCGTACGCCTACGACGTCCCGCCGAACTGGCAGCCGGCGCCCGGCACCCAGCACGGCTGGGACGGGATCAGGCTCATCACGAGCGCGTTCCTCGGCAAGTGCGGCCAGGCGACGCTGGGTGGCGCGGGCGTCACCACGGAACCCCTGGCCGACGTCGACGCGGCGGCCCGCAAGGCCGCCACGGACCTCGCGACGGCCGCGTACGGCGGGGTTCCCGAGGTGGGCCCGGTGTCGGACGCCCAGGTTTCCCGGGCCGACGGCGCTGCCGTTCCCGCCAAGGTCGTGGTCGCTTCGGTGACCCCGGCGCAACCGGGGGAGTGCGCGGCCCGGCACGCACTGGTGGCAGCGCTGGCGTTCGGTGGGGATTCGGGGACGTCCGGTGTCGTGGTGGCTTATGCCGACAGCGACCGGTCCGGGCCTTCGATCCGCGAGGATCTGGTGCGGATCGTGGGCAGCTACCGGTTCGTGCCGGTGGCGGACCGGGGGATGACGACTCCGCCGCCGACCACGTACCGCTAGAGCGCCGTCCGCGTCATTCTTTCGGCTGCGTGGCGGCGGGTGCGCGCAGGCGGTCCCAGTTCTTGCTGTCGCGCGCGATGGCCCTATTCAGCTCGCCGTAGATCCGCTCGACGTCCCGCTTCAGCGCGTCTTCCGGAAGGTCTTTGCTCATGCAGTACCGCAGATCCCGCGAAATGTCTTCCAGGTCGCGGACGGTGTGCGTGCGGAGTATCCACAGCTCACGGTGGGAGAAGAAGGCGTCCGCCGCCGCGAGCACGGTGATCAGCGCCCCCAACCCGAGCGCGATGTCGGCGAACAGATCGGCGTAGCCGCCGAGGTTCCGCAGCCCGAGCAGGACGCTGATCGCCGCGGACAACAGGACCGTCGACAGCCGCAGGCCGAACGCCTTCCGCTTGTCGCGCTTGCGGCGTTTCGAGTACCAGCGCAGTTGCCGGTCGAGTTCGGAGCGCAGGAATGCGAGTTCGCCGGGGGGCTCGTCGGGCACGACGACGAAGGTAGCACCGGCGGTTCGCCCTTCCGCTGAGCGTCCCGATTCGGCAGGCTCCCAGCATGAGCGGTGATGCGGAGAGACGGCTCGCGGTGATCCGGGGCTTCGCGTTCGGCGTGCTGGCTGTTTCCGGGGTGCTGCTGCTGTTCGGGCCGTTGCTGGCGAAAGCGTGGATCTGGCTGGTCCAGCCGCGTGATCCGAATTGGTGGGGCGCTTCCGGGCAGTGGGTGGGCGGGATCGGCACGATCGGCGCCGTCGTGGTGGCGTTGTGGATCGCCATCCGCGACGGCCGGGTCGCCCAGGCGGACCGGCGGGAACGGGACCTGCGCGAGCGGCAGGAACAGGCCGCGAAGGTCACCGCGTGGATCGAGTACGCCGGCGACCACGGGTACATGGTCGTGTCGAACGCGAACGCCGAGGCGGTCAACCACGTCGTCGTCTCGTTCGACCTCGTGCGCCACCTGCCGATGACCGGCTCCACCCTGCACCGGGGACCGGACATCGAGGACGACGAGTACCTCTACGCCATCCTGCCGCCCGGGAAGTGGCGGATGCCGATCCGCGAGGAGTGGCGGCGCCCGCACCTGACCCCGGGAGTGATGCTCGCCTTCACCGACTCGCGGAACGGCCACTGGCTCCGGCTGACCGATGGGCGGCTGATTTCGAAGGACCAGAACGTGGTGAGCAGGCGGAAGATCCGGTTTCCGCAGCGGATCAGCGTGCCGGAGAGCTATTGATCGGCTTTGCCGGTTGCCGTGGCCGGGCGTTTGGCTGGCCGCGGCGGCCGGGCGGTTGCCGCGGTGGGACTTCCGGTTGGCAGTGCCCGGAGATTGCCGTGATGGGCGAGTGGTGGGGGCAGTGCCGGTTGCCGCGGCCGGGTGTTTGGTCGGTGGGTGTGGCGCGGTGATTGTGGTGGTAGGGCCGGCCGGGCGGTGCCGGTTGCCGCGGCCGGGCGGTTGTCGCGGCGGGACTTGCAGTTGGCAGTCGCGGCCAGTGGTGGCCCGGCGATTGCCGTGGATGGGCGGCCGGAACCCGCCTGACCGACGGGCGCTGGTCCCGAGAGACCGGAGCGTCGTCAGCCAGGCGGGGTAGCCGGTTGCCGCAGGGGATCAGCGTGTCCGGGAGCTGCTGATCGGCTTTGCCGGTTGTCGCGGCCGGGCTGCCGGATGGCTGATCCCGGAGCACCCGGGGTGGTTGAGTTGCGGCGGCCGGTCGGATGGCCGCGGCGGAAGCCGTTGCCTTGCCGCCGGCCCCGCCTGATCGACGGTCCGCTGACCCCGGGCCAGCAGGTCGTCGGCCGGACGGAGGGCCGGTTGCCGCAGGGGATCAGCGTGTCCGGGAGCTGCTGACCAGCTTGGCCAGCTGGCGCAGGCGGACGTCCGGCAGGTAGGCCCGGCTCAGTGCCAGCCCGATGCGCGGGAGGTCGGCTTCGTCGCGGAACGCCAGGTACAGCGGGACGTGCCGCGGCTGGAACTTTGCCTTGAACGCGTGCAGCGAACGGAAACCGTAGTACGGCTCCATCACGCGGCCCAGTGACTCCAGTGCGCGGTCGACCGGGCGCGTCGGGCCGGAGCTGGTGCGGGCCAGTGGTGCGCCCGAGAGCGAGACGAACCGCGCGCCTTCTTCGCGGAAGGCCAGGCAGGCCGAGGCGATGAGGAACTCCATCACCGGGCGGAAGCCGTGGGCGCTGCGGCGCATGACGTCCAGGGTCCAGCCGCCGATCTTGCCGGCGCCCGTGTGGACCGGGAGCCACGATGTCACGCCGTGGACCGTGCCCTCCGCGTCGACCGCCAGGCCGACCCGGGTCGCCGGGTCCATCGCCTCGTCGAGGCCGCCGAGGGTGAAGCCCATCTCCGGCATGGCCTTGCCGGACATCCACTCCTCCGACAGCGCCCGGACCTGGGCCAGGATCGGCTCGGGCTGATCGGCCAGGCGGACCAGCCGGAACTCGATGTCCTGCTTGGCCGCCTTGTTCAGCGCCGAGCGGACGTCCTGCCAGGCCTTGCCGCGGAACTCGAGGCCGTCGAGGTCCAGCACGTTGTCCTCGGCCACCTGGACGTGCTGCCAGCCCAGCTCGCGCGTCGCCGCGACGGTGGCTTCGGTCGCCGAGAACACGCACGGCACCAGGCCGGAGTTCTCGCACATCGCGGCGAATTCGGTGACCGTGGCGGCCGCCGTGCCGTCCGGCGCGATCGGGTCGCCGAGCGCGACCGCGACCCCCGCGTGGCGGCGGTAGGCGAGGTACGACCGGCCGTCCGCGCGGACGAAGTAGGTGTTGCGCGGCCAGGTCGTCATCCACGACAGCGTGCTGCCGCCGTGGCGCCCCAGCAGGCTCCGGGCCAGCGCCGGACCCGGGCCCTGCGCGTGGCGCCGCAGCCGGCGTCGCGAAGGCACGCGGAAGGCGTGCCGCGCGGCGATCAGGACGGCCAGCTCGACCGTCCACAAGAGATTGTCCACGAAGAACAGCGGCAGACCGGCCGTGTCGTAGTCCCCGCCGAAGATGTCGGCCACCCCGAGGAGCGTCGCGACGGCCAGACCCTGCAACGTCACGAACGCCGACAGCCCGACCGCCCAGCGCCACGCGACGCGGCTGCCCTTGCGCAGCCCGTTGAGCATCGGCACCACCATCAGGACCAGGACGCCGAGCTCCGGCGCCGACAGCGAAACGCCGTCGTCCGAGCCGAACGGGCCGTCACCCGGCACCAGGAACATGACGATCTCGGCGATGGTGAGCAGCAGCAGACCGGCCACGGCCAGCACCCGCCACTCCCGCAGGTTCGGCGTGGCCACCTCGCCCGCCTGCCGCGTGCCCACCAGTCGCTTGCCGAGCGGGAGCGCCAGCAGCAGCGCGAAGAAGTGCACGAGATCGGCCAGCGTGCCGACGTAGACGATCGCGACCCCGGCGTACACGCACAGGCCCGCCCGCAGCCGCAGGGCCCACGGCGGCCGCAGGGTCGCGGTGGCGATCGCCACCGCGGCGAGCGCGCCGCCGGAGAACCCGACGTCCAGGCTGCCCGCGACCCGCTCGGCCCACAGCCAGCCGGAGTTGCGGGACAGCGCGAGGAACTGGGTCGCGACGAGCACCGAGACCAGCTGGCCGCCGATGGTCACGGCCATCGCGCGGCGGGTGCCCAGCTTCCACTCCGCGAAGCCGGCGAAGAGCGCGAAGCTGCCGACCATCGGAAGGTAGTACAACGGGATGACGGCGAAGAACGGCCCGGTGAGCATCGTCCACCACCGGCCCGCCTCCAGCGACGGCAGCCCGTAGGCGACGAACGGGTAGACCGCACGGTCTTCCGCGGCGTTCCACAGCGCCCCGCTCGCGATGGCCAGCACCAGCATCGCGAGCGTGACGCCGCTGGTGAACGGCAGCCGCTGTCTCAACACCGCAACCGTGCTCCGGATGCGGCCCCCTCCGGCGGGCACGGCCGCCGCCCCTGCGTCAGTCATGGGGAAGAGTCTGTCGAGTTCCCGCCGCCGTGGACATCGGGCAAGGGAACGAGATTTCCCCTAGGGGTATCGTCCTTTCGGCTGAGGGATGACCCCCTCTTGAGGAGGATGTGCCTGGTCATCGGCCGGTCGGACCTGACCATGCCAAGGTGGGTGGACTCGGACTCGAGCCCACCCACCTCGGCCGACCTCAGGCTATTTCCCGGGACGGATGGCTATCCAGCCCATCAGCACCATGAGGGCAAGCCCGATCACTGCAGCCAGGATGCCGACCCACCATATCGGAGGATCCGAGAGGGTGTAGTAGAAGCCGACTGCCGCCACCGGGATCAACGTGATGGCGATGATCCAGTTCTTTTTGTTCTTGCTCACGTTGCCTTCCATCGGTGCGGTCCCTGCATGCCTACTTCCTCAGAAAGCGGAAGGCCTTGCCGATCGCGCCGCCGGCGAGGCCCTTCGTGGCGCCGGAGATCGCGCCATCGATGAGCGCGTCGCCGACGTCCGACCCTCGAGCGCCGCCGATGGCAGCGCCGATACCGGCGCCCGCAGCGCCCAGTAGGGCACCCCCCACAACACCGGCGACCAGGCAGCCGGCGCCGGCGGTCGCCCCACAGGCCGCAGCGGTGACAACTCCGGCGACATAGCCGCCGACCTGACCACCGAGGTTCTGGCCGAGGTCGCCGAAGCTGTAGTCCCCATTGGGATCGCTGCTGTTGACGGGGTCGCCGTGGCTGTAGACGTAGGCGTTGTTTTCCTGCCCGGTGGGGTCGGGTTGAGTGAAGCGCGCATAAACCGGGCTGTAGTGGCGGTAACCGGTCAGGTATTCGCTGCTGGCGAGCTGGTAGCTGCCGAGCCACCGCAGCCGGTTGGCCGAGCCCGCCGGGCCGGTGATGCCGGTGTTGAACCCGTACGGCGTGTAGGTGTAGGTGGCCGTCACCGCACCCGTGTCGTCGACCAGGGCGAGGACGCTGCCCTGGTAGTCGGTGATGGCGTTGTGGTGCTTGCCCGCGGCGTCGGCCAACCCGGTCAGGTTGCCGTCTACGTCGTGGGCGTAGGTGGTGGCGGCGCCGTTGTCCACGGTCCGCGAAATACCCAGCGCGGTCTGGGTGAAAACGTGCGTGACGTCGCTCGACCCGACGCGCTCGGTGATCGAAGCGGGCTGCGTCTGGTCGAGGGTGTCGTAGGACCCGCTGAACAGCGTGCCCGAGCTGGACGTGACCGAGGTCAGCTGGTTGGTGTCGCTGTAGTGCGCGTCGCCGCCGGGGTTGGTCGTGGTGAGGTTGCCGGCGCCGTCGTAACCGGCCGTGATGCTGTCGATCTTGGTCATCTGGTCGGCGTCGTTGACGGTGTAGGTCCGGCCGTCGCCTGCGGTGATGTTGCCGGCGTTGTCGTAGCTGTAGGTGCGGCTGCCGGCTTTGGTGAGGCGGCCGAAGCCGTCGTAGGTGTTGTCGGCGGTGCCGGTGGAGTCGGTGCGGGACTGCACCTGTCCGGTGTCGGTGCCGTCGGGCTTGGTGTAGCGGTAGCTGGTCGACAGCAGCGTCGAGCCCGCGGAGTTCTTGACCGTGATCCCGGTCTGCCGGCCGGACTTGTCGACCCCGATCGTTTCGGTGCTGCCGCCGGGCAGGGTGGCCGAGGTGCGGTGGTCGGAGTTGTCGTAGCCGTAGGTGGTGGTCGTGTTCGCCTGGTCCTTGACCGAGGTCAGCCGGTTGGCGGCGTCGTAGCCGTAGTAGATCCAGCCGGTCGGGTCGTCGACGGCGGTGACGTTGCCGGCGCGGTCGTAGTGGTAGGTCGCGGTGCCGGTGGTCGTGCCCGCCGTGCGCACCACGCGGGTCAGCAGGCGCCGTTCGTAGCTGTTGGTGAGCGTGGCGCCGGCGGTTTGGGCGATGGTGCGGTTGCCGGTTTTGTCGTAGGTGTAGGCGGCCAGTCCGGTGCCGTCGGCCTTGGCGACGGAGATGACGTGGTCGAGCTTGTCGTAGCCGTAGACCAGCTTGACGCCGTTGCCGTCGGTCACGCTCGCGACGCGGGAGAGCGAGTCGTAGGTGTAGGTGGTGGGTTTCAGCGGCAGCGGCGGCGTGACCGTGGTCAGGTTGCCGGCGCTGTCGTAGCCGTAGGTGGTGACGTGCCCGTTGCCGTCGGTCGACTTCGTCACCAGACCGGTGCTGTACTCGTAGCTCGCGACGTCGGCGTTGAGCGCGTCGGAGTGCACCTTGGTGACGTTGCCGGCCTTGTCGTAGGTGCTGTTCACCTTGTTGCCGGAGAAGTCCGCGACCTGCGTGGGCAGGTGCGGGTGGGCGGTGTCGGTGTAGCCCACGCTCATCGCCGCACCGGTGGGGAGCGTGCCGCCCTTGAGGTTGTTGAGCGGGTCGTAGTCGTAGGTGACCGAGTTGCCGGTCGCGTCGGTCAGCGCGTTCACGTCACCGTGCGCCGACCACGCCTGCGCGCGGTCGTGGCCGAGGGCGTCGGTGGCCTTGGTCTGCCGGCCGCCGTCGAAGGTGTAGGTGCTCTTGTGCCCGTTGGGGTCGGTGACCGTGGTCGTGTCGCTGTCGTAGACATAGCCGGTGGTGCTGGCGACGCCGTCGTAGTTCGGCTCGGCGACCTGCGTGACCCGGCCACGGGTGTCGTAGGTCAGCGTGTAGACGCGCCCCAAGGTGGTGGTCAGCGTCGTCACGCGCCCGTCGGCGTCCAGGCCGAAGGTCATCGCGTCGCCGGCCCGGTTGGTGATCTTCGTGAGATGGCCGTTCGCGTCGTAGCTGTAGCCCCCGGCCGTGAGACCGGCCGGGTCGGTGACCGCGGAGATGCGGCCGTTGGCGTACGCGGTGGTCGTGACCCGGCCCTGGGTGTCGGTGATCGAGGCGAGGGTGCCGTTGGAGGCGTTGTAGCGGTAGGTGATGGTGTGGCCGTTGCGGTCGGCCTGCGAGAACAGCCGTCCGTCGCCGGTGAACGACAACGCTTCTCCCGAGGAGTCCTGCGTCAGGGAGTAGGTACCGTTGGGCAGTTTCGTCAACGTGGCGTGCATGCCGGACGGAGTGGCGAAGCTGCCGTCGTCGTTCTTCGTGAACACCGCGCAATACCCGGTGGGGTCGTAGAACACCACTCGCCGGTCGGGGGCGGGATAGATGTCCAGCTCGACATCCGGGCCGCCGGTGACGGTCCAGAACTTCCCGAACGCCCCGGGGCGTTCGGTGATGCTGTTGTAGACCGCGTCCACCGACATGTTCAGGCCGGTGCCCTTGATCGTCAGCGCCCGGTCGGTGATGACCGCGTTGCCGTTGTAGCGGTTGACCAGCAACTCCGTGCGGTCCGAGATCGCGTACCGGTCCATCGCGAACCACGACTGCGTGCCCGACTGGCTCGATGCGCACACCTCCGACCGGATCGACGCACCCGATCTCGGCGCCCGTCTCGCCGGCACCTGATCGGCCGGGACGCCGGTCGGCGTGCGGTTCACCCGCGCCGGCGGCGTCCACGACACCGGCAGCGGCACGCCGCCCCGACCGGCCTGCGGAGCCGCCAGCGCGGGCACCGGAACGGCGGCGATCAGCGCGCCCGCGGAAATGAACGTGATCGTGCGCAGCACAAAATGCCGCAACGATTTCCGTTGCATAATAAGGTAAATCTCCCCTCGGAACCCACAGGTTCCACCCCGGGCGACACGATGTCGCCAGACCCTGCGAATTTATGACCAACGATCACGGGGATGCGAGCGGGAAAGATCCGGACCACTCGAACGTTCTAACGCGGGCCACGCACATTGCTCCGATCGGCAGACCGGACGCCTGCGCGTGCAGGACAGGCGGGAAATCTTGCGCGGGCAAGCTGTTTCGCCGGTCGCGGCTCAGCCGAGGACCGCGCGCCGGACCGCTTCGGTGTCGGTCAGGTCGGGGAGCACGGTGTGCGCGCCCTCGGCCAGCAGTTCCTCGGCGGAATAGTGCCCGGTGGCCACGGCGACCGAGACCGCGCCGTTGGCCACTGCGGCGCGGACGTCGTTCGGGGTGTCGCCGATGACGACCACCGCGTCGGCGCCGAACTCGGTGCCGTGCTTGGCCGCCGCCAGGCCCACCGCGTGCGGGACCAGGTCCGGGCGGTGCACCGACAGCGTCCCGTAGCCGCCGATCTCCAGGTCGAGGTGCTCGTCCAGGCCGAAGGGGACGAGCTTGTGCCGCGAAATCTCCGGCAGGTTGCCGGTGACGAGCGTTTGCACGACGTCCCCGCCCGCGGCGAACGAGGTCAGCGCCTCGGCTGCTCCCGGCAGCGCGCGGGCCGTCTCCGCGAAGGTGTGCCGGTGGCGTTCCGACTCCGCCACCAGCGCCTCGAACAGCGCCTGGATCGTCTCCTCCGCGGCCTCGAAGCCGTTCGCGGTGAGCAGGTCAGTGGTCGTCGCGCGTTCCGTGCGGCCCCCGAACACCGGGTGCACGCGCAGGGTCGCCCCCGTCGCGGCGGTGAACGCGGTCCCGTACCAGGCCGCGCCCAGTTCGGAGAAGTCCACGAGCGTGTGGTCGATGTCCCAGAGCACCAGCCGCTTCTTCGTCACGGCTCCGAGGCTACCGGGGACATTATTCAACACGCGTTGACTTCTACGAGACCGCGTCGTACCTTGGGGCGTAATTCAACAAGTGACGAATAAGTGGAGGCAGTGATGACCCGTCCCGCGGGGGTACTCGCCCTGGTCGCCGCCGTGGCCGGCGCGCTGGTGGCGGTGGTGCTCGGATTCCTCACCTTCGGCGCGCAGGCGACCGTCGCACCCGACGGCGTCCCGGTCGCCGTCGCCGCTCCGCCGGAGATCGCGCAGCGCATCGCCGCGCACGGCGGCGGCCAGCTCGCCTGGACCGTCGCGACCCCGGCCGAAGCGCGGCAGCTCCTGGAAGACAAGAAGGTCTACGGCGTGCTCGAACTCGCGCCGGGACCGGCCGCCACGGTCGTGACGGTCGTGACTTCGGGGGCGGTCAACCCGGCCGGCACCCAGGTCGCCCAGCAGGCGCTGACCGGCGCCGCGACCGCGCTGGCCGGCGCGCCGAAGCAGGAGGTCCTGCACCCGGCGGGGGTCGCGGGCCGGGTCGCGCCGCTGGCCGCGAGCGCGCTGGCGTGGATCGGCGCGCTCGTCGCCGGGCTCGCGCTGACGCAGCTCGCGAAGCGGACCGGCCGCCCGATCGGGGCCGGGGCGCGGTTCCTGCAGGTGACCGGGGCCGGCGTGCTGATCACGGCGGCGGTGGCCGGGTTCTTCACGCTGTGGGATTCGACGTTGCCGCTGACCGCGGACGTCCTCGGCTTCGTCTTCCTCGCCGCGACGGCCTTCGCCGCACTGCAGGCCGCGTTGCTGCGCCTGCTGGGCCTGCGCGCGATGGCCGTCCTCGCGCCGCTGTACCTGGTCGCGCCCGCGGTGGCCGGGCAGGTGCCGGAGCTGCTGCACCCGGCCTACCGCGCGCTGCTGTGGTCGTGGACGCCGTTCCGGTTCTCGGCCGAAGGCCTGCGCAGCCTGCTGCAGGGCGTGCCGGACGCGCCGGACGTGACGACCGCGCTGTGGGTGCTCGGCGCCCTGCTGGCCACAGGCCTGCTGGTGGCGCTGTGGCCGGGCCGGTCAGCCCGCCAGGAGGCTGAACCGCACCTTGCGGACGGGGTTGTCGAGGTTGGTGTCCACTAGGCAGATCGACTGCCAGGTGCCGAGCGCCAGGACGCCGCCGAGCACCGGGACCGTCGCGTAGGGCGGCACCAGCGCCGGGAGCACGTGGTCACGGCCGTGACCCGGGCTCCCGTGCCGGTGCCGCCAGCGGCCGTCGCGGGGGAGCAGCTCGTCGAGCGCGGTCAGCAGGTCCTCGTCGCTGCCGGCGCCGGTTTCCAGGATGGCCAGGCCGGCGGTGGCGTGCGGGACCCAGACGTGGAGCAGCCCGTCGGTGGCGTCGGCGTCGCGCAGGAATGCCTCGGCTTCGTGGGTGAGGTCGTGGACGACGGCTTCGGAGCCGGTGCGGACCTCGATCTCGGTGGAGTACATGCGGTCCAGCCTAGGCAGTTGCGGGCTTCTTCGCGGGGTGCGCCTTCGCCGGCGGTCAGGAATCCAGGTAGCGCAGCACCGCCAGCACCCGGCGATTGTCCCCTTCGGACGGTGGCAGGCCGAGCTTGCCGAAGATCGACGTCACGTACTTCTCCACCGAGCCGGGCGAAAGGAACAGCTCCGCCGCGATCGCGGAGTTCGACCGGCCCTCCGCCATCAGGCCCAGCACTTCGCGCTCCCGAGGGGTGAGCCCGCTCAGCGCGTCCGTCCGGCGCGTCGCGGAGAACAGCTGGCTGACGACTTCGGGGTCGAGGACCGTTTCGCCGTCCGCCACCCGGCGCAGCGCGTCGAGGAAGTCCGAGACCTCGGCCACGCGGTCTTTGAGCAGGTAGCCGACGCCGCCCGCGCGGTCGGCCAGCAGCTCGGCCGCGTACCTCGTCTCGACGTACTGGGAAAACAGCAGGATCGCGCAGCCCGGGAGCTCGCGGCGCAGCGCGATCGCCGCCCGCAGGCCTTCGTCGGTGTGCGTCGGCGGCATCCTGATATCCACAATGGACACATCGGGTGCGTGGGTGCCGACCGCTTCGCGCAGCGCTTCGGCGTCCTTCACCGCGGCGACGACTTCGTGGCCGCGGAAGGTGAGCAGCTCGACGAGGCCGTGGCGCAGGATGGTGGAGTCCTCCGCGATGACGATCCGCATGCCGCGACCCTAGCGGGGCAGCGGCACCCGCGCGGACACTTCGGTCGGACCGCCCACCGGGCTGGTGACGGTCAGCTCGCCGTCGACCGTCCGCAGCCGTTCGGCGACGCCGGCCAGCCCGCCGCCCGGCACGATCCGCGCGCCGCCGGGGCCGTTGTCGCGGACACGCAGGCGCAGGACGTCCCGCTCCTCGGTGACTTCGACCAGCGTCATCCCGCCGTGTTTCGCGGCGTTGGTCAGCAGCTCGGCGGCGCTGAAGTAGATGATCGTCTCCAGTGACGGCGGTGGCCGGCGCGGCAGGTCCGCCATCACCCGCGCGTCGATCCCGGACGTCGCGACGAGCGTGGCGAGAGCGACGTCGAGGCCGGCGTCCAAGGCCGCCGGGTGGATGCCGCGGGCGAGGTCGCGCAGCTCGGTCAGGGCCTGCTTGGCGTTGGCGTGCGCGGCGGTGACCAGCTCTTCGACCTGCGGGAGATCGGCGTTCGCCAGTTCGTCCTTGGCCAGGCCGAGCTTCATGGCCAGCGCGACGAGCTGGGCCTGCGCGCCGTCGTGGAGGTCGCGTTCGATGCGCCGCAGCCGCAGGGCGGCGTCCTCGACCGCCGTCGCGCGGCTCGCTTCGAGGTCGCGCACCCGTTCGGACAGCACACGCTCGCCGAGCAGCCCGACGACCAGCAACCGGTCGAGGGCGACGAAGGCGTGCGTCACCCGCGGCAGCGCGACCAGCACGAGCAGCCCGGACGCCGACCAGGCGAGCGCGCCGGGCCAGCTGTCGGCGCGGATGTCGAAGATGGGCAGCTGCCGTTCGCCGAGCGGGAACCAGAAGAAGGAGTAGGTGGTGGCGGCGAAGCTGTAGAGGGTCGCGGTGAAGACGGTGAAGAGCCCGGCGAGCGTCAGCGGCAGGCGCAGGAGCAGGTAACCGGCGGCCCGCCAGCCCGCGGGATCGCCGACGCGCGCTTTGACCCAGCTCCACAGCCCGGGCTTGAGCTCGGGCCGCCGCGGGGCGGGGGCGCTGACGCCGAGCAGGTGTTTCGCCAGGCCGCGGTGGGCGGCGCCGAGGCCGCGGGCGTAGGAGACGGCGCCGGCGAGGACGAGGAAGCCGAGCAGGACCGGCGTGAGCCAGAGGCCGAGCGCGAGGAGGACGAGGAAGCTGAGCAGCGAGAAGACGGTGAGCGGGGCGGCGAGCCACAGCCAGAGGTACTCGGCCCGGAAGTCCCGCGTGACGAGGGGGCCGAAGACGCGGCGCAGGGGGTGGGGTGGGTCGAGGGTGGTCACGGATTCAGTGTTGCCCGGCTCGGGCGACGGGCCCATCCGGTTTTCCCCCGGACTGCGCTCCGGAAACGCCCCGATGTGGTGTTCGGTGCCTTCCCCCGCGCGGGGGCGCCCCCCGATTTCCACACTACCGGTGGGCACCGACAATTCCGTGCCGACCAGGAGACATGAGGTCGCGAATGACTCATTGGGGACCTTGGAGGTCTCGAATGAGTCATTCGCGGCACTCGGGGGCAGGCGTCAGGGCGTGTCCGGGTCGTCCTCCTGGGCCCGCTGCGCGGCTTCCCGCATCTCGATGACGTCGGTGAGCCAGTCGCCCGTCTCCCGGGCGATGTCGCGGATCGCGCCGGTGATGATCGAAGCTATGTTGCCGACGTGCGTCGCCGCTGATTCGGTGATCACCTGCAGGGTGTCCTTCTCCCGTTCGAACTGGCCCACCATGTCACCCTCACGCTGCTCGGAGCTGCCGGTCGGGTTCCACGGTAGTCGGCGCCGGCGCACTCTGCGGGAGCGCCAGCTTCACGATCTTCTTCGCCACCGACCAGAGCTGCTTGCGGAGCGGGCCCGTGTGGTACGGCAGGCCGTACTTCTCGCAGATCGCGCGCACCTCGCCGGCGATCTGCGGGTACCGGCGCGCGGGGATGTCGGGGAACAGGTGGTGCTCGATCTGGTGCGACAGGTTGCCGCTCAGGACGTGGAACAGCGGGCCGCCGGAGATGTTCGCCGAACCCAGGATCTGGCGCAGGTACCACTGGCCGCGCGACTCTTCGGAGGTCTCCTCTTCGGTGAAGCTCTCGACGTCCGCCGGGAAGTGGCCGCAGAAGATGATCGCGAACGCCCAGAGGTTGCGGGTCAGGTTCGCCGTCGCGTTGCCGAGGAACGTCAGCGGCGCCAGCGGGCCGGTCAGCAGCGGGAACAGGACGTAGTCCTTGCCGACCTGCCGCGAAGCCTTCCGCAGGATGCGCCGCAGCACCGGCACGTTGTCGGCCCAGGACCGCTCGCCCTTGACGACGTTCTCGACCTCGAGGTCGTGCAGCATGACGCCCCACTGGAAGAAGATCGCCAGCAGCGTCGCGTACACCGGGTTGCCCAGGTAGTACGGGTGCCACTTCTGGGCGGTGTCCATCCGCAGGATCCCGTAGCCGACGTCGCGGTCCTTGTCGACGATGTTCGTGTACGTGTGGTGGATGTAGTTGTGCGAGTGCCGCCAGTTCTCCGCCGGCGCCACGGTGTCCCACTCGAACCGCTGCGAGCTCAGCGCCGGGTCGCGCGTCCAGTCGTACTGGCCGTGCATGACGTTGTGGCCGATCTCCATGTTGTCGAGGATCTTGGCCAGCGACAGCGCGCCGACACCGGCGAGCCACGCGGGCGGGAAGAACCCGGCGAACAGCAGCGCCCGCCCGGCGACCTCCAGGCCGCGCTGCTTCTTGATGATGTCGTGGATGTAGTCGACGTCCTCTTGGCCCAGGTCGTCGACGATCCGCTGCCGCAGCGCGTCGAGCTCGCGGCCGAACTCCTCGACCTGTTCCGGGGTCAGGCGGTCCTGCAGACCGGTCATGGCAGTCTCCTTAAGCGTCGATCTCGACGTCCCCGACGGGGACGGAGATGCAGAGCTGGATTTCTTCGTCTTCTTCGCCGGAGATCTCGCCCGTCTTGGCGTTGCGGACGCGCCCGGCGGTCTTGAGCTGGGTGCAGGAGAAGCAGATGCCCATCCGGCAGCCGTGCTCCGGCGAGAGCCCGGCCTCTTCGGCCTGCTCCAGCAACGGCTTCCCCGAGTTCGCGCACTCGCGGCCGCTGCGCTTGAAGCGCACCTGGCCCTCGGCGTTCTCCGTGTCGAAGGTCAACGCCGGCGGCGTGAACTCCTCGGTGTGCACGCGTTCACCGAGCTCCTCGCGCACGGCGTCCATCAGCGGCTTCGGGCCGCAGACGAACGCCTCCGCGTCGCGGAACCACGGGGCGACCCGCGCCAGGTGCTCCGGCGAGAAGAACCCGTTGAGGTCGCCACCCTGCGAATGGGTGTGGGCGTGCACGACCCGCAGCCCGGGATGCCGGGCGGCGAGTTCGGCCAGCTCGGTGCGGTACAGCGCGTCGGCCGGGCCGTTCGAGTACTGCACGAACACGATCTCGCCGGCGTGGCCCTCGTCGACGAGGGTGCGCGCCATCGCGAGCACCGGCGTGATGCCGCTGCCGCCCGCGATCAGCAGGACGCGGTCCGGCCGCTCGGCGGGCAATGTGAAGGCACCGTCCGGAGTGGACAGGTTGACGACCGAGCCGACGCCGATCGACCGGCTCAGGTGCCCGGAAACCAGGCCCTGCTCCTTGACCGTGAACTCCAGTTCGCCGTCGTACTGCGAACCGCACGGCGAATAGCAGCGCGTGCGCCGGACGCCGTCGATCTCCACCTGCAGGCGGACGTACTGGCCGGCGGTGAAGCCCGGCCACGCGCGGCTGGGCCGCACGGTGAGCGTGACGGTGTCGGGCGTCTGCTTGCGCACCGCCGTGACCAGGCCGCGGATCTCGCGGCGGACCAGCATCGGGTCGACGAGCTCCAGGTACCGGTCCATCCCGTGCGGCGTCAGCAGCGCCTCGGCCAGCGAGGCGAGGCCGCGCACCCGCCGGGGGATGAGCGCCGTCATCGGGAACCTCCTCGGTTACAGTGAACGGCTGTACACTCAACAGTGCACTGCAGGAGTGGACGCCCTGTCAACGCGAGACCCCGAGGATGTGACGTGAGCAACGCGGTGGACATCCGTACGCTGGAACCCGTGTCCGAACCCCTGACGCCGGTGAGCCGCCAAGAGCGCAAATTGCGCACCCGGCAGGCACTGCTGGACACCGCCCTCGAGCTGCTGGCCGATCGGCCGTTCGCCACGCTGTCCCTGCGGGAGGTCGCCAAGGGCGCCGGGATCGTCCCGACGGCCTTCTACCGGCACTTCGCCTCGATGGAGGACCTCGGTGTCGCGCTCGTCGAAGAGGCGACGCGCACGCTGCGCGGCATGATCCGCTCCGCGCGCACGGATCCGGACACCTACCAGGGGATGATCAGCGCGTCGGTGACGACGCTGCACCAATTCGTCCGGGCGAACGAGGACCATTTCCGGTTCCTCACCCGCGAGCGGTACGCCGGCGGCTCGCTCGCCGAGGCGATCGGTGTCGAACTGCGCCTGTTCTCCGGCGACCTCGCGATCGACCTCGCCCGGTTCCCGAAGCTGCGCGAGTGGAGCACCGAAGACCTCCACATGCTGGCCGACTTGATCGTTTCCGTGATGCTGACGACCATTGTCGAACTGCTGGAAGCCCGCCCAGGTGAAGACGCGAAAATCACCGGAACGGCGGAAAAACGGCTGCGCCTGGTCCTGCTCGGCGTCCCGCACTGGAAAAGCAGCTGAACGTTTCCTCCCGGCCGCTCGTATCTTCTGGCACAACCGCGAGACTTGCGACCCACGTCACTGGGGACTGTCGGTCCGGCGTGGTACAACCCTCGGATCGTGCCTCGCCGATGAGGAGGTCGTGTGACGGACAGCGAACAGAGTCAGCAGCTCACCGTGGGTGTGGTGGCCGAATCACGCCCCGGGGAGCGGCGGGTGGCCATGGTGCCCAAGCTCGTCGGGCGGCTCGTGCAGCGAGGGCTGCGCGTCGTCGTCGAGCCGGGCGCCGGATCCGGTGCGCACCTGAGTGACGACGCGTACACCCAGGCGGGTGCCGAACTCGGCGACGCCTGGGGCGCGCCGATCGTCGTGAAGGTCAACCCGCCTTCGCCCGCGGAAGTCGGGAAACTGAGCCGGGGCGCCGTGCTCGTCGGTTTCCTCGATCCGCGCGGCAACCCGGACGGGCTCGCGAAGCTCGAAGAAGCGGGGTTACGCGCCTTCGCGATGGAGGCGGTTCCGCGGATTTCCCGGGCGCAGGCGATGGACGCGCTGTCGTCGCAGGCCAGCATCGGCGGCTACCGCGCGGTGCTGCTCGCCGCGCAGAAGCTCCCGCGGTTCTTCCCGATGCTCACCACCGCGGCCGGCACGGTCCCGCCGGCCAAGGTGCTGGTGCTCGGCGCCGGCGTCGCCGGGCTGCAGGCGCTGGCCACGGCGAAACGGCTCGGCGCGCAGACCACCGGCTACGACGTGCGGCCCGAGGTCGCCGAACAGGTCAAGTCGCTGGGCGCGCAGTTCCTCGACCTCGGCATCGAGGCGGTCGGCGAAGGCGGGTACGCCCGCGAGCTGACGTCCGAGGAGCGCGAGGAGCAGCAGCGGCGGCTCACCGAGGCCATCACGAGGTTCGACGTCGTGATCACCACCGCGCTGGTGCCGGGCCGCAAGGCGCCGACGCTGGTCACCGCGGACGCCGTCAAGGGCATGCCCGCCGGGTCGGTCGTGGTCGACCTCGCCGGCGAGACCGGCGGCAACTGCGAGCTGACCAAGCCGGGCGAGGACGTCGTGGAGCACGACGTCACCATCTCGTCCCCGCTGAACCTGCCCGCCGAAATGCCTTCGCACGCCAGCGAGCTGTACGCGCGCAACGTCGTCGAGCTGCTGGAGCTGCTCGTGACGAAGGAAGGCGCGCTCGAGCTGAACTTCGAGGACGAAATCGTCGCCGGTGCCTGCGTGGCCGGGCGCGAAGGGAGTGTCGCGTGAGCCCACTGGTGCAGAACCTGGCGGTGCTCGTGCTCGCCGGGTTCGTCGGCTTCGCCGTCATCTCCAAGGTGCCCAACACCCTGCACACGCCGCTGATGTCCGGCACCAACGCCATCCACGGCATCGTGCTGCTGGGCGGGCTGGTCGTGCTCGGCCTCGGCGTCGACGGGGTGTTCAACAAGATCCTGCTGGTGATCGCCATCGCCTTCGGCACCATCAACGTCGTCGGCGGGTTCCTCGTCACCGACCGGATGCTGTCGATGTTCAAGGCCAAGAAACCCGCTGCCGGTGAGGAGGACGAGAAGTGACCGACTTCATCGCGATCCTCTACATCATCGCGTTCGCCCTCTTCATCTACGGCCTGATGGGCCTGACCGGCCCGCGCACCGCCGTCCGCGGCAACTGGATCGCCGCGGTCGGTATGGGCATCGCCGTGATCGCCACCCTGCTCACCCCCGGGATGGGCAACTGGGTGCTGATCGCCCTCGGCGTCGGGATCGGCGTGGTCGTCGGCGTCCCGTCGGCGCGCAAGGTCAAGATGACCGCGATGCCGCAGATGGTGGCGCTGTTCAACGGCGTCGGCGGCGGCGCGGTCGCGCTCATCGCGTGGGTCGAGTTCAACTCCACCGACGGCTACGCGCACGAACCGGCGTACATCGCGATCGCCTCCCTGTTCGCCGCGATCATCGGGTCGATCTCCTTCTGGGGCTCGAACATCGCCTTCGGCAAGCTCCAGGAGCTGATCAGCGGCCGTCCGGTCACCATGGGCAAGCTGCAGCAGCCGGTCAACGCGCTGCTCCTGCTGGTCGCGCTCGCCTGCGCGGTGTTCATCGTCGCCGGCGGCGACTCCTGGCTGCTGATCGTCGGGCTGCTCGTCGCGTCCGGCATCCTCGGTCTCACCGTGGTGCTGCCGATCGGCGGCGCGGACATGCCCGTCGTGATCTCCCTGCTCAACGCGTTCACCGGGCTCTCGGCCGCGGCGATGGGCCTGGCGCTGGACAACACGGCGCTGATCGTGGCCGGCATGATCGTCGGCGCGTCCGGCTCCATCCTGACCAACCTGATGGCCAAGGCGATGAACCGGTCCATCCCGGCGATCGTCGCGGGCGGTTTCGGCGGCGGGCCGGCGGTCGCGGCCGGCAGCGGGACGAAGGAAGCCCGCCCGGTGCGTTCCACGAGCGCGGCCGACACCGCGATCCAGATGGCGTACGCGAGCAAGGTCGTCGTGGTGCCCGGCTACGGCATGGCCGTGGCGCAGGCGCAGCACACCGTCCGCGAGATGGCGAAGCTGCTGGAGAAGAAGGGCATCACGGTCGCGTACGCGATCCACCCGGTGGCCGGCCGGATGCCCGGGCACATGAACGTGCTGCTCGCCGAGGCCGACGTGCCGTACGAGCAGCTCAAGGAGATGGACGAGATCAACTCCGAGTTCGCCCAGACCGACGTCGCGCTGGTGATCGGCGCGAACGACGTCACGAACCCGGCCGCGCAGACCGACCCCAGCTCGCCGATCTACGGGATGCCGATCCTCAAGGTCAACGAGAGCCGGTCCGTGATCGTCTTGAAACGCGGGATGAGCTCGGGCTTCGCCGGGATCGACAACGACCTGTTCTACGATCCGAAGACCAGCATGCTCTTCGGGGACGCCAAGTCGTCGGTGGGCGAGATCGTGGAGGAACTCAAAGCGCTATGACGACCGGGTCGGACGTCCGTGCCGCGTTCACGGATCCGGCCGAGAACCTCGCTTTCGACGAAGCGCTCCTCCGGGTTGCGCCCGAGTCACCGGTGCTGTGGCTCTGGCGCAACCCGGTCTGCGTCGTGGTGGGGCGCGGGCAGCGGATCGCGCGCGAAGTGCGCGCCGACGAGTGCGCCCGCGACGGCGTCCCGGTGCTGCGGCGCGCCAGCGGCGGCGGCACCGTGTTCCACGACCCCGGCAACCTGAACGTGACGCTGGTCCTGCCCGGCCCGGCGGACCGGCCCCTGGAGGCGCTCGGCCAGGTGATGAGCGCCGCCGTCGACCAGCTCGGGCTGGTGCCGCGGATCGGCGACCGCGGGCTGTTCGTCGGCGACGCGAAGCTGTGCGGGTTCGCCGTGTTCCGCACCAAGACCGGCCTGCTGGCCCACTCGACGCTGCTGGTCGAGACGACCGCGGGACTCGTCGGCCGCTACCTGACCAGCGCGCCGCCGGACCCGCGGCCGCTCGACTCGCACCGCAGCCCGGTGGCGTCGCTGGCCGAGCACGGCCTGCGGCCCGGCTTCCCGGCGGTCGAGGCGGCGGTGCGGGCGGCGGCGTCGCAGCTGCTCGGGACGTTCGTGCCCCGCCCGCCGTCGGCGGCCGAGCTGGCGCGGCAGCGGGCGTTGCTGCACACCCGCTACCACTACCCGGCCTGGCACGCCGACGGCGCCCAGCGCGCGGCCTGAGCCGTCTACTGTGGACTTACTCGGCCGCCGAGAACATCACGGTCGGCACCTTGCGCGCGGCGGCCCGCGTGGTGAGCTTCGGCTCCGCGGCCTTCCTGGTGCGCGCGGGCTCGGCCGTTGCGCGGGTGGTCTTCGCGGGTTCGGCCTTCGCCGTGGTGGCCTTCGCCTTGGCGGAGGCAGCCTTGCCCGGGGCAGCCTTGGCCGAGGTGGCTTCGGCGGGCGCGACCTTGGCGGGCGCGGCCTTCTTGGCCTTCGTTCTCCCGGGCGTGGCGGCGGCCTTCTCGGCGACCGGCTTCGGCGCGGTCTTCTGCGCGCCGGGGACGATCCGCGGCCGGTTCTTGCGGCCACCGGTGCGGCGGCCGGCGTCGGCGTACCGCTGCAGGAGCCCGCGCAACGCCTCGGCGTTGGCGAGGGAGAGGTCGATGTCGTAGTCGATGCCGTCCAGGCCGAAGCCGACGGTCTCCGCCGCGGGCGCACCGGTCAGATCATCCAGCACCCGCACAGCCGTGTTCCTGGCCACGACAAACCTCCCGTGCTCGAACGTGTGATGTGTTCGCGAGCACCGGGTCCGACGGCACCCGGTGCCGCCGAAAACTTGCAGCTTCCCGACGGAGGATAACCGCTGGCTTGCGTGATCCCGCGTGGTGGTGTGCGCTGAAGCCATGGCTGCAGAGACTTTTGACGTAGTGGTGATCGGTGCGGGTCCGGTGGGGGAGGTGGCCGCCGAACGAGCGGCTCGCGGAGGCCTGAAAGTCGCCCTCGTCGAGCACGAACGTTTCGGCGGCGAGTGCTCCTACTGGGCCTGCATCCCGAGCAAGGCGTTGCTGCGGCCGGGAAATCTCCTCGCCGCCGCGAAGCGCGTGCCCGGCGTGCCGGTCGGCGACCGGATCGACCCGGCGGCGGTGTTCGCGCGCCGTGACTGGTTCACCGGCAAGGGCGACGACTCGGGACAGGTCGACTGGGCCCGCGGCGCGGGCATCGAGCCGGTTCGCGGGCACGGGGAGATCACCGGGGAGCGGGAAGTGACCGTCGGCGGTGATCGCGTGCTGACCGCCCGGCACGCGGTGATCGTCTGCACCGGCAGCGTGCCCAGCACGCCGTCGATCCCCGGGCTCGACACGATTCGCCCGTGGGGTTCGCGTGAAGCGACGTCGGCGTCTTCCGTGCCGCCCCGGCTCGGTGTCCTCGGCGGCGGGGTGGTCGGCGTCGAGATGGCGCAGGCGTTCGCGTCGCTGGGGTCGGAGGTCCACCTGGTGATCTCCGGCCCGCGGCCGCTGCCGCGGAACGCGTCGTTCGCGGGTGACCTGGTGCTGGCGGGGCTGCGTGAGGCGGGCGTCGTCGTGCACACGGAGTCGGGTGTTTCGCAGATGGCCGCCGGGCAGTTCGGGACCGAGCTGACGCTGAAGGACGGATCGGCGCTCGTCGTCGACGAGTTCCTGGTGGCCACGGGCCGCCGTCCCGCGACCGCCGGGCTCGGCCTGGAGCGGCTCGGTGTCGAGCCCGGGCACCCGCTGGAGACCGGCGACACCGGCCGGGTGTCCGCAGTGGACGGTGACTGGCTGTACGCGGCCGGCGACGTCACCGGCCGGGCGCCGCTGACCCACCAGGGCAAGTACGGCGCCCGCGCGGCGGGCGACACGGTGGCGGCGCTGGCCGCGGGCAAGCCGGTGTCGACGTCGCCGTGGAGCCGGTTCACCGCGACGGCCGACCACCACGCCGTGCCGCAGGTGGTGTTCACCGACCCGGAGGTGGCGGCCGTCGGCCTGGCGGACGCGCGGCCGGGCTCGGCGGACCGCGTCGTCGACATCGACATCGCGGTGGCGGGTTCGTCCCTGCACGCGGACGGGTACACGGGCAAGGCCCGGATGGTCGTCGACACGGAGCGGAACGTGCTCCTGGGCGTGACGTTCGTCGGCCAGGACGTCTCGGAGCTGCTGCATTCGGCGACGATCGCGATCGTCGGCGAGGTGCCCCTGGACCGGCTGTGGCACGCGGTGCCGTCGTTCCCGACGATCAGCGAGGTGTGGCTGCGGCTGCTGGAGGCGTACGGGCTCTGAGGGCTACTGGGCGGGCAGGTCGAGGGCGGCCTTGGCCGCCCTGGCCAGGCCGGGATCGTCCGGAGTGGACGGTCCCGGCGCCCAGACGGCCTGCACGATCCGGACGGACGAGCCGTCGAGCTTGCTGGCGTAGGCGGCGTTCTCGAACCGCGGGACGGGGGTGGCGCCCCACTGGCCGGTCTCGGTGGCGAGGTCGAGGACCCCGCCCCCGCCGGGGGTGTCGGCCACGGCCTTGAAGGCGGCGGCTTGCGCGGCATCGGGGAATTCGACGACCCCGACGGTGACCGCCCCACCGCGGCCGTCGACGGTCGCGGCGTAGCTGGCGCGTTTGACGCCGGAGCAGCTGGTCTGCTGCAGGCTGGCCTGGGCATCCCCGAAGGCGTGGGAGGCACATCGCTGATCGCCGCCGGCGGCGCGAAGGGCGAACTGGAGGCTTCGCACCGGAGTGGTGGGCGGCGGCTGCGGTTTCGACGTGGCCGGGGGCGGCGCCGGAGCGGCCGCGGTGTCATCACCGGTGGTGGCCACGGCGACGGCGGCGACGACCAGCAGGACGAGGGCACCGATGGCGCCGAGGGGAAGCCAGCGGACGGTGCGGGGCGTGGCGGCGGGCTCGGGTTTCGGCCGCGGGCGGGGGAAGGGCTGCGGGGAGGCCGCGGGCGGAGGGGTGGAAGGAGCGCCCTGGGGCGGCTCGGGTGGGGTCGGTTGCGGAGTGACCTGCTCGGTGGTTGCGGGCGGTGCTGGGGGTTCGGGTGCTTGCCCGGTTGTGGCGGAGGGGCCGGGAGCCGCGGTTTGGTTGCTGCTGGGCGTGGGAAGGCGGAGGTTTTCGGTTCGCTCGGCAGCGGCAGCGGCAGCGGCAGCGGCAGCGGCAGCGGCAGCGGCAGCGGCAGCGGCAGCGGCGGGCCGCGGTGCGGGTTCGGGTGCTTGCCCGGTTGTGGCGGAGGGGCCGGGAGCCGCGGTTTGGTCGCTGCTGGGCGCGGGAAGGCGGAGGTTTTCGGTTCGCTCGGTTTCGGCAGCGGAGGATTCGACCGGTTCGGAACCTTCCGACGAGGTGGCCTCGGCGGGCGGGGAAGTGGTGCCGGGGAACACCGGCCGCGCCGAGGAATCCGCAGGGCCCGACTCCGCCTGGGCAGGCGGCGAAAAAACCTCGGTAGCTTCCGCCTCGGCGGGCGGGGAACTGGTGCCGGGGAACACCGGCCGTGTCGAGGGATCCGCAGGGTCCGACTCCGCCTGGGCAGGCGGCGAAAGAGCCTCGGTAGCTTCCGCAGCCGCAGGAACTTCGGTCTCCGGAACTTCGGCAGCCGCAGGAACTTCGGCCTCCGAAACCGCGGCGGGCTCCGGTGTGGCCTCGACCGGCGTCTTGGTCCGCCAGTCGGTGGTTCCCACCCCGGCCGGCGCTGCGAACGAAGCCGGCGGCTGTGGGGCATCGTCCCAAAGGGACTCCGGGGGTGCGTCGTCCGTCAGGCGGCTGAAGCCCTCGGCCAGCAGGACCTCGTCGGTGAACTCCGGTGCCGCCGGCGCCAGTCCCCTGATCAGGGCCCGCACCTGGTCCACCGATCGCGGCCGGTGCGCCGTGGCCAGGGAGACCGTGGCCGCCAGCATCGTCGTCGGGGTCGGGTGCAGTACCCGGACCGGCCCGGCCAGGTCGGCCGCCGGCTGGTCGACCGTCTCCACGTACGGCCCCACCGCGATGATCGTGCCCACCGGGGCCGTTCCCGGGACCAGCGCGGCAATTTGCCGTTCGCAAGCTTGCGAGATGTCCAGCGCTTCCGTGGCCGGGTTCACCGAATCGTCGTCCGCGACGAGGGGCCAGCCGTCCGCCTTCCAGGGGCCGCCGAGCGGGGCCTCGAGGCGCAGGGCCGGGTCCGGGAGGTCCACGCCGATCACGATGATCACGCCGTGGGGGAGCAGGACCACCGCCTCGATCGGGCGCTCCGTCACCCCGCCCACGCCCACCAAGGCGATCCCGCCGATCACGGTGCTGCCGCGGCCCAGGGACGCCAGTGCGGCCCGGATGTCGTCCGCCACCCGGGACTGCTGCCGCTCCAGGCGCACCAGTCGCACCGCTGTCCCTCCCCGCTCGTCGTTCCGAATCATCACGCTAGCGCGCCCGGCGCAAGGATCCGCGCGACACGGGCGCGCCGCGGCCGCTTGCCCTCCGAAAGTGTGGGGCGGGTGACTTGTGGTGTTCGTGTGGCCAAACGGCACGGTTGGGGTGCAGAATGTGCTACAACGCATCGGAGGCGGCATTCGGGAGCCGCACTGAAGCCGCGCTGCAGCTCGAAGTAGGGCGTAGGGGAAGACGTCCCTCGTCGAGCAACAAGCGGAGGTAGCAGTGAGCACCCGTGGCAGCACCCGAGGTGTGGTGTACGTCCACTCGTCGCCGTCTGCGGTGTGTCCGCACGTCGAGTGGGCCATTTCGGGCACCCTGGGTGCCCGCGTTGACCTGAAGTGGACGGCGCAGCCGGCCAGTCCGGGTCAGCTTCGCGCCGAATGCGGATGGCGCGCGCCCGCGGGCACCGGCGCCAGATTGGCGTCCGCCCTCAAGGCGTGGCCGATGATTCGGTTCGAGGTGACCGAAGAGCCCAGCGCGGGCGTCGACGGCGAACGGTTCTGCTTCGCGCCCGGCCTCGGCCTGTGGCACGGACGGACCAGCGCCAACGGCGACATCGTGGTGGGCGAGGACCAGCTGCGCGCACTCGTCGCCATGACCCGCGGCGGGGAGTCCCTCGCGCACAAGCTGGACGAGCTCCTGGCCGCGAGCTGGGACGAGGCGCTCGAGCCCTTCCGCCACGCCGGTGACGGCGCGCCGGTGACCTGGCTGCACCAGGTCGGCTGAGCTCCGGGACGGGGGCCGGTACGCTTTCCGCGTGACCACCCCCGCCCCCAGCTCTCGCCAGCGCTGGCTGGTGCCCGTCGTGGTCGTGGTGCTGTCCGTGACCGTCGGTGGCGGCTTGCTCGCGCGCGAAATCTACCGCCGTCCCGACCAGCCCGCCGACGACGCCTCCGTCGCGGTGTCGACGCCGTCGTCGTCCAGCATCGGCGCGCCGGCCGCGGTGGACGACGGCGTCCGGATGACCGACGACGCCAAGCGGCACCCGCAGGCCGATACCGTCCGCCGGGTGCTGGAGAAGTACTTCGCGGCCATCAACACCAGGCAGTACCCGCTGTGGACCGAGGTGGTCACCGACGAGCGGGCCGCCTCCCAGACGCAGACCGACTGGAAGCGGGGGGTGCGCACCACAAAGGACAGCGACGCCCTCGTCTACCGGATCGAGCGCTCGTCCGGGAACTCGCTGCGGGTCCTGGTCGGGTTCACCAGCCGGCAGGCGGTCGAAGACGCCCCGCTGTTCTTCCGCGAGCCGTGCATCAAGTGGCGGCTCGTCCTGCCGATGGTGCTCGAAAACAAGGCCCTGAAGATCGCCGCCGCCATCGACGGCGGGCCGCCGCCCGAACACGAAAAGTGCTGAAAGCGAAAGCGGGGCCCGGCCGAAGCCGGGCCCCGCTTTCGTTTCCGAAGTTCCGAGAAACTCAGACCGTGAACAGCAGCGCGGTGTTGTGCCCGCCGAACCCGAACGAGTTGCTGATCGCCGCGCTCAGCTCGACCTTGCGCGGCTCGCCCGCGACCACGTCGAGCTGCACCCGCGGGTCCAGGTCCGTCAGGTTCATGGTGGCCGGCACGAGACCGTGGTAGAGCGACAGGATCGTGATGATCCCCTCGACCGCGCCGGCCCCGCCGACGAGGTGACCGAGCGAGCCCTTCGGCGCCGTCACGATCGCGTGGTCGCCGACCGCCTTGCGGATCGCCGCCGCCTCGCCGATGTCACCGACCACAGTGGACGTCGCGTGCGCGTTCACGTGCCCGACGTCCGCCGCGGTGACCCCGGCCATCTTCATCGCCGCGCGCATCGCGGCGATCTGGCCGATGCCCTCGGGGTGGTTGCCGGTGATGTGGTAGGCGTCCGAGGTGATGCCGTGTCCCGCGATCGTCGCGTAGATGCGCGCCCCGCGGGCCTTCGCCTGGTCGGCGCGCTCCAGGATGACCACGCCGGCGCCCTCGCCGAGGACGAAGCCGTCGCGGTTGGCGTCGAACGGCCGCGACGCGGCCGCCGGGTCGTCGTTGCGTGTGGAGACCGTGCGGGCCTGGGCGAACCCGGCCAGCGTGATCGGGTGGATGCACGCTTCGGCGCCCCCCGCGACCACGACGTCGGCGCGCCCGGAGCGGATCATCTCCACCCCGCTGGCGATGCCCTCGGCACCCGAGGCGCAGGCCGAGGCCGGGGAGTGCACCCCGGCCCGCGCCTTGAGGTCGATGCCCACGTGCGCGGCCGGGCCGTTCGGCATCAGCATCGGCACGGTCAGCGGCGACACCTTGCGGAGACCCTGCTGGTGCAACAGGTCGTTCTGGGTGAGCAGGGTGACCGGGCCGCCGACCCCGGTGCCGATCGACACGCCGAGGCGGTCGGGGTCGACGTCGGTGTGCTCGTCGGTCGGCTCGGTGTACCCGGCGTCGGCCCACGCCTGGCGGGCGGCGATCAGCGCGACCTGCTCGCAGCGGTCCAGCCGGCGGGCCTGGACCCGCGGCAGGACTTCCGAAGGATCGACGGCGAGCATGCCGCCGATCTTGACGGGCAGCTGCAACTCCTCGACCCAGTCGGCCTCGATCGCCCGGATCCCGCTCCGTCCGGCCAGCAGACCGTCCCAGGTGGACGTCACGTCCCCGCCGAGCGGTGTGGTGGCGCCGAGACCGGTGATCACGACGTCGATGTTGCTCATGGGAGTCTCCTCAAGGAGGGGAAAGACTTTACTTGGAGTTGGCCGACACGTAGTTCACGGCGTCGCCCACGGTCTTGAGGTTGGCGAGCTCGTCGTCCGGGATCTTGACGCCGAACTTGTCCTCGGCCTGCACGGCGATCTCGACCATCGACAGCGAGTCGATGTCCAGGTCGTCCACGAACGACTTCTCGGCGGTGACGTCGTCCTGAGCCACACCGGCGACCTCTTCGACGATCTCGGCGAGGCCGGCGAGGATCTCAGCGTTGTCAGCCATGGGGGTGTTCCCTTCTCGGTCTTACTGGGGGTCTGTTTCCCGCGGGCGAATGCCCGCGGGGAGCGTAACGGTGATCAGGGGCAGATGAACGCCTGCCCGGCGTAGGACAGGCCCGCGCCGAACCCGACCGCCAGCACCACGTCGCCGGACTTCGCCGTCCCGGCCTTGCGCATGTGGTCCAGCGCGAGGGGGATGGAAGCCGACGAGGTGTTGCCGGAGTACTTGATGTCGTCGGCGACGACCATGTCTTCGCGGGCGCCGTTGGCCCGCAGCTTCTTCGCGATCGCCTCGACGATGCGCAGGTTCGCCTGGTGCGGGATCAGCACGTCCACATCGGACGGCTTGAGCCCGGCGGCCTCCAGCGCCTCCATCGCGATCGGCGCGATCTTCGTGGTCGCCCACCGGAAGACCGACTGGCCCTCCTGGTAGATGTACTTCTCGTCGCGCATGTAGATCAGGTCGACCAGGTCGCCCGCGCTGCCCCAGGTCACCGGGCCGATGAGCGGCTCGTCGGACGCGCCGACGACCGCGGCGCCGGCACCGTCGGCGAAGATGATCGCGTTGGCCCGGTCGGCCGGGTCGACCGAGTCGGTGAGCTTCTCCGCGCCGATGACCAGGACCTTCTTCGCCGAGCCGGCCCGGATCAGGTCGGAGGCGACGCCGAGGCCGTAGCAGAACCCGGCGCACGCGGCGTTGAGGTCGAACGCGCCGGGGCCGGGGATACCGATCCGGGCGGCGACCTGCGCGGCGGCGTTCGGGATCAGCGTCGGCATGGTGCAGTTCGGCAGGATCACCGTGTCCACTTCGGACGGGTCGACGCGAGCGTCGGCCAGCGCGGCGGTGCCGGCGGCGACGGCCATGTCGGTGAGCAGCTCGTCCTTCTCGGCGAACCGGCGCTCGACGATCCCGACCCGGGTCTGGATCCACTCGTCGTTGGTTTCCATGACCTGCGACAGGTCGTCGTTGGTGACGATCTTCGCGGGCTGGTAGCTGCCGACGCCCAGCACGCGGCTGCCGCGGGAGCCGGGGTTGAGGCTCAGGGTGGGTCGGTCGGTCACGAGGCGTCCTCCTGGCGCAACGCCGCCAGCTCGGCCGGCGTCTTCAGCGCGGTGATAGTGGTGACGACGCCCTTGAGCTGCCGCTTGACCAGGCCGGTCAGGGTGCCCGCGGGCGCGAGTTCGATCGTGCGGGTGACGCCGAGGGAGACCAGGCCGTCCATCGTCAGGTCCCAGCGGACCGGGCGGGTGACCTGGGAGACCAGCCGCGCGAGGTACTCGGCCCCACTGGTGACCACGGTACCGTCCGTGTTGGACAGCAGCGGGCGGACCGGGTCGGCCGGGGTCAGCTCGGCGGCGTGGGCGCGCATCGCCTCTTCGGCGGGCGCCATGTACCGGGTGTGGAAGGCGCCGGCGACCTTGAGGGCGCGGATCTTCGTGCCTTCGAGGGGCCCCTCGACGATCTTGGCGATCGTGTCGGCGGCACCGGAGGCGACGATCTGCCCCGCACCGTTGCGGTTCGCCGCGGTCAGGCCCTGCTCTTCGAGCCACGCGACGACCTGCTCGGGGTCCCCGAGCATGACCGCGGCCATCGACGTCGGTTCCAGCGCGCACGCCTTCGCCATTTCGGCGCCGCGGACGGCGGCGAGCGCGACCGCGTCTTCCGGCTTCAGCACCCCGGCGATCGCGGCGGCCGCGAGCTCGCCGACGGAGTGGCCGGCGACCGGCGCGTCCGCGGCGACCGGCGCGGCGGCCTGGAGGTGCTCGAAGGTGAGCAGCGACAGCGCGACGATCAGCGGCTGCGCGATCGCGGTGTCCTGGATCTCGTCGGCGTCCGCCTCGGTGCCGAGGCGGAGCAGGTCGAGCCCGGCGCGCTCGGACCACTGGGCGACGCGCTCGCGCGCCCCGTCGAGGTCGAGCCAGGGCGTGAACATACCGGGGGCCTGGGACCCCTGGCCGGGAGCGAGGACTGCTGCTGTCACCCTTCTAGACAACACGGCGGAGGGTGTTTCCCGGGATGCCGACGCTCACAGTGTCTGCGCGGCGTCTTTGTCGGAATCCTCCAAAGATGCGCCGCAGAAGCTCGCGCGTAACCCGGAAGCCTTGTCGGGTTCAATCACCTTTCGCTGTTAAGTCCATCACGTGACGGCCGTCTCCGGAAGGGTCAGTCCCGCGGGGTGAGCAGAACGATGGGGATCTCGCGCTCGGTCTTCCGCGCGTACTCGTCGTAGAGCGGGAAGATGGCCGCCATCCGCGGCCAGAGGTCCGCGCGCTCGGCCGGGGTCGCGACCCGGGCGCGGGCGGTGCACCGGCGGGTACCGGCCTGGACCCCGACGCTCGGCTCGGCCAGGAGGTTCTTGAACCACGCCGGGTCGTCGTCGGCGCCGCCCTTGGACGCGACGACGACGAAGTCGTCCCCCGAGGTGCCGTAGATCAGGCAGGTGCGCCGGGCCAGGCCGGTCCGGCGGCCGGTCGTGGCGAGGATGAGGGTGTGCACGCCGTTCGACTCGTGGCCGACGGTGCCGCCCGAGTCCAGGTACGTCCGGGTTTGCTCGGCGACCCAGTCCCACTGGGAGTCGGTGGCGCGGTCGAGGTCGTCGGCGACGGCCATGATGGTGTCCTTTCGCGAGGGAGGGGGGTCAGCGGAGCTTCTCGGCCAGCGCGACGATGATGCCTTCGGGGCCGCGGAGGTAGCAGAGCCGGTAGTCGTCTGCGTACCGCACCAGTTCGCCCACGGGTTCGGTGCCGTGCGGGCGGACGCGGTCCAGGACGGCCTCGATGTCCTCGACGGCGAACATGATGCGGCGGAGCCCGAACGCGTTGACCGGCGCGTCCCGGTCGGCGGCGGCGGGGGCCGCCGGCGCGTGGAACTTCATCAGCTCGAGCCGGCCGTGGCCGTCCGGGGTCCGCACCACGGCCATGTCGCACCGCACCCCCTCGAGCCCGACGAGGACGTCCACCTCCGATCCGCCGACCGTGGCCTCGCCCTCGAGTTCCAGTCCGAGAGCGACGAAGAACGCGGTCACCGCCGCGAGGTCGTCGACGACGACGCCGACGTTGTCCATCCGCTGGATCGTCATGATGTCTCCTCCGTCCCGCGGCCCCGGTGGCCGCTCGCGATCCAGGGACGGAGCCGGCACGACGTTCTCGACATCCGCGGCGTCACCAAAGCCCGCGGGCCCTCGCCAGCCGTCCGACGGTCAGGGCGATCCGCAGCACCAGGGCGTCGCGCGGGTCGGTCGCCTGGCAGCCCGTGAGGTCCGCGGCCTTCCGCAGCCGGTAGCGGACCGTGTTCGGGTGGACGAACAGCGTCTTCGCGCACGTCTCCAGCACGCCGCCGCTCTCCAGGTACGCCTCCACCGTGCGCTGCAGCGTCGGGCCGGCCTCCTCGAGCGGGCGGGCGATTCTGTCCACCAGCAGCCGCTCGGCCTCCGCGTCGCCCGACAGCGCGCGCTCGGGCAGCAGGTCGCCGGAGCGCACCGGCCGGGGCGCGCCCGGCCAGCCGACCACCGCCCGCAGCCCGGACAACGCCTCCGTCGCGCTGTGGTGAGCCTCCGCCAGCGTCGGCACCGTCGGGCCGGCGACCACCGGGCCCTCGGCGAACGCCACCGACATCCGGGTCAGGATCTCCCGCTCCTTCACCCCGCCTTCGGTCGGGCCGCCGACCACGACCACCAGCCGGGAACCCTGCACCGACAGCAGCACCGGACGCCCGACGCGGGCCGCGCGGCTGCGGACCTCGAACACCACCGTCGGCGGGTCCTCCGACGGCGGGTTGCCGACCAGGACGGTCGCCGCCGCCGATGGGTCCCAGCCGAGCGCCGTGGCCCGCGAGAGCACCGACTCCTCGGCGTCGCCGCGGACGATGCCGTCGACGACCAGCGCCTCCAGCCGCGCGTCCCAGGCGCCGCGCGCTTCGGCCGCGGCCGCGTAGGAATTCGCCGCCGCGAAGGCGATTTCCCGGCCGTAGCGCAGGATTCCCTCGATCAAAGCGGCGCGTTCCGCTTCGTTCGCGGCGAAATCGGGAAGCTGCTCCTCGAACACCTCGATGGCCAGCCGCACCATGCCGACCGCCTGGCGCAGGCTGATCCACCGCGACAGCTCGGCCGGTGCGTCGCGGAACGCCTCGGTCGTGAGCTTCAGGGCCTCCTTGGCGTCCCGCAGCCAGTCGACGAAGCCGGCGGCCCCGGCCTGGGTGATCAGCAGGACGCTCGCGCGCTGGTCGGCGGGCAGCCGGGCGAACCAGGGCAGCCGCCGTTCCATCACCGCGATGCTCGCGCTCGCCAGGCTGCCGGACGCGTGCTCCAGCCGCCGGAGCGTCTTCGCGGACAGTCCGTGGTGCTTCGGCACCTGGCGCGGGGCGGTGGTTCCATCCATGGCGAGGCGATCCTACGTGCCCGCAACTTTGGTAGCCCCTCGCGGCAACGCGCGAGGGTAGGCGGGGCGTGTACGCACTGCCTAGGATCGACGCCACACAGAACGGGGGAACCGGAATGACCGGTTTGGAGATCGACGGGGTGTCCAAACGCTACGGCGACGTGGTCGCCCTGCGGGAAATGACGTTCGACGTCCGGCCGGGCGAGCTGTTCGGCTTCGTCGGCAGCAACGGCGCCGGGAAGACCACCACGATGCGGATCGCGCTCGGGGTGCTGTCCGCCGACGCCGGCGAAGTCCGCTACGACGGCGTGCCGGTGACACACGAAACGCGCCGTCACATCGGCTACATGCCCGAAGAACGCGGGCTCTACCCGAAGATGAAGGTGGCCGAGCAGCTGACCTACCTCGCGCGGCTGCACGGCATGCCCGCGGCCGACGCGCGGGCGTCGGCCGAAGCGTGGACCGAACGGCTCGGCGTCGCCGGCCGCCGCGACGACGAGGTGCAGAAGCTGTCCCTCGGCAACCAGCAGCGCGTCCAGCTGGCCGCGGCGCTGGTGCACGAGCCGCGGATCCTGGTGCTCGACGAGCCGTTCTCCGGCCTCGACCCGGTCGCGGTCGACGTGATGAGCCAGGTACTCAAGGAGAAGGCGGCCGAGGGGGTGCCGGTCGTGTTCTCCAGCCACCAGCTCGATCTGGTGGAACGGCTCTGCGACCGCGTCGGGATCGTCCGCAGTGGACAGATGGTCGCCGTCGGCACGGTCGACGAACTGCGGGCCGGCGGCGCGGTGCGGCTGCGGGTCGACGTTCCCGAGGCGGGAGACGGGTGGGCCGACGGCCTGCCCGGGGTGAAGGTGCTCGGCCGGACGGGTTCGGTGACCGAGCTCGAACTGGGGGAGGGCGCCGACGACCAGGCCGTGCTCAAGGCCGCGCTGGCCACCGGGCCGGTCCGCGAGTTCGCCCGCGAGCAGCCGTCGCTGACCGAGCTGTTCCGTTCCGTCGTCACCACCGAGGAGGTTTCCGCATGAGTACCCCGGTTCCGGACGTCCGGATGAGCCCGACGGCCGCGGTGGGCCTGGTCGCCTCCCGCGAGATCAGCACCCGCGTGAAGTCGAAGGCCTTCCGCGTCAGCACCGTGATCATGCTGCTGCTCATCGTGGTCGGCATCGTGGCGATCAAGCTGATCTCCGGCGGCAGCGGCCCCGACGCCAAGGTCGGGTTCAGCACCGCGACGGCCGCCTTCTCGGCGCCGTTGAAGGCCGTCGGGAAGACCCTCGACGAGAACATCGAGACCACTCAGGTCGCCGACGAGGCGGCCGGGCGCGCGAAGCTGGCCGACGGCTCGCTCGACGCCCTGCTCACCGGCGACGGCAAGAGCGTGCACGTCCAGGTGAAGAAGGATCTCGACGGCAAGCTCGCGAACGTCCTGCAGCTGCTCTCCCAGCAGGTGGCGATCAGCCAGCAGGTGACGGCGCTGGGCGGGAACCCGGCGCAGTTCCAGGCGGCGATCGCGTCCGCGAAGTTCGTCGAGGAACCGCCGCTGGAGGAGCCGTACGACTACAACGGCCAGCAGCTCGTGCTGGGCATCGTCGCCGGCATCCTGATCTACCTGTCGCTGATGATCAACGGCCAGAGCGTGGCCCAGGGCGTCGTCGAGGAAAAGACGTCCCGGGTCGTCGAACTGCTGCTGTCGACGATCAAGCCGTGGCAGCTGATGGCGGGCAAGGTGCTCGGGATCGGGGTGGTGGGGCTGATCCAGATGCTCGTGATCGGCGCCGGCGGGGTCATTGCCGGGCTGTCCACGGGAGTGCTGACCATTTCCGTTTCCGCGGCGGTGGGCACGGTCGTCTGGCTGGTCGTGTGGTACCTGCTCGGGTTCTTCATGTACTCGATCGTGTTCGCCGCGCTCGGGGCGCTGGTTTCGCGCCAGGAAGACGTCGGCGGCGCGACGATGCCGGCCCTGATGTTCGTGATCGCCGGGTACGTGATCGGTATTTCGGTGCTGCCGTCGGATCCGGGCAACACGTTCGTCGAAGTGCTTTCGGTGATTCCGGTGTTCTCGCCGACGCTGATGCCGATGCGGCTCGCGATGGGCGGGGTGCCCGTTTGGGAAGCGGTGGTGTCGGTGGGGCTCGTGGTGCTGATGATTCCGGGGTTGATCTGGTTCGCCGCCCGGATCTACCGCAACGCCGTCATGCGCACCGGCGCGAAGGTGAAACTCCGCGACGCCCTGCGCGCCGCCTGAGATTTCCCTGATCCGGCCCCGGCGACCCCGGGGCCGGATTCGTCCGGACAGTGCCTAACTGCCGAGAATGCTCGAGGCCGCCCGGCGCTTGCGGTTTACGCTGCGCCGGACGGCCTCGTCTCCCCGGTCCCCACCGGTAGAACCAGTATGGCCACGGGTGATCTTTCCGCGCCAGTCGTCTCACTCGATCGTGGGGCGCACGAGTTGCCGCCCCTGGGTACTTGATCGACGATCCGGTGCAAATCCGTGGAGGGAGTCGGTATGGGCGAGCAACTGAAGGACGGGCTCGGGCAGGCGTGGGCCATGGTGGCCACGTTCGTCCCGAAACTCGTGGGATTCCTGATCATCCTGCTGATCGGCTGGTTGATCGCGAAAGCCGTGTCGAAAGGGCTGGCGCTCGTGCTCGGGAAAGCCGGTTTCGGCAAACTCGTCGAGCGGACCGGGCTGAGCGGAAAGATCGGCCAGCAGAAGATCGACGCGACCGGGATCCTGGTCAAATTGGTCTACTACTTCATTCTGCTGATCGCGCTGCAGCTGGCGTTCGGCGTGTTCGGGCCGACCAACCCGGTGAGCCAGCTGCTCAACGACATCATCGCGTTCCTGCCGCGGATCGTGGTGGCGCTGGTGCTGGTCGTGGTGGCCGCGGCGATCGCGAAGGTGGTGCGGGACGTCGTCGCGTCGGCGCTGTCCGGCCGCGGCGCGGCGCGGCCGCTCTCGGTGGCGGCGTACTGGCTGATCATGGCGTTCGGCATCATCGCGGCCCTCGGCCAGGTGAACATCGCGACGGCGATCACGGGCCCGGTCCTGATCGCGGTCCTGGCGACGATCGGCGGCGTGATCGTGGTCGGCTTCGGCGGCGGCCTGATCAAGCCGGCCCAGGACCGCTGGCGTGGCTGGATGGCGAACATGGAGCACCAGCTGGAGACCCCGGCGCAGCGCACCGGCGAGATGGGCACGGGCCCGGCGGCCCCGCGCGCAACGGTCGGCGCGGACAGCACCCCGACGCCGCCGGTCGGCACCCCGCGCCCGCAGATCTGAGGCCGGTCTGAGGCGAGGAGAGCGGCGCGGGCCCGGCGGTCGAGGAAGGCGCCGGGCCCGCGCCGACCCGAGTGCCCCAATGTGGCCTTGGTTGCGTTCAACGCACCGAAGGCCACATTGGGGCGCTCGGGTCCCACGTTCCGGGATGTCTCGCCGCTCACACTCCTTGGGGAATGCGTCCGCCAGGGAGCATGTTGGGAGCGGTAGGACGAAAGGGGCGTGACGTGGACTTCCTGCTGCACCACGGGATCACCGTGCTCGGTCAGTGGATTTCGATCGCGGAGCTCGCCGGGCAGGTGTTCGCGCTCGCCGTCGTGTTCCTCGCGCAGCGTCGCACCCTGTGGACGTGGCCCGTGCAGGTCGGGGCCACCGTGCTGCTGTTCGCCGTCTACGTCTCCGCGCACCTCGGCGGGCTCGCCGCGCGGCAGGTCGCCATCCTCGCCATCTCCGTCTATGGCTGGTGGGCCTGGACGCGCCGCAAGGACCCGGTCTTCGGGGTCGTCGTCCGCAAGGGCCGGCTCGCCGAACGGCTGGCCATGCTCGGCGCCTTCGTCGTCGGCACCACCGTGATGGCACTGGTCCTCGACGCCCTGCACGCGTCCTGGGCGCCCTGGCCGGACGCCGCCATCTTCGTCGGGACCCTCGTGGCCTTCGGGGCGCAGGGACTCGGGCTCGTCGAATTCTGGCTGGTCTGGCTGGCCGTCGACGCCATCGGCGTGCCGCTGCAGATCTCGTCCGGGCTCTACTTCTCCGCCGCGATCTACATCGTCTTCGCGGGGCTCGTCGTGCACGGCTGGTGGAGCTGGAACCGCTCCGCCCAGCGCGTCGCCGCCCGGCCCGGGGTCACGGCAGCATCCAGCTGAGCGCCGCGGTGCTCTGACCCCACACGATCAGGCACATCGCGAGCAGCAGCCCGATGCTCCACGGCAGCACCTTCCGCAGCAGCTTCCCCTCCTCGCCGGGCAGGTTCGCCGCCACGCAGGCGATGGTGAGGTTCTGCGGCGACACCATCTTGCCGAGGACGCCACCGGAGCTGTTCGCCGCGGCCAGCAGGTCCGCGGGCAGGCCCGTCTGGTGCGCGGCCGTCACCTGCAGGGCGCCGAACAGGGCGTTCGCCGAGGTGTCGGACCCCGAGACGGCGACGCCGAACCAGCCCAGCACCGGGGAGAGGAACGCCAGCCCGGCGCCCGCGGCGGCGATGAACGTGCCGATCGTGGAGGTCTGGCCGGACAGGTTCATCACGTAGGCCAGCGCGAGCACGCCCGTGACGGTCAGGATCGCGAACCGCAGCTCCTTGACCGTCGCCAGCCACTCCTGCGCGGTGTCGCCCGCCTTCACCGCCAGCAACGCCGCCGTGATGACGCCCGCCAGCAGCACCAGCGTGCCGCCGGTGTTGAGGAACGGCAGCGAGAACGTGTTGCCGGACACCGGTTTCCCGTTCGGCGCGGCGACGTTCAGCCCGGGCCAGCGGAACTTCCAGGTCGCCTTGTCCAGCAGCCGCTTGACCGGCGGCAGCACGGCGATCGAGAAGATCACGATGATGAGCAGGTACGGCAGGTACGCCTTGACGACGTCGCCCCGCGAGTCCTCCGGCGGCGCTTCGGCGGTCGCCGTCCCACCGGTGCCGATCCGGACGGCTTCGGGCACCGGGCGCCGGGTCTGGGGGAGGGCGACCAGCGCGGCCGCGCCGGCCAGCGCCGCCCCGATGTCGGCCAGCTGCGGTGACACGTAGTTCGAGGCGAGGAACTGCACGAGCCCGAACGCGACCCCGCAGACGAGCGCGGGCAGCCAGGTGTCCTTCAGGCCGCGCTTGCCGTCGACGATGATCACCAGCAGCAGCGGCACGACCAGCGCGAGCAGCGGCGTCTGGCGCCCGACGATCGACGACACTTCCTGCAGCGGCAGGCCGGTGATCTGGGCGAGGGTGACGACCGGGGTGCCCATGGCGCCGAACGCGACCGGCGCGGTGTTGGCGACCAGCGCGACGACGGCGGCCTTGACCGGGTGGAACCCGACGGCCACCAGCATCACGGCGCTGATCGCCACCGGCGCGCCGAACCCGGCCAGGGCCTCCATGAGCGCGCCGAAGCAGAAGGCGATGATCAGCGCCTGGATGCGCGGGTCGTCGGAGAGGCGCCCGAACGAGCGGCGCAGGACGTCGAAGTGCCCGGTCCGCACGGTGAGCCGGTAGATCCAGAGCGCGTTGACGACGATCCACATGATCGGCCACAACCCGAACGCGGCGCCCTGCAGCGCCCCGGAGACGGCCTGCACGACCGGCATCCCGTACGCGGCGATCCCCACGACGAGCGCGACGAGCAGCCCGATGAGAGCGGCGTGGTGGGCTCGCATCCGGACGGCCCCGAGCAGCACCAGGACGGTGGCGAGCGGCAGCACGGCCACGAGCGCGGACAGGCCCAGCGAGCCCAGCGGAGTCAAATCCTGCACGAACACGGGTGACCTCCGTTTTCCACGATGCGAAAACGGCCTTTCGGCGAGTGTTCGAGATCTTCGTCACAAACTACGCGGTCCGTCAAGAAGTTGAGACCGGTTGGCCCAACACGTCAGTGCTTCACGGCTTGCTTGACGCCTTGCTTCACGGCTTCGGCAGCACGGCGAGCGCGGTCTCGGCGATCGCGCGGATGCCGTCCGGCTCGACGCCGCCCTTGCCCAGCGCTTCGAGGCCACGCAGGACCGCCAGCACGAGCCCGCCCAGGTGGGCGGGGTCGGCGTCGGCGGCGACGTCGCCCGCGCGCTGCGCGCCCGCGATGCACGCCGTCAAGGAGGCGTGCAGGTCGCGGAACGCCCGCCCGGTCCGTGCGGCGACGGCCTCGTCGTGCTCCGAGCATTCGGCGGCGCCCTTCGCCATCAGGCAGCCGCGGCGCTCCCGGTCGGCGACGACCGACTCGGCGATGGCTCGCACGTGGTCGCCGAGCCGCCGGAGGGCCGTGTCGTCGGGGCCTTCGAGCTGGTGCCGCACGCCGTCGGTCGATTCGGTGCAGTAGTAGTCGTAGACGCGCAGGTAGAGCGCGTGCTTGTCGCCGAAAGCGCCATACAGGCTGCCCTTGCCGAGGCCGGTCGCGGCGGCGAGGTCGTCGACCTTCGTGCCGGCGTAACCGTGTTCCCAGAACTGGTCCCTGGCCGCGCGCAGGACCGCTGTCTCGTCGAAGCTCCGGGGTCTCGCCACGAGCGCAAGGCTACCCATTCTTGACTATCTCGTCCAGAACGGCGTACGTTCTGGACGAGATAGTCAAGAACTCGGAGGGCATCGTGAACCTGGAGAACAAAACCGCGGTCGTGACCGGCGGCAGCACCGGCATCGGGCTCGCCATCGCCAAGCGTTTCGCGGCCGAAGGCGCGCACGTGTTCATCACGGGCCGCCGCAAGGAAGCCCTCGACGACGCGGTCGCCGAGATCGGCAGCGGGGTGACGGCCGTCCAGGCCGACTCGGCGAACCTGGCCGACCTGGACGAGCTCTACCGCGCGGTGGCCGAGCGCGGCCGCGGACTGGACGTCGTGGTGGCCAACTCCGGCGGCGGGAGCTTCGCCCCGCTCGGCGAAATCACCGAGGAGCAGTTCGACACGACGTTCGACACCAACGTCAAGGGCGTGCTTTTCGCCGTCCAGAAGGCGCTGCCGCTGCTGAACGCGAACGCGTCGATCATCCTCACGGGCTCGACGGCGTCGACCCGGGTCGACCCGGCCTTCAGCGTCTACGGAGCGACGAAGGCGGCGGTGCGCAGCTTCGCCCGCGGCTGGGTGATCGACCTGAAGGGGACCGGGACGCGGGTCAACGTCCTGAGCCCGGGGCCCACGCGCACCCCCGGTCTCCTCGGTCTCGTTGCCGAGGACGAGCAGCAGGGCTTGGTCGACAACCTCGCGGCGCAGGTCCCGCTCGGCCGGGTCGGGGAACCGGCCGAAATCGCGGCCGCGGCGCTGTTCCTGGCCTCCGCGGAGTCGAGCTTCGTCAACGGCGTCGAGTTCTTCGTCGACGGTGGGCTCGCGCAGGTCTAACGCAGGGTGGCGTGGCTCGGCGTCAGGTCCTTCAGCGTCCGGACGCCGAGCAGCTGCATCGTGCGGACCAGTTCCGTCCGCAGGATGTCCACGCAGCGCTGGACGCCGCGCTCGCCGCCGGCCATCAGGCCGTACAGGAACGCGCGGCCGATCAGGACCGCGTCCGCGCCCCGGGCGATCGCCGCCACGATGTCGCCGCCCGACAGGATGCCCGTGTCGATCCAGACCTCCGCGCCGCCCTGGAGCTCGTCCAGGACCGCCGGGAGCAGCTCGAGCGGCGTCGGGGCGCGGTCGAGCTGGCGGCCGCCGTGGTTGGAGATCAGCACCGCGTCCGCGCCGTGCTTCACCACGTCCCGGGCGTCGTCGACGTTCTGGACGCCCTTGACCACGAGCTTGCCCGGCCAGGTCTGCCGGACCCAGTCGAGGTCGTCGAAGTTCAGCGTCGGGTCGAAGAGCTTGTTCAGCAGCTCCGCGACCGTCCCGTCGAAGTGGCTGAGCGAGGCGAAGTTCAGCGGCTCGGTGGTCAGCAGGTTGAACCACCAGGCCGGGTGCGTCGCGCCGTCGAGGAACGTCTTGAGCGTCAACGCCGGCGGGATGGTCAGGCCGTTGCGGACGTCGCGCAGGCGGGCACCGCCGACGGGGGTGTCCACGGTCAGCATGAGCGTGTCGTAGCCCGCGGCCCAGGCGCGATTCATCAGATCTTCCCCGGCGCCGTGGTCGCGCCAGACGTAGAGCTGGAACCACTTGCGGGCGCCCGGCGCGGCTTCGGCGAGGTCCTCGATCGACGTCGTCGCCATCGTCGACAGACCGACGGGGATGCCGTTGCGCTCGGCGACGCGGGCCACCGCTCGCTCGCCCTCGTGCTGCATCATCCGGGTGAACCCGGTGGGGGCGAAGGCGAACGGCAACGCCGAGGTCTTGCCGAGGATCTCGCGGGTGGTGTCCACATCGGACACCCCGCGCAGCACGTTCGGGTGGAATTCGACACGGCGGTACGCCTGCCGGGCGCGGAGCAGGCTGTCTTCGAGCTCGGCGGCGCCGTCGGTGTAGTCGAACGCCGCCCGCGGGGTGCGCTTGCGCGCGATCATCCGCAGGTCGGCGATGGTGTGCGCGTTCGCCAGCCGCCGGTCCGTCGGGTTCAGCACGATCGGCTTCGGCCGCAGGATCTGCTGCAGCTCACTCGGCTTCGGCAGCCGGCGCTTCGTCACCCTGATCAACTCCCTAACGGACTACGAGCGAGCGGGACCCGGCAGACATCGGATGTCTGCCGGGTCCCGAAACTAGCACCTGATCACGCGTTGCCGGACTCCGACGTCTGCGGCCCGGCGGCCGCGATGTCGTCGAGCCGGTACTTCGTGGCCGCTTCGAGGACCTTCGCCTGCTCGACCTCGCCGCGCTTGGCCAGGATCGACAGCGCCCCGACGGTGATCGACTCGGCGTCGACCAGGAACTTCCGCCGCGCCGCCGGCCGGGTGTCGGAGAAGCCGAAGCCGTCCGTGCCCAGCGTCAGCATGTCGGTCGGGACGTACGGGCGGATCAGGTCCGGCACCGCGCGCATCCAGTCCGACACGGCCACGACCGGCCCGTTGCTGCCCGAAAGCGCCTCCGTGACGTACGGCACGCGCGGCTCGCTGCCCGGGTAGAGCAGGTTGTCGTGGTCGATCTCGACGGCTTCGCGCCGCAGCTCGGTCCACGACGTGGCCGACCACACCGCGGCCCGCACGCCCCACTCCTCGGCCAGCATCTTCTGCGCCTTCAGCGCGTCCGGCATCGTGACGCCCGAGACCAGGATCTGCACCTCCGGACCGTCGCCCTCGGGCGCGCCGGCGTACTTGTACAGCCCCTTGAGCAGGCCGTCGACGTCGAGGTTCTCCGGCTCGGCGGGCTGCTGGTACGGCTCGTTGTAGATCGTCATGTAGTAGAAGACGTTCTCGCCGTTGCCGTCCGGGCCGGCCTCGCCGTACATCCGGCGCAGGCCGTCCTTGACGATGTGCGCGATCTCGAACGACCACGCCGGGTCGTAGGCCACCGCGGCCGGGTTGGTCGCCGCCAGCAGCAGCGAGTGCCCGTCGGCGTGCTGCAGGCCTTCACCCGTCAGGGTGGTCCGGCCGGCGGTGGCGCCGAGGACGAACCCGCGGGCCATCTGGTCGGCGGCGGCGTACAGGCCGTCACCCGTCCGCTGGAACCCGAACATCGAGTAGAAGATGTAGATCGGGATCATCGGCTCGCCGTGCGTCGCGTACGACGTGCCGACGGCGGTGAACGACGCGGTGGAGCCCGCCTCGTTGATGCCCTCGTGCAGCAGCTGGCCCTTCTCGGACTCCTTGTAGGCCAGCATCAGGCTCGCGTCGACCGAGGTGTAGGTCTGGCCGTGCGGGTTGTAGATCTTGGCCGTCGGGAACATCGAGTCGAGGCCGAAGGTGCGGGCCTCGTCCGGGATGATCGGGACGACCCGCTTGCCGATCTCGGAGTCCTTCGCCAGCTCGCGGACCAGCCGGACGAACGCCATCGTCGTGGCGACCTCCTGCTTGCCGGAGCCCCTCCGGATGCCCTCGTAGACCTTGTCGCCGGGCAGGACCAGCGCCTTCGCGGCCTTCGGACGGCGTTCCGGCAGGAACCCGCCGAGCGCCTTGCGGCGGCCGATCATGTACTCGATCTCGGGCGAGTTCGCGCCCGGGTGGTAGTACGGCGGCAGCTTCGGGTTGCGCTCCAGCTCCTCGTCGCTGATCGGGATCCGCTGCGAGTCGCGGAACAGCTTCAGGTCGTCGAGGGTGAGCTTCTTCATCTGGTGCGTGGCGTTGCGGCCCTCGAACGCCGGGCCCAGGCCGTAGCCCTTGATGGTGTGGGCCAGGATCACCGTCGGCTGGCCGTGGTGCTCCAGCGCCGACTTGTAGGCCGCGTACACCTTGCGGTAGTCGTGGCCGCCGCGCTTGAGGTTCCAGATGTCGGCGTCGGAGAGGTCCTTGACCAGGTCCTTCGTCCGCGGGTCGCGGCCGAAGAAGTGCTCGCGGACGAAGGCGCCGTCGTTGGCCTTGTACGTCTGGTAGTCACCGTCCGGGGTGACGTTCATCAGGTTGACCAGGGCGCCGTCGCGGTCGGCGTGCAGCAGCGAGTCCCACTCGCGGCCCCAGATCACCTTGATGACGTTCCAGCCGGCGCCGCGGAAGTACGACTCCAGCTCCTGGATGATCTTGCCGTTGCCGCGCACCGGGCCGTCGAGCCGCTGCAGGTTGCAGTTGATCACGAAGGTCAGGTTGTCGAGGCCCTCGCCGGCCGCGACGTGGATCAGGCCGCGGGACTCGGCCTCGTCCATCTCGCCGTCGCCGAGGAACGCCCAGATGTGCTGGTCGTCGGTGTTCTTGATGCCGCGGTCGCGCAGGTAGCGGTTGAACCGGGCCTGGTAGATGGCGTTCATCGGGCCGAGGCCCATGGACACCGTCGGGTTCTCCCAGAACTCCGGCATCAGCCGCGGGTGCGGGTACGACGGCAGGCCGCCGCCTTCACCCGCATGGCTGAACTCCTGCCGGAAGCCGTCGAGCTGCGACTCGCTCAGCCGGCCTTCGAGGAACGCGCGGGCGTAGATGCCGGGGGAGGCGTGGCCCTGGATGTAGATCTGGTCGCCGCCGCCGGAGTGGTCCTTGCCGCGGAAGAAGTGGTTGAAGCCCACCTCGTACAGCGCGGCCGAGGAGGCGTAGGTCGAGATGTGGCCGCCGACACCGACGCCGGGGCGCTGCGCGCGGTGCACCATGATCGCCGCGTTCCAGCGGATCCAGGCGCGGTAGCGGCGCTCGATCTCCTCGTCGCCGGGGAACCACGGCTCGTTCTCCGTGGGGATGGTGTTGACGTAGTCCGTCGAGGTCAGGGCGGGGACGCCGACGTTCCGTTCCCGGGCGCGCTCGAGGATGCGCAGCATCAGGTACCGGGCCCGCTGCTGACCGCCCCTCGCCAGAGCCTCGTCGAAGGAGTCCAGCCACTCGGCGGTCTCCTCCGGGTCGATGTCGGGCAGGTGCGCCGCCAATCCGTCACGGATGACGCGTACGCGTGCCGGGGTCTCCTTGCCGGAGGCGCCGTCGTTCTGCGGGGCCAAGGGGTCTCCTTGCGAAAAGTTGCAGCCGGTGGTGCTCGTACGCGGGGGTGTACGACTCTCCATCGTCGTCTTCCGTCCCGGCTTCCGCACCGCTACTTGGCGGTAACATAGGCCGACCCGGTCGAGCCACTCCCTGCGCGCGGTGTATCGCGCGCGCGTTTTCTTCCTCCCCACCCTAGGGGACGACCCCCGGAGGGGTGGCAGGCCGGGGGCGCCCGGTACCCGAAACGCCGTCGCGGGCGGGGCGTCGCGGGCCGTATCCTGCGACACGAGTTGTCACAGATCCGGTGTGGACGGTTGCGCGCGGGGCTTCACCAGTGTTCGCTATCGGCAACCGGGTAGCCGAGTGTGGCCCAGGTGTACCCCTCGCAGGGTGCCCCGACGCCACGCTCCGTCGTAGTTGGAGGAGTGAAAGCAGTGGTCGCCGCGGGAGACGCTGATCAGAGCAGCGTCGCCGAGAGGCTCGGCATCAAGCCCGAGATGGTGGTCCAGGAGATCGGCTGGGACGAGGACGTCGACGACGACGTCCGCGCGGCGATCGAGGAGCAGATCGGCGGGGACATCCTCGACGAGGAAGCCGACGAGGTCATCGACGTGGTGCTGCTCTGGTGGCGCGAGGACGACGGCGACCTGGGCGACGCGCTCATCGACGCCCGGGGCCCCCTGGAGGAGACCGGCGTGATCTGGGTGCTCACCCCGAAGACGGGACAGCCCGGGCACGTCGAGCCGAGCGAAATCGCCGAAGCCGTACCCGTGGTCGGCCTGGCCCAGACCGCCAACATCAGTGTCGGCCCGAACTGGATCGGCACCCGATTGGTGTCTCCCAAGTCGAAGTCGAAGCAGCGCTGAGCCGGTCCCGCCGGACGGACACGATAGGGTTGTCGTCGCAGGCACGTGTCCGTTCGGGAGAGGAAACGCTGGTATGACCGTCGAGGTCGGTTCTGAGGCCCCTGACTTCACGCTCAACGACTACAACAAGCAGCCCGTCCAGCTGTCGTCGTTCCGGGGTGACAAGCCGGTGCTGCTGGTCTTCTACCCCTTCGCGTTCAGCGGCATCTGCACCGGCGAGCTGTGCCAGCTCCGCGACGAGTTCGCGGACTACGACAACAAGGGCGTCCAGGTCCTGGGCGTCTCGGTCGACACGCCGTTTTCCCTCAAGGCGTGGGCCGAGAAGGAGGGCTACCAGTTCCCGCTGCTGTCCGACTTCTGGCCGCACGGCGAGGTGGCGCAGGCGTACGGCGTCTTCAACGCCGACGCCGGCCTGGCGGTCCGCGGCACGTTCCTGATCGACACCTCCGGTGTGGTCCGGTTCGCCGAGGTCAACGCGCCGGGCGAGGCCCGCGACCAGCAGGGCTGGAAGAAGGCCGTGGCCGAACTGGCTTGAGTTCCTTCGGCGGCGGTCCTCCGGGGCCGCCGCCTGCGGGCGCATAGCTCAGCGGAAGAGCACTCGGTTTACACCCGAGCGGTCGCAGGTTCGAACCCTGCTGCGCCCACCGGCCGAAACGGGGCCCCCAAGATCATCGAGGGCCCGCTGGCATCACCGATTCCCGGATCGTGGCGCCGTCCGGCCGCAGCGTCGCCACGGTGTGACGCGGGTCACGATGACACGTCCGCTGTCGCGCGGCGAACGCATCCCCGCCATCAGCCGTCTGAAGATCTTGATGGCTGAGGATGACCGCCGCCGGCTGGAGGGGCGTCCCAGCCGGAGACGAACCTTCGGACTGTCCCCGTCGCCGGGTCGTACGACTGTCGTTCGATGGTGCCGATATCGGCTCCGTAGACGTGGATCCCGACGGTGGGTGCGTCGCCGACGGGGACGACGGCGTGGACGTCGTCGTCGGTCGTGCAGCACACGGTGACTTGCCCGCGCTCCCACACGTGCTCGCCGGCCGGCGTGAGGGGTTTGCCCGACTCGGCGGCTGTGGGTTTCACGTAGCGGAATTCGCGCTCGGCCCCCGAGTAGATGCCGGCGACGCCCCAGGTTTCGTGTCCGTGCACGGGTGTGCGTTGACCTGCGTTCCAGACGACGGCGGCCAAGGACCAGCTGCTGCCGGGCGCGATGTGGAGCGGGTAGTTGACGTGGTGCTCGTTCGACGGCCGGGTGACCTCGGGTGGGAGCCGGTAGCCGCCGGCCAGTAGCGCGGACAACCGCTCCGCGACCCGCTTGGTGATCTCGTGCTCGTCGTCGGTGGTGGCAACCACGGATTCCACGTCGTCGATGAAGGTCTGCAGGGTGCCATCGGGTTTCATGGTGATCTCCCCCGAAATCCGGTTCACGCGGGTCAGGACAGCACGCGATAGGTCAGGTGCGTGACCGAGCCGGCCGGTCGCGACTCCACCTGCTCGACGTTCAGGGGCGGGACGCCGTCGAACAGCCGGGTGCCGGCGCCGAGCATGAGCGGTGCGATGTGCAGCCGCATCTCGTCGATCAGGCCGGCGGCGAGGTACTGGTTGACGGTGGTCGCGCCGCCGTGGATGGAGATATCGCCGTCGCCGGCCGCGTCGCGTGCGCGTTTCATCGCGGCTTCGATCCCGTCGGTCACGAAGTGAAACGTGGTGCCGCCGTCCATCGGCTGCGGATCGCGCGGGTGGGGTGGGTGAGCACGAAGACGGGGGCGTGGTAGGGCGGGTTGTCGCCCCACCAGCCCTTCCACTGCCGATCCCACTCGCCACGCACCGGGCCGAACATGTTGCGTCCCATGATGAACGCCTTGGCCGTCATCATCCGGGCGAACTCGGCCGGGTGCTCCGCGGGACCTTCGGCGAACCAGGCGTGCAGCTTGTCACCCCAGCCGTCGCCACCGTCGTCGCCGAACGGGCGTTGCTCGGTCTGGTCGAGTCCGGCCGAGTACCCGTCGACCGAGATCGTGAGGTCGCAGGTCACCTTGCCCTTACCTGTGGTCATGCCACCAGCATGGAACAACCGACATATGACGTCCAATGCCAAATATGCAGGCGTCACATTGATATCGTTGATCAATGCTCAGTCTGGTCCACCTCAAGGTGCTGTCCGCGGTGGCCCGGCACGGGTCGGTGACCGAAGCGGCGAAGCAGCTGCACTACTCCCAACCGTCGGTGAGCCACCACCTGTCCCGCCTGGAAGCGGCCACCGGCGTCAAACTCGTTCAGCGGGTCGGTCGCGGGATCCGATTGACTCCCGAAGGGCAGCTGCTGGCCGGCCGGGCCGCCGAGATCCTGGGCCGGGTCGACGCGGCGACCAACGAGCTGGCAGCACAGGTCGGCCTGCGGACGGGGCGGGTCCGGCTGGCCGCCAACGCCTCCGCACTGAGCACGATCGTGCCGAAGGCCGCCGCCTCGCTGGCCCAAGCGCACCCGGGAATCGAGCTGAGCCTGTTCGAACAGCACCCCGTCGAAGCGTTGCAGCTGCTGCGGCACGGCGACATCGACGTCGCCGTCGTCTTCCGCTACGCCGACGCCCCTCTCGATGAGGAGGGAATCCGCCTCGTCCACATCGGCGGCGACTCGATCCACCTCCTCAGCCGGCAACCCGACGACAGCCTCGACAACCACCGCCACTCCGCCTGGATCGGCGGTTGCGCCCGGTGCCAGGACGAGCTGCACGCCGTGTGCCGGCGCCAAGGCTTCACCCCCCGCATCACCTCACACAGCGACGACATCGTCGTCGTGCAAGCCCTCGTCGCCGCCGGCGCGGGCGTCAGCACCCAGCCCGGCCTCGCGCTCCAGGCCCACCGCCGGCCCGACATCCACGCCGTCGAACTCACCGGCTTCCGCCGCCGGATCTACGCCGCCACCTACGGCGACCCACCCGACCCACCCGCCGTCGCCGCCGTACTGGCCGCACTCTCCGAAGCAGCCACGCCCACGACATCGACCGCCACCACCAGTAATTCGCTGGCCCGTCCGGAGCCGCCTCACTAGCCTCCGCCGGGTGATCCACGAAGATCCGCGTGCCTACCTGCTCGGGCTCGAGGGCATGGCCTTGCTGCGGGCGTTCACCGGGGAGTTCGGCCGCGACTTCGTCGAAGCCCGGATCGCGGAGATCCGCCGGGTGCTCGCCGACGAGGCGCTGGCCGACGCGGCCGTGGAGGTCGACCGGGTCGATGCGGTCACCGGCTATCGGCTGTGGTCCGCGACGTACGACCGGCCCAACTCGGCGTTCGACCTCGACGAACCCGTGGTCCGGGAGATCGTGGATGCGCTCCCCGTGGGCGTTGCGCTCGACGCCGCGTGCGGGACCGGCCGCTACGCCGAATTCCTGGCCCGGCGCGGCCACCGGGTCATCGGGGTGGACGGTTCGCCCGACATGCTCGCCCGGGCGCGCACCCGGGTGCCGCGGGGGGAGTTCCTGCTCGGTGACCTGCACCGGCTCCCGGTGGCCGGCGCCCGGTTCGACCTGGTCGTGTGCGGCCTGGCGCTGACCCACGTGCCGGCGCTCGAGCCGGTGCTGGCGGAGTTCGCCAGGGTGCTGCGGCCCGGCGGGCACCTGGTGCTCGCCGACGTGCACCCCGAACGGGTGGCGCAGGGCGCCGTTCCGCCCGTCCGCGGTGCCGACGGGCGGCCCGGGCGGCTGAGTGGCTACCGCCATCCGATCGGGGACTATCTGCGGGCCGCGCTCGCGGTGGGGCTGCGGGTGCGTCGCTGCGAGGAACCTCTCGTGCCGGCCGATGACCGGCCCGTCCCGGCGGCTCGGACCGGGGCGATCGGGCCGGTGGGACCGTGGGAGCTGTGGCCGTGGAGCCTGGCCGCCCTGGTGCCCGAAGCGGCGCGAGCCGTCAACGCGGGGGCGCCGGCGCTGGTCATCTGGCATTTCGAGGCGGGCGAGCCGTGACATCGCGTCACTCCGCCATGGCGGGCTCGACGACGACGGCCGTCCGGCGCATCGACGTCACCAGCAACGCCAGCCCCGCGAACAGCACCGCCGCGATCACGCCCGTCACGTTCAACGCCGTCGTGAACGCCTCCTTCGCCTGCTCGGCCACCTCCGGCCGGGTGACGTCGACGGCGAGGGTCGTGCCCGCCGGGAACACGCCGTGGTACACCGCCGCCGCCGTCAGGCCGATCAACGCCATGCCCAGCGATCCGCCGAGGTAGTTGCCGGTGTCGGCCATCGAGGCCGCCGAGCCCGCGCGCTCCGGCGGGACCGATCCCACCACCAGGCCGATGCCCAGCGCGAACAGCGGGCCCGTGCCCAGCGTCAGCACCGTGATGCCCACCAAGACCGGCACCAGTCCGCCGTTGACGGTCAGCAGGAGGCTGCCCGCCGCCGACAGCGCCAGGCCGCCCGCGATCGCCGTGGGCGGGGTGACGAAGCGGGTCACCGCCGGTGCCGTCATCGTGCCCGCCGCCACGCCCAGGCCCATCGGCGCGAACAGCAGCGCCGAGACGAGCGGGGAGTGGCCGAGGACGCTCTGCAGGTACTGCGTCACCAGCAGGCCGACGCCGGCCATCGCGACGCCCGCGAACACCAGCGCGACCAGCACCGCGGTGAACGGGCGGTTCCGGAACAGCCGCAGGTCCAGCAGCGGCGACGCGGTCGTGAGCTGACGGCGGGCGAAGACGGTGCCCAGCAGCGTCCCGGCGGCGATCGCCGCGAGCGGCAGCACCAGCGAGCCGGTGGCCAGCTGCTTGAGGCCGAACACGATCAGCAGCACCGCGGCCAGCGAGAGCGCCACCCCGGGCAGGTCCAGCCGCCCGGACGCCGGCGCGCGGAACTCGGGCAGCAGGACCGGGCCCGCGACGAGCAGGACGGCGACGGCCGGGACGGCGACCAGGAACACCGAGCTCCACGAGAAGTGCTGGAGCAGGAAGCCGGCGAACACCGGACCGGCCGCGCCGCCCGCGAACTGGCAGGTGGCCCAGATCGAAATGGCCTTGCCGCGCTGCTTCTCGTCGCGGAACATGTTCGTGATCAGGGCGAGCGTCGACGGCATCAGCGTCGCCCCGGCGACCCCGAGCGCCGCGCGGACGACGATGAGCATCACCGGCCCGGTCGAGAACGCGGCGACGATCGACAGGAGCCCGAAGGCCCCGCCGCCCGCCAGCAGGAGCCGTCGCCGGCCGATCCGGTCGCCGAGCGTGCCCATGGTGATGACGAACCCGGCGACGACGAAGCCGTAGCTGTCGGTGATCCACAGTTGTTCGGTGCTGCTCGCGCCGAGATCCGCGCTCAGCTGCGGCAGCGCGAGGAACAGCGAGGTCATGTCCATCGCGACGAGCAGGGTGGGCAGCACCAGGACCGCCAGTCCCAGCCACTCCCGCCGTCCGGCCGGCTTCTCCATGTCCGCTCCTTCTCCGTGGTCTGTTTGCCAGGAGGTCGGAGCCGGCGCGGGGGACCGGACACGGGCGGCGAAGATTTTCTCGCGACGGCGGAATCGCGGTTGGCTGGGTGGCTAGCGTCGAAGGCGTGAAGATCCTCTTGCTGGGCGCCACCGGGCTCGTCGGACGAGCCGTCGCCGCCGCCCTCGAACCACGCCACGAGGTCTTGCCCGTCTCGCGGACGTCGCCGGTCGGTGCGGACCTGACGGATCCCGCGTCGCTCGACACGCTGTTCGACGCCGGCGCGGATGCCGTCGTGTGCTGCGCCGCCAACGTGCCGCTGCGCCCGCTCACCGAGCTGACCGACGCGCAGGTGCTCGACGACCTGCGCGCCAAGCTGCTCGGCCAGGTCGCGCTCGCCCGGCGCGCGGCGCGGCGCCTGTCCGCTGACGGCTCGATCACGCTCACCGGCGGGACGTTCACCGAGCCGATCCGGGGCAGCGCGCTCGGCGCGCTCGTCAACGCCGGGCTCGAGGGCTTCGTCCGGTCGGCCGCCGCCGAGCTGCCGCGCGGGCCGCGGATCAACGTCGTCAGCCCCGGCTGGATCAGCGAAACCCTCGAAGCGATGGGGGAGGACGGTCGCGGCGGGACGCCGGTGGCGGTCGTCGCCGAGGCCTACCGCGGACTCGTCGAAGGCGACGCGAACGGCCGGACCGTCGTGCCCCGCTGACCGGGCTCACGCCGCGTGCCAGGCGTGCTCGGCGAAGGCGTCGTCGAGCGGGGCGCGGGTGAGGCGGTTCGCGAACGTGGACAGCGTGTACGTCCCGATCCCCAGCACCACCTCCAAGGCGTTCCGCTGCGTGTAGCCGGCGCCGGTGAACGCCGCCAGCTCCTCGGCCGGGACTTCGCCCCTGGTGTCCATGACCGCGTGGACGAAACCGCGCAGGGCCTCCAGCCGCGGCTCCGGAAGCGGGGCCTCCGCCCGCAGCGCCGCCACCAGTTCGGGTGAGGCGGACAGGCGGGTCAGCGTGGCCGTGTGCATCGCCACGCAGAGGTGACATTCGTTGCGCGCGGCCACCGTCATGATCAGCACTTCGCGTTCCAGCGCCGTCAGGGTCGTGGCTTCGAAGATCGCGCTGAGCTTGAGGAACCCGTTGAGCAGTTCCGGTGAGGTCGCCAGCCGGGCGACGGCCGACGGCACGCGGCCGAACTTCTTCGCGGTGGCCGTCATCGCGGGGCGCGCGGCGAGGGGTGCAGACTCCGGGGTGTGATCGGCGAACAAGGTGACTCCCAAGGTGGACAGAGTAGGTTCGACAACATGGTTGTCGAAACCGTAAACCTGGTTGTCGATTTTGGCAAGAGGTCATGACCGACACGCCGGGCTACGAGCTGCCCTTCCTGCTCTTCGGCGGCTTCCGCACGCTCATCGACCGCCTGCACGCCGAGCTCGCCCGCCGCGGCCACCCCGACGTCCGGCCGTCGTACGGCTTCGCGATGCAGGCCGTCGGCGTCGAGGGGGCGACGGCGTCGGAGATCGGCCGCCGCCTCGGCGTTTCCAAGCAGGCGGCGGGCAAGACCGTCGACCGGCTCGAGGCGCTCGGGTACGCCGAGCGAGCCGACGACCCGGCGGACGCGCGCCGCAAGATCGTTCGCTTGACCGAGCACGGCATCGACGCGCTCAGGAAGTCGGCGGACATCTTCGACGAGCTGCGCGCGGACTGGGCGCGCACGGTGGGCGCGGACCGGATCACCGCGCTCGAGAACGACCTTCGCGCGGTCGTCGGCCCGGCGGCGTACCGGCTCGACGCCGCCGGCTGGCTGTCGGGCTAGAAGCCGCAGCCGGGGTTCGGGGCGTCCTCCGACAGCGGGCTGCCCGCCGGGAGGACGTACAGGACTTCCAGCACCAGCGGCGTCGACCCGAGGTTGCGGCCGATGTGCACCTGGTCGGGCTTCTCGGTGAACGCGCGCCCGGTGGCGAAGATGCCGTCGATGCTGCAGTCGGCCAGGTTGTGCGTCAGCGTCCCGGCCTTCACGTACGCGTAGAGCGTGCCGTCGTGGAAGTGCCAGCCGGTGTACCCGCCGGGCTGGACGGTGATCTCCCGCAGCGTGTAATCCGTGTGGCCGATGGTCTTCTGGGCCAGGATCGTGCCGCTGACGCCGCTGCCGGGCGTCGCGGAAGCGGTGGACGGCAGCAGGACGGCGGCGAGCGCGGCGGCGGCGAGAACGGCGATCGGCTTGCGCATCCGCCCAAGCTACCGCGTCCGGCCGTGCCCGTGGGGGCGGCGATCCGGGTAGCGTGCCGACGCATGGACGCGGACGTTTTCGGGCAGGTCCTCGGCGCGGTGCGGGAGTTCGTGCGCAAGGAGGTCGTGCCCCGCGAGGCCGAGATCGACGAACGGGACGAAATTCCCGCGGAAATCCGGGAAAAGGCCGCGGAACTGGGCCTGTTCGGCTGGGCGCTGCCGGAAGAGTACGGCGGGCTCGGCCTCGGCATGGCCGAAGACGTCCGGCTGGCGATCGAGCTCGGCTGGACGACGCCGGCCTTCCGGTCCCTGTTCGGCACCAACAACGGCATCGCCGGCCAGGCGATCGTGCACCACGGGACGCCGGAGCAGCGCACCCACTGGCTGCCGCGGCTGGCCGCGGGGGAGGCGATCGCGTCGTTCGCGCTCACCGAAGCCGAGGCGGGCTCGGACCCGGGTGGCCTGACCAGCCGCGCGGTCCGCGACGGCGACCGGTACCGGCTGTCGGGCACCAAGCGGTTCATCACCAACGCGCCGCTTGCCGCAGTGTTCGTCGCGTTCGCGCGCACCGATCCGGAAAGCACCGGCAGCCACGGCATTTCCGCGTTCCTCGTGCCCGCGGGCGCGCCCGGCGTCACCGTCGGCCCGCACGACGCCAAGATGGGCCAGGCCGGCGCGTGGACGTCGGAAGTGGTCTTCGACGACGTCGAGCTGGCCGGCGACGCGCTGATCGGCGAAGAGGGCAAGGGGTTCGGCATCGCGATGGCCTCGCTGGCCCGCGGCCGCCTGCACATCGCCGCGCTGTGTGTCGGCCTGGCCGAGCGGGCGCTCGCCGAAGCCGTCGAGTACGCGCGGACGGCCCGCCAGGGCGGCCGGGTGATCGGCGAGTACCAGCTGGTGCAGGCGCTGCTCGCGGAGTCCCACGCCGAACTCGCGGCGGGCCGCGCGATGGTCCACGAAGCCGCGGCCAAGTACGACTCGGGCGAGGATCGCAAGCTCGGGCCGTCGTCGGCGAAGCTGTTCTGCACCGAGATGCTCGGCCGGGTCGCGGATCGCGCGGTGCAGGTCCACGGCGGGACCGGGTACGTCCGTGGCGTGACGGTCGAGCGCATCTACCGCGACGCGCGGCTGTTCCGGATCTACGAAGGCACCAGCGAAATCCAGAAGCTCGTGATCGCGCGCCAGCTGCTCAAGGGCTGACCTTGCGCTGGAGTGCGCTCCAGGGCCTAGCTTCGGGGACATGACCACCGCACAGCACAAGCTCGGCTCGGGGTTCGGCGCCACCACCACGGCGGCCGAGGTCGTGGCCGGCCTCGACCTGACCGGCAAGCTCGCGATCGTCACCGGCGGCTACTCCGGCATCGGCCTGGAGACCACGCGGGCGCTGGCGGGCGCGGGCGCGCACGTCGTCGTCCCGGCCCGGCGCCGCGCCACGGCCGAAGAAGCCTTGCGGGGCTTCGAAAACGTCGAGGTCGACGAACTCGACCTCGCCGACCTCGGCAGCGTCCGCGCGTTCGCCGAGCGGTTCGCCACGTCGGGGCGCGGAATCGACTTCTTCATCGGCAGCGCCGGCATCATGGCGTGTCCGGAGACCCGCGTCGGGCCGGGCTGGGAGGCGCAGTTCGCCACCAACCACCTCGGGCACTTCGCGCTGGTGAACCGGCTCCGGCCGGCGTTCACGCCGGGCGCGCGGGTGGTTTCGGTGTCCTCACGCGGCCACCACTACGGCCCGGTGCGCTTCGACGACCTGAACTTCGAGCGCGGCTACGACAAGTGGCTCGCCTACGGCCAGGCCAAGACCGCGAACGTGCTCTTCGCCGTCCACCTCGACCGGCTCGCGCGCGAGCACGGTGTCCGCGCGTTCGCCCTGCACCCGGGCCGGATCCTCACCGACCTCGTGCGCCACCTGGACCGGCAGGAGCTCGTCGACGCGGGCATGGTCGACGAGTCCGGCCGGGTCACCGGCGGGGCGAAGACGCCGGAGCAGGGCGCCGCGACGCAGGTCTGGGCGGCGACTTCGCCGCAGCTCGACGGCCTCGGCGGCGTCTACCTCGAGGACTGCGACATCGCCGAGCCCGCACCCGCCGACGGCACCCGCACGGGAGTGAAGGACTACGCGATCGACCCGGTGCGGGCCGAGCGGCTGTGGACCCTCTCGGCCGAGCTGACCGGCGTGAACGCCTTCTAGAGCTTCTCGATCTCCCGCACCAGCAGGTCGATCTCGTCCTCGGTGTTGTAGTAGTGCACCGAAGCCCGGACCAGGTCCGGCAGCGCCCGCGCGGTGAAGTCGTACTGCGCCGAGGTCCGCGTCGACAGGGACGTGTTGATGTTCGCCTCCGCCAGCCGCGCCTTGATGTCCGCGGCCGGGGTGCCCTCGACGCTGAACGTGACCAGGCCGCACTTCTTCGCCCCGGCGTCGTGGACGTGGGCACCGGCTTCGGTCAGCCGCTCCCGCAGCGTCGCGGCCAGCGAAGCGACCCGCTCTTCGATGGCCGGCAAACCCCATTCGAGCGCGTAGTCGATGGCCGCGCCGAGGCCGCACGCCGCGGCGAAGTCGCGCTCCCACACCTCGAAGCGCTTGGCGGTCGGGTCGACGACGTACTCCGTCGGCGACTCCCAGCTCGCCGAATGCAGGTCGAGCATCGCCGGCTCCAGCCGCTCGCGCAGCCGCGGGTGCACGTAGAGGAACCCGGTGCCGCGCGGGCCGCGCAGGTACTTGCGGCCGGTTCCCGACAGCGCGTCGCACTTCAAGCGCGTGACGTCGAGGTCGAGCTGGCCCGCCGACTGGCACGCGTCCAGCAGGAATGGGATGCCGGCCGCTTCGGCGACCGCGCCGATCTCCTCGGCCGGGTTGACCAAGCCGCCCTGGGTGGGCACGTGGCTGACGGCGATCAGCTTGACGTCGCCGTCGACGCGCCGGCTCAGCTCCTCGACGTCCAGCTGCCCGGATTCGTCGTCGCCGATCACCTCGACGACCACGCCGGTGCGCCGGGCGACCTGCAGGAACGCGATCGCGTTGCTGGCGTACTCCGCCCGCGAGGTCAGGATCCGGTCGCCGGGGCCGAACGGCAGCGCGTAGAACACCGCCTGCCAGGAGCGGGTCGCGTTGTCGGTGAGCGCGATGTCGTCGGTGCCGGCGCCGAGCAGCCGGGCCACCGACGCGTACACCGCGTCGAGGCGATCGGCGGCTCCGGCGGCGGCTTCGTACCCGCCGACCAGCGCTTCGTGGCGCAGGTACTCGACGACGGTGTCGGTCACGACGGCCGGGGGCAGCGCGGCGCCCGCGTTGTTGAAGTGGACCACTTCGGCGCAGCCGGGGGTCTCGCGGCGCGCACGTTCGACGTCGAAGCTCATACGAACTGAATACAGTAGTAAGTTATTGTATGCAATACTGCCGGCATGGCCCGCACCCCGTTGCGCAGCGACCTCATCGAGCAGATCACCGCCCGCGTGCTGGACCGGCGGCTCGCGGCCGGGTCCCGCGTCAACGAGGTGCACCTGGCGCGCGAGCTCGGCGTCAGCCGGACACCGTTGCGGGAGGCGCTGATCGGGCTCGCCGACCGCGGTCTGCTGGTCTCCGCGCCCGGCCGGGGGTTCCTGGTGCCGCCGTTCGACCCGGACGAGGCGCGCCGGCTCTACCCGCTGGTGGCCGAGCTGGAAGCCCTGGCGCTGCGCTGGACGTCGCCGGTCGAGCTGACCGGGCTGCCGGACGCGCTCGACGCCGTCGCCGACGAGATGGCGCGCGCGGACGGCGGTGATCTGTCCGCATTGGACGAACGATGGCACGCGCTGCTGCTGTCGCGCTGCCCGAACCCGCACCTGCTGCGGCTGATCGAGCAGACCAAGCCGCTGCTCAAGCGCTACGAATCGGCGTACTTCGCCCGGCACGACCACGCCGGGGAGAGCATCGGGGAACACCGCCGCATCGCCGCGGCCCTGCGTGACGGCGACCTGACGGCCGCGTCCGCGGTGCTCGTCGCCAACTGGGTCAAGGCACTGGCGTACCTGGGGAAGGACGAAAGATGATCATCGCGCACCTGAGCGACCTGCACCTCGACGGCGACCCGCGGGCGGAAGAGCGCGTCGCGGCGGTGATGGGCTACCTCGGCGGGCTGGCGCGGCCGGTCGACGCCGTCGTCGTCACCGGCGACATCGCCGACCACGGCACGGCGGAGGAGTACGCGCGCGCGCCGCCGAGCTGCTGAAGCACCCGGCGCCGGTGCTGGTGTGCCCGGGCAACCACGACGTCCGCGCGGCGTTCCGCACGGGACTGCTCGACCTGCCGGCTTCCGACGGGCCGATCGACCTGGCGCAGGAGATCGGCGGAGTGCTGTTCGCGCTGTGCGACTCGACGATCCCGGGCCACGGCGCGGGTTTCCTGTCCGACGAGACCCTGGCGTGGCTCGACGGCGTCCTCTCCGGCGGCGACGGCCCGGCGTTCGTCGCGTTCCACCACCCGCCGGTGGAGGTCGGCGTCCCGCTGGTGGACGCGATCCGGCAGACCGGTTCGGAGCGGCTGGCTCCGGTGCTGGCCCGGCACCCGCGAGTGGTGGCGCTGCTGGCCGGGCACGTGCACACCGGCGCCTCGACGACGTTCGCCGGGGTCCCGCTGCGCATCGCCCCCGGCGTCGTTTCGGGCTCGCTGCTCCCGATCGAGCCGGGCGCGGACCGCGGCTGGGCCGAAGGCGGCCCGCTGGACTACGACCGCCCGCCGGCCCTGCTGCTGCACGTCCTCCACGACGACGGCCGGGTGACCAGTCACCACCGCACCGTCCCGCTTTGACCCACCCCAAGCGCCCCAATGTGGCCTTCGGTGCGTTGAACGCAACCAAGGCCACATTGGGGCGCTTTCAGCTGCTGAACACCGGCAGCGTGATCCGGGACGGCCGCGCCGCGTCGTGGAACACCTCGAAGCGGTTCGGCTTCCCGGCCACCGCCGAGGTGACCGGCTCGCCCGTGCCGTGGTTGCGGGCGAAGCGCGGGAACGCGCCACCAGCCACCTGGACGCGCAGGCGGTGGCCGCGGCCGAAGCGGTACGCCGTCGGGTCGAGCGTCACTTCCGCGGTCACCACCCCGTCGGGGTCCGCCGACGGGACGCCCGGGCGCAGCCGCAGGATTCCGTCGGTCACGTTGCGGGAGACGCCGCCGGCATCGACGTCGCACAGCCGGACGTAGACGTCGGCGTGGCCCAGCTCGGTGCGCACGTGCACGGTCGCCGACACCTCGCCGATGACGTCGAGGTCCGACGGCAGCGGCTCGCCGGTGAACACCAGCACGTCCGGCCGGGCCTCGACCTCCTGGTTGTCCCGCTGCTTCCACTCGCCCATCAGCAGCGGGCCGCCGACCGCCGGCGTCGGATCGGCCGGGTCGTAGGTGAACGGCGTCGGCAGCGCCGGGTCGGTCGCGACCTCGCCGAGGCCGCCGATCGGCCGCAGGTGCGCCTCGGTCGCCTTCGACGGCGGCGGCCAGGACTCGAAGTCCAGCCACGTCCCGGCGCCCTGGAGGAACAGCCGGACCGGGGCGCGCTGCAGCTGGGTCCGGTCGCCGAGCAGGTGCGCGCGCAGGAAGCCGAGCTGGTCGCGGATCATCGGGCCCATGCTCGCGGGCTCGCCGTGCGCCCACGGCCCGATCGTGATCCGCGGGGCCTTGCCCGCGTCGGCGAGGAGCCGGAAGTCGCGCAGCTGCGAGCCGATGAACAGGTCGTACCAGCCGGTGACCATCGACACCGGGACGTCGAGCCGCGCCACTTCGGCACTGTGGTCGGACATCGCCCAGAACTCGTCGCCGGGCACGGCGTGCTCGGTGACGTCCTGGAGGAACCGCACCGGCTTCCCGATCGCGGCGACGTCGGCGCCGCTGATCGGCAGGTGCGCCATCGCCCGGCGGGTCTTGCGCGTCCGCAGCGGGTTCGGCAGCGCGGCGAAGCGCTCCTCCTGGCGGCCGATCATCGCCGACCACGAGACCATGTTGTCCGCCGCGAGCACGCCGCCCGGGTAGAACGTCGAGACGAACTCCGACGCCGTCACCCCGAGGCACATCGCCGCCAGCGGCGGGTCGAGGTACGGCCCGACCGCCCACTGCGTGTGCCCGAGGTAGCTGGCGCCGGCCATGCCGAGGTTCCCGTCGCACCACGGCTGGGCGCGCAGCCACTCGGCGGTGGCGAGCCCGTCCTCGCGTTCGAGGTGGAAGGGCCGGAACTCGCCGCCGGAGCCGAACGAGCCGCGGGTGCTCTGGACGACCGTCTGCAGCCCGTGCCGCGCGAAGGTTTCGCCGAAGAGCTTCGAGGCCAGGCCCTTGCGCCCGTACGGCGTGCGGATCAGCACGACCGGCGCCGACGTCGTCCCGTCCGGGGCGTACCGGTCGGCGAGCAGCGTGACGCCGTCGGGCATCGGCACGGCGAGGTCGCGCGTCACGACCGGCTTGGGGCCTTCGGTGCGGGGGAGTCCGAGCAGCTTGTCGACAAGTCGGTCCAGCACGGGCGGCCGCCTTCCGAAGTGGAGTAGATCCATCCGGATCCGACCGTACCTCAGTTCGCGCGCGCGAGGGTTTCCGGCCGCAGCAGCCTCGCCAGCTCTTCGGCGGGGATCAGGCCCTTCTCGACGACGAGCTCGGCGACCCCGCGCCCGGTTTCCAGGGCCTCCTTCGCGATCTCCGTCGCGGCCGCGTAGCCGATGCTCGGGTTGAGCGCCGTGACCAGGCCGATCGAGTTCTCGACGTAGGCGCGCAGGACGTCCACGTTCGCGGTGATCCCGGAAACGCACTTCGTGGCCAGCGTCCGGCAGGCCGCGCCCAGGTGCGTGATGCTCTCCGAAAGCGAGTGCAGGATGATCGGCTCGAACGCGTTGAGCTGCAGCTGCCCCGCTTCGGCGGCCATCGTCACGGTGACGTCGTTGCCGATCACCTCGAACGCGACCTGGTTGACCACCTCCGGGATCACCGGGTTGATCTTGCCGGGCATGATCGACGACCCGGCCTGCACCGGCGGCAGGTTGATCTCGTTGAGGCCGGCGCGCGGCCCCGAGGACAGCAGCCGCAGGTCGTTGCAGCTCTTCGACAGCTTGACCGCGATCCGCTTGAGGACGCCGGAAAGGTGCACGAACGCGCCGCAGTCCTGGGTGGCCTCCACGAGATCCGCCGCGGTGACGACCGGCAGACCGGTGATCTCGCGCAGGTGGCGGCAGGCGGCTTCGGCGTAGCCCGGCGCGGCGTTGAGGCCGGTGCCGATCGCGGTCGCTCCGAGGTTGATCTCGTGCAGCAGCGCGACGGCTTCGCCCAGCCGCAGCCGGTCCTCGCCGAGCATCACCGCGTAGGTGCCGAACTCCTGGCCGAGCGTCATCGGCACGGCGTCCTGCAGCTGCGTGCGGCCCATCTTCAGCACGTCGTGGAACTCGACGGCCTTGGCCGCGAACGCCTTCTCCAGCACGACCATCGACTCGGCCAGCTCGCGCACGGCGATGATCGTCGCGACGTTGACCGCGGTCGGGTAGGCGTCGTTCGTCGACTGCGAGAGGTTGACGTGCTCGTTGGGGTGCAGGACGTGGTAGTCGCCCTTGGCGTGCCCGAGCAGCTCGAGCGCGCGGTTCGCGATCACCTCGTTGGCGTTCATGTTGGTCGACGTCCCGGCGCCGCCCTGGATGACGTCGACGACGAACTCGCCGTGCAGCGCGCCTTCGCGGATCTCCCGGCAGGCCGCGCAGATCGCGTCGGCGATGGCGGGGGAGAGCAGGCCCAGCTCGGCGTTGGCGCGCGCGGCGGCCTCCTTGACCGAGGCCAGCGCCTCGACCAGGTGCGGGTACGCGGCGATCGTCGTGCCGGTGATGGGGAAGTTTTCGCGGGCGCGGGCGGTGTGCACGCCCCAGTACGCGTCCGCGGGGACGTCCTTGTCGCCCAGCAGGTCGTGTTCGCGGCGGGTGGTCATGCGGTGCTCCCCACGGAAAGGGTGAAACGGAGGTTGTCCGGGCCGGGCGGAACGGCCACCCCGCACAGCCCGAGCAGCGCGGCCAGCACGGGGTACCGCGCCCGGTCCCCGCCGTCGGCGATCTTGACCGCGATCGCCGTGCCGTCCGGCAGCGCGGCGACCTGGACGGCCTCGAACCCGTCCTTGGCGATCAGCCCGGGCACCGCGCGCATGACGGCGGTGACGTCCCGGCGGCGGCCGCCGACCAGCTCCGGGTGCCGCCGGATCCCGTCGGCGACCAGGCCCTCCGGCGTGCCGGGCGCGGCCGTGGCGATCTTCGACACGGCCGTCGCGAGCCCGCGCAGCGTGGTCGCGAAGAGCGGTGCGCCGCAGCCGTCGACCGCGACCCGCGCGATGCCGCGGCCGGTCAGGTCCTCGACGGTGGCGGCGATCGCGCGCTGCAGCGGGTGGGCCGGGTCGAGGTAGCCGTCGGTGGCCCAGCCGTTGAGGTCGCAGGTCGCGAGCATCGCCGCGTGCTTGCCGGAGCAGTTGTGCGCGAGCCGCGCCGGGGCCCGGCCGGCGGCGATCCAGCTGTCCCGCTCGACCGGGTCGAACGGGAAGTCCGCGGGGTTGCCCAGCAGGTCCGGGGAACGGCCGTCGAGCACCTCGAGCGCGGCGTCGAGGTGCATCGGCTCGCCGGAGTGGCTGGCCGCGGCGATGGCGAAGCCGGCCGGGGACAGGCGCAGGCCGAGCCGCGCCATCGCGGTGGCCTGCAGCGGCTTCGCCGTCGACCGCGGGTACATCGGCGTGTCGGCGTCCCCGGCGGCGAACCGCGTCGAGCCGTCCGGGGCGAGCACCACGGCCGAGCCGTGGTGGACGCCCTCGACCAGCCCGTCGCGGATCAGCTCGACGAGGGGTTCGTGACTCACAGGTCCTCCTCGTCGAACGCGCGCATGTCGATCCGCTTGCGGACGCTGAACCAGCCCACGACCAGGGCGACGGCGATCGCCGGCAGCGCGAGCAGGGTGATCCGGCCGGTCTCGTCGAAGCCCATCAGCACGACGACGGCGGCGAGGAACATCAGCGTCGCGATCTCGGTGTAGGGCGAGAACGGGAGCCGGAACGACGGCCGCTCGAGGCCGTCGCGCTTCGCCTTGCGCACGAACAGCAGGTGGCAGAGCACGATGATGGCCCAGGTGGCGAGGATGCCGATCGCGGCGAAGTTCAGCACGATGTCGAAGGCCTCCTTCGGCACCAGGTAGTTGAGCCCGACGCCGAGCACGCAGACGGCCGCGGTGAGCAGGATCCCGCCGTAGGGCACGTGGTTGCGGTTCATCACGCCGGTGAACTTCGGGGCCGAGCCCGCCACCGCCATCGACCGGAGGATGCGGCCGGTCGAGTACAGCCCGGAGTTCAGGCTGGACAGCGCCGCGGTGAGCACGACCAGGTTCATCACGCTGTCCGCCGCGGGCACGCCCAGGTGCGAGAGCACGGTGACGAACGGGCTCTGGTCCTTGGTGTAGGAGCTCCACGGCAGCAGCATCGCCAGCAGCACGACCGAGCCGACGTAGAAGACCAGGATGCGCCACATGATGGAGTTGATCGCCTTCGGCATGATCTTCTCCGGGTGCTCGGTCTCGCCCGCGGCGACGCCGACCAGCTCGACCGAGGCGTAGGCGAACACCACGCCCTGCACGATCAGCACCATCGGCAGCAGCCCGGACGGGAAGATCCCGCCGTGGTCGGCGATCAGCTGCGGGCCGCCCGCGACGCCGTCGATCGGCGTCTGCGTCACCAGCAGGAAGATGCCGATCACCATGAACAGCACGAGCGCGGCGACCTTGATGATCGCGAACCAGAACTCCATCTCGCCGAACAGCTTCACCGACACCATGTTCAGCGTCAGGACGACGGCGAGGGCGATCAGCGCGAGCACCCACTGCGGGATCGGCGAGAAGAACGACCAGAAGTGCGCGTACAGCGCGATCGCCGTGATGTCGGCGATACCGGTGGTCGACCAGTTCAGGAAGTGCATCCAGCCGGCGACGTACGCGCCCTTCTCGCCCATGAACTCGCGGGCGTAGGAGACGAAGGCGCCGCTGGAGGGCCGGTACAGGATCAGCTCGCCGAGCGCGCGGACGACGAAGAAGGCGAAGAGCCCGCAGACGCCGTAGACGATCGCCAGCGCCGGCCCGGCCTGGGCGAGCCGGCCGCCCGCGCCGAGGAAGAGGCCGGTGCCGATCGCCCCGCCGATGGCGATCATGTTGACGTGCCGGGACTTCAGGGCCTTGCTGTACCCGGCGTCGCCCGCATCGGGGGTGTCGGCGGCCGTGAGGGTCTGTTCGGTCACTGGTCCCCGTTCACGATGCTGGTCAGAGTGGCTTCGACGTGCTGCAGGTGCGCCGTCATGGCTTCGACGGCGCCGGTCTCCGAGCCGTCGGCGATGGCGGTGACGATCTCCCGGTGCTCGACGTTCGACTGGCGCCGCCGGTCGCCGAGCTGGTTGAGGAAGGCGGACTGGCGGGCGAGCGCGTCCCGGATCTCCTCGATCACCTTCCCGAACACCGGGTTGCCGGAGGCCTGGGCGATGGTGATGTGGAAGAGCGAGTCGAGGGCCACCCAGGCGGTGTTGTCGGTCTCGGCGTCCATCCGGTCGAGCAGGTGGGCGAGCAGGTCGAGGTCGTCCTGGCTCCGCCGCACGGCCGCGTACCCGGCGACGGGGATCTCGACGTGCCGGCGTACCTCGATGAGGTCGCGGGCCGAGTAGGGCCCGAAGGTGGGGTTGTCGGCCGGGCCGGTGGCGGTGACGAAGGTGCCCTTGCCGGTCTTCGACTCGGTCATGCCGAGCGCCTGGAGGCCGCGCAGGGCTTCCCGGATCACCGACCGGCTGACCTCGAATTCCCTGCTCAGGGCGGCTTCGGAGGGGAGCTTCCCGCCGACGGTGTACTCGCCGCGCTCGATCGACGCGCGCAGGTGGGCCAGCACGGCTTCCATGGCACTCACCCGGCGAGGACCACCTTGTCCGGCTGTCTGGCTGTCAGACAGGTTCATGGCGGGAATGCTCGGTCCCGGCGCCGCCGGTGTCAACGCGAGTGCCCGGCTCTGTGGCCCAGCTCACCGCCGCCGCCCTGGGGTCGCTTCGGGTCGCCCGAAGGTCGCGAATGACTCATTCGAGACCTACGAGGTCCCGAATGAGTCATTCGCGGCACTCGCCGGGGCGCCCCGCGTGACCGTCCGGGCGCGGCGCGTGTCGTGATCGTTTCCGCCGAAGGGGCCGCGCGTCGGTGCTCCGGTCCGGCCCCGCCGAGGCGCACAATCAAGCCCGGTGAGCGCGGGATAAGGTGGGAGACCCGGGCGCGCCGGTCCGATCCACCTAGGGGAGGTTTTCGCTGGTGTCGAACGATTCTTTCGTCCACCTGCACGTCCACACCGAGTACTCGATGCTCGACGGTGCGGCGAAGATCGCTCCCCTCTTCGCGGAGGCGGCGCGCCTCGGCATGCCCGCGGTCGGCATGACCGACCACGGCAACATGTACGGCGGCGACGAGTTCTACCAGCAGTCGAAGAAGCACGGCCTCAAACCGATCATCGGGATCGAGGCGTACGTCGCGCCGGAGTCGCGGTTCCACAAGAAGCCGGTCTTCTGGGGCCAGTCGAACCAGCGCGGCTCGGACGAGCTGGGTGAGGGCGGCGACGTCTCGGGCGCCGGCGCGTACACCCACATGACCATGCTCGCGCAGAACGCCACCGGCCTGCGGAACCTCTTCAAGCTGTCCTCGCTGGCCAGCATGCAGGGCTACTACCGCAAGCCCCGGATGGACCGCGAGCTGATCGCCGAGAACCACTCCGGGATCATCGCGACCACCGGCTGCCCCTCGGGCGAGGTGCAGACCCGGCTGCGGCTGGGCCAGAAGGAAGCGGCGATCCAGGCCGCGTCCGACTACAAGGACATCTTCGGCGCCGACAACTTCTTCCTCGAGCTGATGGACCACGGCCTGCCGATCGAGCGGTCGGTCCGCGAGGGCCTCCTCGAGGTCGGCCGGCTGCTCGACCTCAAGCCGATCGCCACCAACGACTCGCACTACGTCACCAAGGACCAGGCCGACACGCACTCGGCGCTGCTGTGCGTCCAGGCCGGCAAGACCCTCAACGACCCGACCCGGTTCAAGTTCGACGGCGACGGCTACTACCTCAAGTCCGCCGCCGAGATGCGCGAGTACTGGGACAAGGAGGTCCCCGGCGCGGCCGACACGACGCTGCTGATCGCCGAGCGCGTCGAGTCCTACGAAGACGTCTACTCGCACAAGGACCGGCTGCCGTTCTTCGAGGTGCCGGAGGGGTACGACCAGGGCGGCTGGCTGCGCGAAGAGGTCCAGCGCGGGCTCAAGTGGCGCTTCCCGGACGGCGTTCCGGACGAGTACTACAACGAGCGCATCGAGATCGAGCTCGACGTCATCATCGGCAAGGGCTTCCCGGCCTACTTCCTGATCGTCGCCGACCTCATCAGCTACGCCCGCAAGGTCGGCATCCGGGTCGGCCCCGGCCGTGGTTCGGCCGCCGGTTCGCTGGTCGCGTACGTCCTCGGTATCACCAACCTGGACCCGATCCCGCAGAAGCTGCTGTTCGAACGGTTCCTCAACCCCGAGCGCGTCTCGATGCCCGACATCGACATCGACTTCGACGACCGCCGGCGCGGCGAGATGATCCGGTACGCGACCGACAAGTACGGCTCGGACAAGGTCGCCCAGGTCATCACCTTCGGCACCATTAAGACGAAAGCCGCGATCAAGGACAGCGCGCGCGTCCACTTCGGCCAGCCGGGCTACGCGATCGCGGACAAGATCTCCAAGGCACTGCCGCCGCCGATCATGGCGAAGGACATCCCGCTCTCGGGCATCGTCGACAACAAGCACGAGCGCTACGGCGAGGCCGCCGAGGTCCGCGCGCTCGTCGAGACCGACGACGAGTGCAAGACGATCTTCGAGACCGCCCGCGGCCTCGAGGGCCTGATCCGCAACGCCGGCGTCCACGCCTGCGCGGTCATCATGTCCTGCGACCCGCTGACCGACGCGATCCCGCTGTGGCAGCGTGACGACGGCTCGATCATCACCGGCTGGGACTACCCGTCGTGCGAGGCCATCGGCCTGCTGAAGATGGACTTCCTCGGCCTGCGCAACCTCACCGTCATCGGTGACGCGATCGACAACATCAAGGCCAACCGCGGGGTCGACATCGACCTCGACCGGCTCGGCATGGACGACCCGGAGACGTACAAGCTGCTGGCCCGCGGCGACACGCTCGGCGTGTTCCAGCTGGACGGCGGCCCCATGCGCGACCTGCTGCGGCGCATGGAGCCCACGGTGTTCGACGACATCGTCGCGGTCGGCGCGCTGTACCGCCCCGGCCCGATGGGCATGAACGCGCACAACGACTACGCCGACCGCAAGAACAACCGGCAGAAGGTCAAGCCGATCCACCCGGAGCTCGACGAGCCGCTGCGGGAGATCCTGGCCGACACCTACGGCCTGATCGTGTACCAAGAGCAGATCATGCACATCGGCCAGAAGGTGGCCGGGTACACGATGGGGCGCGCGGACGTGCTCCGCCGCGCGATGGGCAAGAAGAAGAAGGAAGTCCTCGACAAGGAGTACGAGGGCTTCGAGGCCGGCATGCGGGCCAGTGACCTGCGGCCCGGCGGGTTCTCGCCCGAGGCGATCAAGGCGCTCTGGGACACGATCCTCCCGTTCGCCGGGTACGCGTTCAACAAGAGCCACGCGGCCGCGTACGGCCTGATCTCGTACTGGACCGCCTACCTCAAGGCGAACTTCCGGGCCGAGTACATGGCCGCCCTGCTCACGTCGGTCGGCGACAACAAGGACAAGTCGGCGGTCTACCTGTCCGAGTGCCGCCGGCTCGGCATCAAGGTGCTGCCGCCGGACGTCAACGAATCGGCCCTGCGCTTCGCGGCCGTCGGGGACGACATCCGCTTCGGCCTCGGCGCGGTCCGCAACGTCGGCGCGAACGTCGTCGAGTCGATCATCAAGACCCGCGAGGAGAAGGGCAAGTACGCCTCCTTCACCGACTTCCTCGACAAGTCCGAGCTCGTGGCCTGCAACAAGCGGGTCATCGAGTCGCTGATCAAGGCGGGCGGGTTCGACTCCCTCGGCCACACGCGGCTGTCGATGATCCAGGTCCACGAGGACGCGGTCGAAGCCGTCGTCCCGCTCAAGCGCCAGGAGGCGATGGGCCAGTTCGACCTGTTCGGCTTCGGCGGCGAGGACGAAGACGCAGTGGCCTCGTCCCCGCTGGCGCACCTGAAGTTCGGCGAGGAGGAGTACCCGCGCAAGCAGCTGCTCGCCTACGAGCGCGAGATGCTCGGCCTGTACGTCTCGGCGCACCCGCTGGACGGCGCCGAGCGGATCCTGCGCAAGCACGCCCCCAAGCCGATCGCGAGCATCCTCAACGATCCGCCGAAGGAAGGCGAGCTGGTGATCTCCGGGCTGATCACCTCGCTCGAGCGGCGGGTCAACAAGAAGGGCGAGCCCTGGGCGATCTGCACGGTCGAGGACATGGACGCCTCGCTCGAGGTGCTGTTCTTCCCGAAGTCGTACGCGCTCTTCGCCAGTGAGCTGATCGAAGACAACGCGGTCCTGGTCAAGGGCCGGGTCAACTGGCGCGAAGACAAGATGTCGATCTTCGGCGGCGGCCTGGCGACGCTCGACCTGTCCGAGGTCGGCACCGGTAACGGCGACGACGAGCCGCCGCTGGTGCTGCTCGCGGCGGCGGAGAAGATCGACCAGTCGGTGGTGAGCGAGCTGCGGTCCACGCTGCTGGCGCACAAGGGCGAGACCCCGGTGCACCTCAAGCTGGTGGGCAAGAACCAGACGGTCTTCGCGCTGTACGACTACCCGGTCAAGGTCAGCTCGATGCTGATCGGCGAGCTCAAGGGCATCCGGGGCATCACGGCCTCGACGTGAGGCTCCGGGATCCGTGCGCACAGCGCGCGCGGATCCCGCCTTTCGTGTTTGCTGAGTGGGGTATCCCCGGCCAGTGAACTTGCGTGAGGTCTGCCCTCGATGACGTACGAACCCGATCCCCGCCGCTGGAAAGCACTTGCCGTCTCGCTCACGGCCGGGTTCATGGGCCTGCTCGACGTCAGCATCGTCAACGTCGCCCTCCCCTCGATGCAGTCGGGGCTGCACGCGAGCAGCGGCGGGATCCGCTGGGTCGTCTCCGGCTACGCCCTCGCGTTCGGCCTGGTCCTGGTCACCGGCGGCCGCCTCGGGGACGCGTTCGGCCGCCGGAACATGTTCCTCGGCGCCCTCGCCGCCTTCGTGCTCACCAGCGCACTGGCCGGCGCGGCCCCCGACGAGACCACGCTGGTGCTCGCCCGCCTGGCCCAGGGCGTGGCCGCGGGCATGCTCACCCCGCAGAACACCGGCCTGATCCAGGACCTCTTCCGCGGCGCCGAGCGCGGCCGCGCGTTCGGGATGTTCGGCGCGGTCGTCGGGATCTCGACGGCGGTCGGCCCGATCCTCGGCGGGTTCATCATCGCCGTCTTCGGGGCGCAGGACGGCTGGCGCTGGGTGTTCTACGTCAACGTCCCGATCGGCGTGCTCGCGTTCGCCCTCGCGCTGCGGCTGCTGCCCCGCAGTGAGAAGAAACAGCTCAAGATCTCCTCGGAGATCGACTTCGTCGGCATCGTGCTGCTCGCGGTCGCCGTCCTCGGTGTCCTGCTCCCGGTCGTCGACGCCGACCAGGGCGGCCTCAAGCGAATGTGGTGGCTGTTCATCGTCGCGGTGGTCTTCGGGGTCGCGTTCGTGCGCTGGGAGCACTCGGTGGTCCGGCGCGGCCGGTCCCCGCTGCTCGACACCCGCCTGTTCACCGGCACCCCGGGCTACGCCGCCGGCGCGGCGGTCGGCGCCCTCTACTTCTGCGGGTTCGCCGGGATCTGGCTGGTCTTCGCGATCTACTTCCAGCAGGGCCTCGGCTACTCGCCACTGCAGTCGGGCCTGTCGGTGACGCCGTTCGCGCTCGGTTCGGCGGTGTCGGCCGCCGTCGCCGGCCGGCTCGTGCCCCGGTTTGGCCGCCGGCTGACCGTCACCGGGCTGGGCATGGTCGCCGTCGGGCTGCTGGCCGTCGCGCTGCTCGCCGAGCTGGTCCCGCCGTCGGCGTCCGGTTGGGCCTTCGCGGTGCCGCTGGTGTTCGCGGGCGTGGGCGGCGGGATGGTGATCTCCCCGAACACGACGTTGACGCTGGAGTGCGTGCCGGTCCGGATGGCCGGGGTCGCCGGCGGCGCGCTGCAGACCGGGCAGCGGATCGGCACGGCGATCGGCACCGCCGTGCTCGCGTCGGTCTTCGGCATGGTCCTCGGCCGCGGCTATCCCGTGGCGCTCACCGTGGCGCTCAGCTGCGCGGCCTTCTTGACCTGCGGCGCGCTCGCCCTGGCGCTCGCCGAGCTCCGCGCCCGGCGGCGCCGGGCTTCCGAACAGGAACGGGAAACCCGCCGGGACGAAGCTTCCGCCGCGGACGTCCACCGGGCTTGAGAGACTACTTTCCGCAGATTCGCGATGCTCCATCCGAGTGACGAGCGCGGAAAGACACTGGTGCTACGGAGAGCAACCGGGTAGATCTTATGGAGCCTTCACTGCGCGGCTTCGGCTACCGACAGTGGCAATCAGTCGGCCACCCGGGGATGGGGTGACCGGCTTGAGCGATCGAGGCGTCCGGAGTACGAGGGAATGGACACACTCGGTCACCTTCCGTTCAGTGGGTGTCGGCGTCCGCGGGGGACCGTCCGGCACTCGCGGAAGGGCTGCCCATCGGTGCCCGCCGGCGCGTGACGGTGGCGGGCGGGCCCGGGGGAGGGGGAACCGGGCCCGCCCGTCTTCTGCACCCGTGTCGTGCTTCCACGCGGCTCGTGATCATGTTGGGATGACCGCGTCCGACAGGCACGAGCCCGGGGAGCCCCGATGACCGAGCAACTGCTGCGCCGGGTGTGGTACCGGCCGATGCGCGCCCGCGACAGCGGCGAGGACCACCGCGTCGCGACCCCGCTGGAGCTGCTGTTCGACCTGTGTTTCGTGGTCGCCGTCGGCCAGGCGGCCGCGCAGCTGCACCACGCGCTCGCCGAAGGCCACGTCGCACACGGCGTGTTCTCGTTCGCGCTGGTCTTCTTCGGGATCTGGTGGGGCTGGCTGAACTTCTGCTGGTTCGCCTCGGCGTTCGACACCGACGACGTGCCGTACCGGCTGGTCACGCTGCTGCAGATCGCCGGCGGCCTGACCGTCGCGGCCGGGGTGGAACGTGCGTTCAACGGTGACTTCCGGGTGATGGTCGCCGGCTACGTCCTGATGCGGCTCGCGATGGTCGCGCAATGGCTGCGGGCCGCCCGGACGGACGCGGAGTGCCGCCCGGCGGCCCTGCGCTACGCCGCGGGGATCGCCTTCTGCCAGCTGCTGTGGGTCGGCTACCTGTGGCTTCCGCACGGCCTGCAGCCGTACGCGTTCTTCGCCTTCGCGATCCTGGAGATGGCGGTGCCGGTGTGGGGGGAGAGCCGCCAGGGCACGGCGTGGCACCCGCACCACATCGCCGAGCGGTACGGCCTGTTCACCCTGATCGTGCTCGGCGAAGTGATCCTCAGCGCGACGAACGCGCTCAAGGAGGCCACCGCCGAACCCGGCCACCTCGGCACGCTGATTTCCCTGGCCGCGGCGGCGCTCGTCCTCGTGTTCTCGATGTGGTGGCTCTACTTCGACCGGCCGGGGCACGCGCGCCTCGTCCGCCGCCCGACGATGTTCACGTCGATGACCTGGGGCTACGGCCACTACTTCATCTTCGCTTCCGCCGCGGCCGTCGGCGCCGGGCTCGAGGTGGCGGTCGCCTACGACACGGGAACGCTGCCCGGTATCGGCGGGGTGGCCGCGGCGCTGGCGACCACGGTCCCGGCCGCGGTCTTCCTGCTGAGCGTGTGGCTGCTGCACATCGGCCCGACGAACGAATGCCGCCCGATCGCCATCGGGTTTCCGGTGACCGCGGTGCTCGTCGTCGCGGCGTCGTTCACGCCGGCGCCGATCCACGTCGCCGCCGGGCTCGCGGCCGCGCTCGTCGTGCTGACGGTGGTCGCGACGCACGGAGAGCGGCACCCGGCCTGACGGCGGTATCGGTGCAGGTCAACGGCCTGGCGCGATAAAAGGGACCCCCCTGTGCAAGGGGGTTTCGGGGGCATGTAAAGTTCTCCAAGTCGCCAGGGAAACCGGGTGGCCGCCGGGAACACGAACCAAGCTCCTACGATCGTGGTAGAGTGGGTGGTCCCGAACCAGGGTGGTATCCCTGGAACAAAGCTTGAAACAATAGCCGAAGACCAAAGCGCTTCGCGGCGCGGCGGTCCGAAGTGTGTTGCTTGAGAACTCAACAGTGTGCTAGTGAACTAAGCCAGTAGAGCTTATGTATTGAACCTCGTTTGAGGTTCCTTTGAGAGCATTAAT
>NZ_JBFAZA010000030.1:49704-132700 GCF_040681595.1 Amycolatopsis sp. NPDC051716 | reverse complement strand
AGCTTTCCGCGCCACCTTCGATGCCCGTCGCCGCGTCCGCCGCCGCTTCCGCGTCGGCCTCGACGGCCTTCTGGACCTGCTTCATGTGGGCCTCGTAACGAGTGTGCGCCTCGGCGTACTGGCGCTCCCACTCCTCACGCTGCTTGTCGAAGCCTTCCTGCCACTCCTGGGTGTCCGGGTCGAAGCCTTCGGGGTAGATGTAGTTGCCCTCGGCGTCGTACTCGGCGGCCATGCCGTACTGGGTCGGGTCGAACTCGGTGTCCGGCGTGACACCCTCGTTCGCCTGCTTCAGCGACAGCGAGATGCGACGGCGCTCGAGGTCGATGTCGATGACCTTGACCATGACGTCGCCGTTGACCTGGACGACCTGCTCCGGGATCTCGACGTGGCGCTCGGCCAGCTCCGAGATGTGGACCAGACCCTCGATGCCCTCTTCGACGCGCACGAACGCACCGAACGGGACCAGCTTGGTGACCTTGCCCGGCACGATCTGGCCGATCGCGTGGGTGCGGGCGAACTGGCGCCACGGGTCTTCCTGGGTCGCCTTCAGCGACAGCGAGACGCGCTCGCGGTCCATGTCGACGTCCAGGACCTCGACCGTGACCTCCTGGCCGACCTCGACGACCTCGGACGGGTGGTCGATGTGCTTCCAGGACAGCTCGGAGACGTGCACCAGGCCGTCGACGCCACCCAGGTCCACGAAGGCACCGAAGTTGACGATGGACGACACGACGCCCTTGCGGACCTGGCCCTTGGCGAGCGCGTTGAGGAACTCGCTGCGCACCTCGGACTGGGTCTGCTCGAGGTAGGCGCGGCGGGACAGGACCACGTTGTTGCGGTTCTTGTCCAGCTCGATGATCTTCGCCTCGAGCTCGCGGCCGACGTACGGCTGCAGGTCGCGGACGCGGCGCATCTCGACCAGGGACGCGGGGAGGAAGCCGCGCAGGCCGATGTCCAGGATGAGGCCGCCCTTGACGACCTCGATGACGGTGCCCTTGACGGGCTCGTCCTTCTCCTTGAGCTCCTCGATCGTGCCCCAGGCGCGCTCGTACTGCGCGCGCTTCTTGGACAGGATCAGACGGCCTTCCTTGTCCTCCTTCTGGAGGACCAGGGCTTCGACCTCATCGCCGACGGTGACAACCTCAGCCGGGTCGACATCGTGCTTGATGGAGAGCTCACGCGAGGGGATGACACCCTCGGTCTTGTAGCCGATGTCGAGCAGGACCTCGTCGCGGTCGACCTTGACGATGGTGCCTTCGACGATGTCGCCATCGTTGAAGTACTTGATCGTCTTGTCGATAGCCGCGAGGAAGTCTTCCTCCGACCCGATGTCGTTGATGGCGACCTGCGGGGCCGCGTTCGGGGCGGTCGGGGCGGTGGCGGTGTCGATGGTCATTAGGCGGGTTGCTCCGGTGGATGGGAATCGAGGGTTGGCAGTTGTCGGCGCGATGGGGTGTTGAGAGCATGCGACGACCCTGCGAGCAAACGTCCACCAGTGAACGACCGCGGCATGACCCGCAAACGGTGCGCGACCCGAGTCCCAACCAGAAGCTGAGCGGAAGGCAGCGCGAACCCACTGCGCTAACACTTATCCTACGCGGCAGCCGCTAGGCGGCACAATCAGGGTCCCCCTGGCTCGCTAAGGTCCTCGCGGAAGCAAACCGCACGCACGAGGACGCAGGTGGCGCGAGCAGGCCACCGGGGACCGGAGACACCATCATGCCACCGGAGCAGGCGCCCGCGCCGGGGCGCCACGACGCCGCCGAGCACCGGCTGGGCACCACGGAGGTCGGCTACCGGGAGGTCGGCGGGGCGGAAGCCGCCGCCGCGAACCTCGCCTGGTGGGACGCCGACGCCGACGACTACCATGCCGAGCACGGCTCGTTCCTCGGCGACGCCGACTTCGTCTGGTGCCCGGAGGGCGTCCGGGAGGCCGAGGCGCGGCTGCTCGGCGACGTCCGCGGCAAGCGCGTGCTGGAAGTCGGCTGCGGGCAGGCTGCCTGCGCGCGCTGGCTGGCCGCGGAGGGCGCGGACGCCGTGGCGACCGACCTCTCGGCCGGCATGCTCCGCCACGCCCGCGACGGCAACGCGCGCACCGGCCTGGCCGTCCCGCTCGTGCAGGCCAACGCCGAGCACCTGCCGCTCGCGTCCGGCAGCTTCGACGCGGCCTGCTCGGCCTTCGGCGCGGTCCCGTTCGTGGCGTCGGTGGACGCGGTCTTCGCCGAGGTGCACCGGGTGCTGCGGCCGGGTGCCCCGTGGGTGTTCTCGGTGACGCACCCGATGCGGTGGATCTTCCCCGACGACCCCGGCCCGCAGGGGCTCACCGTCACCCAGCCGTACTTCGACCGCACGCCCTACGTCGAGGTCGACGACGAGGGCACCGCCACCTACGTCGAGTACCACCGCACCCTCGGCGACTACGTGCGCGCGCTGGCCGGGGCCGGGTTCACCCTCACCGACCTGGTCGAGCCCGAGTGGCCGGCCGGGCACACGCGGGTGTGGGGCCAGTGGAGCCCGCTGCGCGGCAAGCTCTTCCCGGGGACCGCGATCTTCCGCACGCACCGCTCGTGACCACCCTCGAAGCCCAGCAGAACGCGCGGTTCGCCGCGCTCGACCCGCTGCTCCCGCCGATCGCGGCCCCGCCGTCGCCGTCGAGCGAGCCGCTGGTGGTGACCGTGGGCGGCCGCAAGGCCGGTGGCCTGCTGACGAACGTCGTGCACGCGCCGGGGTCCTGGCCCGCGCTCTGGGGGCCGTCGGACATCCGGGACCTGACCGCGGTGCCGGGTGACAGCGGCGCCGCGGGCCTCGCCGCGCTGCTCGGCGCGTGGCGCGACCGGCTGCGCGGGACGCCGGCCGGCCCGGACTCGGCCTGCACGCTGACCTGGCCGAGCCGCGACGCCGAGGCGTCCGCGGTGCTCCTGGCGCACGGGTTCGCGCCGATGACGTGCCTGGCCGTGTGGCCCCTGGACGCGCCCGCCGATCCCGGGACGGCGCCGGTGACCGTCCGCCGGGCCGGCGAGGGCGACCTCGACGCGCTGACCGAGCTGCGGCTGGCCGAGTGGCGCTACACCTCGCTGGTCGGCACCGCGGTGCCGCGGCCGGGCGCACCGGAGCTGCTGCGCGCGGAAGTCGTCCGCGCCCTGCGCTTCAGCGGGCTGGTCTGGCTCGCGGAGGAGGACGGCGGCGTGCCGGCCGGCATGGCCTCCTGCGCGCTGGCCTGGGCCACCCCCGGCAATTCCGTCCACGGCCGGCTGCTCCCGGGCCGCTGGGGGTACGTCGACACGCTGTCGGTGGCCCCCGCGGCCCGCGGCGGCGGGGCCGGCCGGGCGCTGATGGCGGTGGCGCACCGGGAACTGCTGACGCACGACGTGCGCGGGACGTTCCTCTTCTACCACCCGCCGAACCCGCTTTCGCCGGTGTTCTGGCACCGGCAGGGCTATCGTCCACTGTGGACCATGTGGCTCCGCCGCCCGGCCTGGTCCTGACCGCACGACCCGAGGGGAACCATGGACATCGCCGAGCCGCTGCTCGCGGCGCACCGGGCGCGCTTCGCCGCCGTCGACGCGCTGCTGCCGCCGGCCGCGCCCCCGGCCGGTGGCGAGCGCCTGGACGCGGCGACGGCGGACGGCACGCAGGTCACCGGGGTGCTGCAGCGCCACCGGTTCACCCGCGGCGACGTCCCGATGCTGTGGTCGGCCGCCGACACCTGGCAGCTCTTCCCGTACTTCGGCGACACCGGCACCGAAGGCGCGGACCTCCTGCTGCGCGCGCTGAAGGGCCGGCTCGAGGCGGAGGACACCGGCGACGACTCGGCGTGCGTGGTCGTCTGGCCCAGCCGGGACGCCGAGGCGATCCGCGCCTTCCTCGACCACGGTCTCGTGCCGCTCTCGGCGGTCGGCGTGCGCACCGCTCCCCCGCCGGAGGTCTCGCCGGGGGTTTCGGTCCGGCGCGCCGGGCCCGGCGACTTCGACGCGGCACTCGAGCTGGCGGCGGCGACGTTCGACTACACCGGGCTGGTCGCCGCGCCGCGCCGGGACAACACGGCCGAGCTGCTGGCGCCGTCCTTGCGGGACGCCCTGGCCGCGGACGAGCCGGCCGTCTGGCTGGCCGAGGCGGACGGTTCGGTGTGCGCGTTCGCGCACTGCGCGTGGCTCGACGCGGTCCCCGGCACCGAAGCGGGCGAGCTCCTCCCGCCGGGCCGCTGGGGGTACGTGAACAACGTCGTGACCGCCCCCGGCGAGCGCGGCGGCGGGTTCGGCCGGGCGCTGATGGCCCACGTGCACCGGGAGCTGCAGCGCGGGGGCGCGACCCGCACGTACCTGTACTACAACCCGACCAACCCGCTGTCCTCGGTGTTCTGGCACCGGCAGGGGTACCGTCCACTGTGGACGACGTGGGAGGTGCGCCCGGCGGCGGCGCTCCGGTGACGCGCGGCCCCGCCGGTGAACCACCCACAAGTGTGACGTGCGTCCGGTGATCTTGCCGCCGGCTCCCGCCGGGACTAGTTTTTGAACTGACCGGTCAGTTCAAAAGTTCGCGAAGCGGGAGAAACCGTGCAGGTCCGAGCCGATCGGGTGTCCCTCGAAGGGCACCACGGCACCTTGTTGCCGCCCACCTCCCTGACCTTCGGCGAGGGCGACCTGGCGATCGTGCACGGCGAACCCGGCGTCGGCGTCACGGCGTTCGGCCTCGCGCTGGCCGGCCGGCTCAAGCCGACCACCGGCACGGTGCACGCCGAGGGCGTCGACGCCCCGCTGACCGAGCTCGTCGCCGTCGTCGACGCCCCGGGCGTCAGCGAACCCGACGACGCGCTGCCCCTGCGCGTCGTCGCCGGCGAGGAACTGGCGCTGGCCCACCGCCCGGCGGGCAAGGAGGACGTCGCCCGCTGGCTCGCCGAGCACGACGCCGCGCCGTTCGCCGGAACGCGCTTCGAGAACCTCACCCCGGCGCTGCGCACCCGGCTGCTCACCGAGCTGGCCGCCGAACGCAAAGGCGTGCGCGTGCTCGTGCTCGACACCCCCGACCGGCACACCAGCGACGTCGGCAGCTGGGCCGGGCTGGCGCGCGAACAGGCCGAGCGGGGTCTCGCGGTGGTCGTGCTGACCGCCACCACGCCGCTGTCCGCGCTGCCCTTCACCCCCGCGCTCGTCGGCGCGGCCGAGCAGCCCGCGCCGGAGCACTGTGCTCCCCCCGAGAGTGCTGTCCCCGAGAGTGCTCCCCCCGCCGTCCCCGAACCCACCGAAGAGCTCACCGAGAGCACTGACGGAGTCCCCGAATGAACGCCTTCCGGATCGCGCGCAACGAGCTGCGCCGCCTCTCCACCGGCACTCTGCCGAAGCTCGCGCTGGTCGCGCTGGTGCTGGTGCCGCTGCTCTACGCGTCCTTCTACCTCTACGCGAACTACGACCCGTACGGCCGGCTCGACAAGCTGCCCGCCGCGGTCTTCACCAGCGACACGGGCGCCAAGGACTCCAGCGGCCACGAACGCAACGTGGGCCGCGAAGTGACCGACGAGCTGGTCAAGTCCGGCACCTTCCAGTGGCACGAGGTGTCCGAGCAGGACGCCCGCGACGGCGTCCGCGACGACAAGTACTCGTTCGCCATCGGCATCCCGAGCGGTTTCTCCGCCGCGCTGCTGTCGGTCGGCAACTTCCAGCCGCAGCAGGCGACGATCACGCTGACCACCAACGACGCCAACAACTACCTGTCCGGCACGATCGCGAAGCAGGTCGCCGAGCAGGTCCGCAAGACGATCGCGGAGAAGGTCGGCAGCGAGGCCGCGGACCGGTTCCTGGTCGGCTTCTCCACGATCTACGCCAAGACCCAGGAGGCCGCCACCGGCGCCGCGCAGCTCGCCGACGGCGCCACGCAGCTCAAGACGGGGCAGCAGAAGCTGGCCGACGGCGCGGCGAAGCTCGCGGACGGCTCGTCGACGCTGGCGACCGGTCTGAGCACGCTGAAGAGCGCCACCGCGGACCTGCCGTCCCAGACGCAGAAGCTGGCCAGCGGTGCTTCGCAGGTGGCCACCGGTGACCAGAAGGTCGCCGACGCGGCTTCGATCGCCGCGACGGCGTCGTCGGACATCCAGGGCAAGCTCGACTCCTACCGCACCCAGCTGCAGACGGACCTGCGCGACGCGGGTGTGCCGGACGCCCAGGTGCAGGCCATCCTGGCCAAGGCCGACCAGCTGCGCTCCCCGGTCGACCAGGCGAACGGCAAGATCCAGCAGGCCAACGGCGACCTCGCGAAGCTGGCCGACGGCGCCCGCCAGGTGTCCGACGGCGCGGCCAAGCTCGCCGCGGCGTCCCCGCAGCTGGCGAGTGGCATCGCCCAGGCGTCCGACGGCGCGAACCAGCTGCGCGACGGGGCGTCCCAGCTCAACGACGGCGAGAAGACCGCCGTGACCGGCACGAACCAGCTCGCCGACGGCGCGGTGAAGCTGCGTGACGGGCTCGCGGCCGGGCTCCAGCAGATCCCGAACCCGGACGACCCGACCCGCAACGCGACGGCCAACACGATCGCGGACCCGGTGGCGGTGAACGCCAACGGCGAGGCGTCGGCGGGGACCTACGGCGCCGGCCTCGCGCCGTTCTTCATCTCGCTGGCCACCTGGATCGGCGCGTTCGTGCTGTTCCTGATCCTGCGCCCGCTCTCGACGCGCGCGCTGACCGCGGGCGCGGCCCCGTTCCGGGTCGCGGTCGGTGGCTGGCTGTCCTCGGCGCTGCTGGGCATCGCGCAGGTGGTCGTCCTGTTCGGTGCGGTGACGTGGCTGGTCGGCATCCACATCGCGCACCCGCTGCCGGCGATCGGGTTCGCCGTGCTGGTGTCGCTGACGTTCACCTCGGTGGTGCACGCGCTCAACGCCTTCTTCGGCGCGGTCGGCAAGTTCCTCGGCCTGGTGCTGCTGGTGCTGCAGCTGGTGAGCGCGGGGGGCACGTTCCCGTGGCAGACGATCCCGGACGCGCTGTACCCGCTGCACGTGGTGCTGCCGATGGGGTACGCGATCGACGGCTTCCGCCACCTGTTCTACAGCGGCGCCACGACGACGCAGCTGCTCGGCGACGTCGGCGTGCTGCTGGCCTACCTGGTGGGCGGGATCCTGGTGTCCACTTTGGCCGCCCGCAAGCGTCGCGTTTGGACGGTGTCCGCGCTCAAGCCCGAGCTGAGCCTGTGAGCGGCGCGACGAAGCAGAAGCTCTTCGAGGCGACGTTGGAGCTCTCGAAGAGCCGGGGCCTGGTGGGCCTGACGGTCGACGACATCGCGGCGGCGGCGGGCGTCGCGAAGGGCACGGTCTACTACAACTTCGGGTCGAAGGACGGCCTGGTCGACGCGTTGCTGCGCTACGGCGTGGACATCCTGGCCGGGCGGCTGCGCTCGGCGGTGTCCGACGGTGATCCGCTGGACGTGATCGAGGCGCAGGTCGACACGACGCTGGAGTTCATCGCGCGGTACCCGGGGTTCTCCCAGATCCTGGTGAGCGAGCTGTGGCGGACGCCGGGCCAGTGGCACGGGACGCTGTCGTTGCTGCGCGAGGAAATCATCTCGATCGTGAAGCAGCAGCTGTCGCGCCTGGAGGAGGCGGGCCGGTTGCCGGAGGGCGTCGAGATCCCGACGGCGGCGGCCGGGTTGTTCGGCACGATGCTGGTGGTCGCGCTGGACTGGCAGGTGTTCGGGCCGCAGCGAACCCGGTCGGAGGTGCGCGACGCGGTGATGGTGCTGATCCGCGGCCTGGGCCGACGCTAGCCGGCGGCGCGCGCCTTCGCGCGGTAGCGGCCGGGGGTCTGGCCGACGAGATCGGTGAAGGCGTCGATGAAGCTGGTCGGGTTGGCCCAGCCCAGCCGCGTCGCCGTGTCGGTGACCGAGGTGCCTTCGCCGAGTTCGAGCACGGCTCGCTGGATGCGCAGCAGCGTGCGCCACTGGTGGAAGCTCATCGACAGTTCGCTGCCGAACAGCCGGCTGAGCGTTCGCTCGCCCGAGCCGGTCCGGTGCCCCAGCTCGGCCAGGGTCGCCGGGCTCGCCGGATCGGCGTGCAGCAGGTCGGTGACGGCCTTGAGGCGGGGGTCGCGCGGCTCCGGGAGGCGCAGGGGTTCCTGCGGGGCGCGGTCGAGCTCGGTGAGGACGACCTCGAGCAGCAGCCGGGCACGAGGGCTGCCGGCCGGTTCGGGGTCTTCGGTCACCGCCAGGTAGGCCTCGCGCAGCAGCGCGCTGGCCGTGAACACCGAAGGCTGCGCCGGCAGCCGCCGGGCCGGCCCCGCCGGGACCTCGAGCAGCCGGACGACGGTCGCGCCGTGCGCGCGGCTGCCGTGCACGTGGAACGGGGGCACCCAGGTGACGCGGTTCGCCGGCGCCACCCAGGTGCCGGCCCGGGTCGTGGTGACCAGTGCCCCGGAGGCGGCGTACCTGAGCTGCCCGAAGTCGTGGGAGTGCGGCGGAACGTCCTCGCCGTGGGCCAAGGGCGGGCAGCCGGCCACCGACTCGATCATGCCCCCACGATACGACGGCGGGTTTCCGGAATTTCCCGGCGGGACACCGGTGGTACGCCGGCGCCGCGGCGATCATCGTTGAGGCATGCGAACGATCACCCAGCACACGTTCGGCGGTCCCGAGGTCCTCACCATCGTGGACGCGCCGGAGCCCCGGCCCCGGCCGGCCGAAGTCCTCGTCCGCGTCAAGGCGATCGGGCTGAACCCCCTGGAACCGCGTCTGCGCGCCGGCGAATTCCCGCTGCTCGGCCCGCCGCCGTTCGTCCTCGGCTGGGACATCAGCGGTGTGGTCGAGGAGGCGCAGACGTGGCGGTTCCGGCCCGGCGACGAGGTGTTCGGGATGCCGCTGTTCCCGCGGGCGGCCGGCGGGTACGCCGAGTTCGTGGCCGCACCGGCACTGCACCTGGCCCGCAAACCCGCGTCGCTCTCCCACGTCGAGGCGGCGGCGTTGCCGATCGCCGGGCTGACGGCGTGGCAGGGTCTCGTCGACCTCGGCGGCGTGACCGAGGGCGACCGGGTGCTGATCCACGGCGGTGGCGGCGGCGTCGGCCACGTCGCGATCCAGCTCGCGAAGGCGCGCGGCGCACACGTGATCACCACGGCCGGCGGGAGCAAGCGGGCCTTCGTGGAGGGGCTCGGCGCCGACGAGGTCGTCGACTACGCGGAGGCGGACTTCACGGAGGTGGTCGGCGACGTCGACCTGGTGCTCGACACCATCGGCGGCGACACCGCTTGGCGCTCGCTCGACGTGCTCCGCCCGGGAGGTCACCTCGTGACGGCGGTCGCGGAGGAGGACACGGAGCTCATCGCGAAGTTCGAGGCGGCCGGCCGGCGCTTCAGCGGTGTGGGGGTCGACCCCGATCCGGTTGCGCTGCGAGGCCTCGTGGACCTGGTCGACGAGGGCAAGCTGCGGGTCCACGTGGCGGAGACGTTCCCGTTCGAGCGCATCGCCGACGCACACCGGCTGATCGAGCGCGGTCACCTTCAGGGCAAGGTGGTGCTGACGGTCTGATCGTCCCCGCGGCCCGCGGGGGCGCCCCCCGTTATCCACGCTACCGGTAGGCACCGACAATTCCGGCGCAGCGAGCCGACAGTCCGGGTACGCCAACCGACCCACCGGGTACGCGAACCGACAGTCCAGGTACGCCAACCGACCCGCCGGATGCGCGACCCGACCGCCCAGGTACGCCAACCGACCCGCCGGGTACGCGAACCGGCCGTCCGGGCACGCGCGCCCCGGAAAGGGTGGTCAGCCGCGGTCCTCGATGCGGGCCCGGACCGCCGCCGCGTAGGTGTCGACCGCGGTGGCCGCTGCCGTCAGCTCGCAGGGGCCGTCGATCAGGAGCCTCTTCGCCGGGGTGTACGCCTGCTCGATCTCCGGGTCGCCGACCAGCCCGTGCTCGCGGGCCAGCTCCAGGTCACCCGCGAGGCGGGTGCGCAGCTCCTCGCGGCGGGCGACCAGCCCGTCGAGGACCGCGCGCTGGCGGCGGCCGTCCTCCACGGCCGGGGCCACCGCGTGCTCGTGGCTGTCGATGTGGCGCTCGACCCACTCCGCGTCGCCGTCCACCTCGGCCGAGCGCAGCTGCTTCAGCGCGCCCTTCAGCCGCTGCGCGCGTGCCGGCAACATTGCGACGCCCGTGAAGCGGGTCGCCACGCGAAGCTGGTAGGCCTCGATCTCCGCCAGCTCCGCCACCGCCTGGGTGAGCACCTCCAGGCGGCCGGCGAGGTCGTCCGGGGCCGGGCGGGCCTGGCCGGTGCTCGCCCGCACCGCCGCGACCCCGGGCGAGGACTGCTCCCGGAAGCCGAGCAGCAGGCGGAGACCCAGCTCGGCCGCGCGGCCGGCGAGCGGGGCGAGCACCTCGCCGACGAGCCGGTCGGGCTCCGCCGAGTCGTCGATCCCGTCGACGACCAGCGTCCGGCCCGCGACGCCGGTGGTGAGCCGGTCGGCGATGCGGTGGCGGACGGCGTCCGCGGTGCGGCCGGTCGCGTCGACCGCGAGGTCCACGCTGCCGGGCGGCGGCGTCTCACCGAGCGCCGGCGGCAGGCCGGGCACACCGAGGGAACGTTCCCGGTCGGCCAGCACGATCCCGAACCGCAACGCCGCGGCGACGGGCGAACCGGCCTCACCGGTGTCGACGACCCAGACCGTGCCCGGCTCGGCCTTGGCGAACCAGTCGGCGACGCGCTGCACGAAGGAGACGTCGACGGCCTCGCCGACCGGGCGCGAGAAGCTCGCGTCGACGGCCGGGCTGCCGGACGTCCAGATGCTCAGCTGCGGCAGGTGCCCGAGCATGGTCTCGACCGGCACCATCCAGGTGCCGGTGTCCTTGCCGACGACCATGCCGACGACGTGGCCGGTCGCCTCGTCGATCACCGCCGTGCCCCCGAAACCGGGGCCGAGCGGTTCGGCTTCGGCGGTGCGGAAGAGGCGGACCCACTCGCCGCCGGTCTGCTCCGGACCGCCGAGCCGGGCTAGCGTCCAGCGGCCGACCGAGCCCGGCGGGAACCCGAACGCGCGGACGAGCTGGTGCTCGCCGAGGGGCATCCGGTGCAGCGGGGCGCGGAACACGCGGGATTCGGGGCGTTCCAGGCGCAGCAGGGCGAGATCGCCGTGGCCGCCGCCGTCGGAAGGCACCCAGCAGCCTTCCACGACGGTCGCCGTGGCGGGCATGGCCTCGGCCAAGCCGACGAAGTCGACGCTCAACGCGGAACGCGGGCCGCCGGCGGTCTCGACGACGTGCGCGCTCGTGAGCACGTGGTACTCGTCCAGTACCGTGCCCGCACCGCACACCCGGCCGAGTTCGTCGTGCAACCGGACCCGCCAGCGTCGTCGTTCACGCTCGAACCCCATTCGGCGGACCCTACGCCGTGATCGCCACGCGTTGGCGCCGACCTCCCTACCCAGCGGTAATGGCTCACCCGAACGGAGTCCTCCGTTCGGCGCAACGCGCGTTCAGAAGCGGCCGAACACCCGGCTGCCGGGTGCGGCCGGGTCGTCGCCCGCCCAGAATTCGAACCAGTGCCCGGTGAACTCCTCGCGGGAGAGCCGGCCGTCGCCGTCGGAGTCGAGGAGGGCGAAAACGTCGTCGGACGGCGTGCCGACGCCGTTCCAGGCCGCGATGAGGCGCTCGTACTCGGCGGCGGAGATGACGCCGTCGCCGTTTTCGTCGACGGCCTCGAACATCGCCTCGGCCGTCCCGGTGACGGCGCCCGGCATCGCCGGGAGTTCGTCGACGACCTGGAGCACCTGGTCGAGGCTGACCCGGCCGCCGCCGCCCGCGGCGTCGTCGAGGGTCGCCCACCAGCCCATCATGACGGCGGCGAGCTTCTGCCCGGCCGGCGTGCTCGCGTCGGTGCCGCGCAAGTCGAGCCACCGCGCGGTGAGCGCCCGGAAGTCGGCCTCGGTCAGGAAGCCGTCGCCGTCGGTGTCCATGGCGCCGAAGACGCCGGAGATCTTGCGCCGCTGGAAGTCACTGGCCATGGCGCCCAGCATCGCCGCGGCGCGGCACGCCCGACGACGTCCGCCCGAGTGCTCCCGCGCCACGACCCGGTGATCCGGGCCGTGACGGGGAGTGAGCAAATTTAGTGTGCGGCTTCGTTCCAGGACCGGCCGTAGCCGACCGAAACCTCGAGCGGCACCGCCAGGGCGTACGCCGAGCCCATGCCCTCGCGCACCAGCTTCTCCAGCTGTTCCTTCTCGCCGTCGGCGACTTCCAGGACCAGTTCGTCGTGGACCTGCAGCAGGATCCGGCTCTTCAGCTTCGCCTCGACCAGCGCGCGGTGGACGTTGAGCATCGCGACCTTGATGATGTCGGCCGCGCTGCCCTGGATCGGGGCGTTCAGCGCCATCCGCTCGGCCATCTCGCGGCGCTGGCGGTTGTCGCTGTTGAGGTCCGGCAGGTAGCGGCGGCGGCCGAAGACCGTCTCGGTGTACCCGTTCTTCGCCGCGACGCCGACGACCGAGTGGAGGTAGTCGCTGATCCCGCCGAAGCGGGTGAAGTACGCCTCCATCTGTTCCTTGGCTTCTTCGGTGGAGATCCGCAGCTGCTGCGAAAGCCCATACGCCGACAACCCGTACGCGAGCCCGTACGACATCGCCTTGACGCGGTAGCGCAGCTCCGGCGTGATCTCCTCCGGCGGCATCGAGAACGCCCGCGACGCGACGAACGTGTGCAGGTCCTCGCCGCTGTTGAACGCCTCGATGAGGCCCTCGTCCTGCGACAGGTGCGCCATGATCCGCATTTCGATCTGGCTGTAGTCCGCGGTCATCAGCTCGGTGAAGCCCTCGCCGACGACGAAGGCGTCGCGGATGCGGCGGCCTTCTTCGGTGCGGACCGGGATGTTCTGCAGGTTCGGCTCGGTCGAGGACAGCCGCCCGGTGGCCGCGATCGTCTGCAGCAGCGTGGTGTGGATGCGCCCGTCGTCGGCGACCGACTTGATCAGGCCCTCGACGGTGGTGCGCAGCTTCGTCGCGTCCCGGTGCTCCAGCATGTGCTGCAGAAACGGGTGCTCGGTCTTCTCGAACAGGCCCTGCAGCGCCTCGGCGTCGGTGGTGTAGCCGGTCTTGGTGCGCTTGGTCTTCGGCATGCCGAGCTCGTCGAACAGCACGACCTGCAGCTGCTTCGGCGAGCCGAGGTTGATCTGCTTGCCGATCACCGCGTACGCCGCTTCGGCGGCCTGGGTGACGCGCGAAAGGTAGTGCGCTTCGAGCGTGGTCAGCTGCTCGAGGTCGACGGCGACGCCGGCGATCTCCAGCTCGGTGATCACTTCCAGCAGCGGCAGCTCCAGCTCGGTGAGCAGCTTCGCGCCGCCGATCTGCTCGAGCTCCTTGTCGAGCGCGCCGGCCAGCTCGAAGATCGCGCGGGCCTTGACCAGCTCATCCTGGATCTCCTTCTGCTCCAGGCCTTCCACACCGCCGTCGAGCAGTGACAGCTGCCCGTCGCCGCCGTCGGTCTCCGAGCGCAGCTCGCGGTGCAGGTAGCGCAGCGCGAGGTCGTCGAGCTCGAAGGTGCGCTGCCCGGGCCGCACGAGGTAGGCGGCCAGCGCGGTGTCCATGGCGAGCCCGGCGACGGTCCAGCCGCGGACGCGGATCGCGTGCAGCGGAACCTTGAGGTCGTGGCCGATCTTGCGGATGGCCGGGTCGGCCAGCCAGGCGGCGAACGCCGCGTCGTCGGCCTGGTCCATCGCCGTGACGTCGACGTACGCGCCTTCGCCGTCGGCCGTCGCGAAGGCGACCGCTCGCAGGTCGGACCGGACCGACGCGCCCACCGCGCGGAAGGACAGGGCCACCGGCTCGCCGGCGCCCGCGTGCGCGGTCAGCCACGCGCCGAGCGCACCAGGCTCGAGCGCGGAACCCGAGACCTCGAAGCCTTCGTCGGCCTCCGGTTCGGCACTTTGCAGCGTCGCGAACAACCTGTCGCGCAGGACGCGGAACTCCAGCTCGTCGAACAGCGCGTGCACCGCCTCGCGATCCCACGGGCGCAGCTCCAGCCCGGACGGCGCGATCTCCAGCTCGACGTCCCGGATCAGCTCGGTCAGCTGGCGGTTGAGCTGGACCGAGGACAGGTGCGCCCGCAGCGCGTCCCCGACCTTGCCCTTGACCTCGTCGACCCGGTCGATCAGGTCGTCGAGCGAGCCGAACTGCTTGATCCACTTGGCCGCGGTCTTCTCGCCGACGCCCGGGATGCTCGGCAGGTTGTCGGAGGGGTCGCCGCGCAGCGCGGCGAAGTCCGGGTACTGCCGCGGGGTGAGCCCGTACTTCTCCTCGACGGCGTCCGGGGTGAACCGGGTCATCTCCGAGACGCCGCGCTTGGGGTACAGCACGGTGACGTGCTCGTTGACCAGCTGCAGCGCGTCGCGGTCGCCGGTACAGATGAGGACGTCGAAGCCGTCGGCCGCCGCCTGCGTCGTGAGCGTGGCGATGATGTCGTCGGCTTCGAAGTTCTCCTTCACCAGCGACGGGATGCCGAGCACCTCGAGGACCTCCTTGACCAGGTCCACCTGGCCGCGGAACTCGTCCGGCGTCGCGCTGCGGTTCGCCTTGTAGTCGGCGTAGGTCTCCGAGCGGAAAGTCTTGCGGGAGAGGTCGAACGCCACCGCGAGGTGGGTCGGCGCTTCGTCGCGCAGGAGGTTGATGAGCATCGAGGTGAAGCCGAACACCGCGTTCGTGACCTGACCGGTCTTCGTCTTGAAGTTCTCCGCGGGCAGGGCGAAGAACGCGCGGTAGGCCATGGAATGACCGTCGATCAGCAGCAGCTTCGGCCGCTCGGCGGTGGCGGTGGTTCCTGTGGCGTTGGCAACGGTCGTCTTCTCACTCGGGCTCACGCGGCCGAGTCTAGGCTGAGGGTCCGACACTCTTACGTGTCGCATAGGAAGAGGAGCACTGCGTGACCGAACGCGCCGCAGACGTCGCGGTCGAGAACTACGCCGGGATCGATCCGGCCGCCGCGGACCAGCAGCTGAACGACAAGGTCGGCATGAAGCTCCTGGAGGCCACCGCCGAACGCGTGGTCGGCACCATCCCGGTCGAAGGCAACCTCCAGCCGTACGGGCTGCTGCACGGCGGCGCCAACGCCGTGCTCGCCGAGGCGCTGGGTTCGACGGTCGCCGCGCTGAACGCGGGACCGGACCGGGCGGCGATGGGGCTGGAGCTGTCCTGCACGCACCACCGGGCCGTCCGGTCGGGCACCGTCACCGGCGTGGCGACGCCCCTGCACGTCGGCCGCGGCACGATCACCGCGGAGATCGTGCTGACCGACGACGAAGGCCGCCGCACCTGCACCGCGCGGCTCACCTGCGTGGTCCGGGACCGCCCGCCGGGCGCCTGAACCCCGTGGACCTCGACGTCGCCCAGGTCCGGGCGTTCGTGGTGACGGCGGAGCAGCGGCACTTCGGGCGGGCCGCCCAGGCGTTGTTCCTCACCCAGCAGGCGTTGTCGAAGCGGATCCGGAAGCTCGAAGACGCGCTCGGCACGCCGGTGTTCCTGCGCACGCCCCGCTCGGTCGAGCTCACCGCCGACGGCGAGCGGTTCCTCCCGCACGCGCGCGAGCTGGTGCGGGTGGCCGACGCCGCCGTGGCCGCGATGGGCGCCGAGGACCGGCCGTTGCGCCTCGACCTCGTCGACCACCGGCTCTCCCCCATGTTCCTGCTCCGCCGGCTGGCCGCGCACGAACCGGGGCTGCGCATCGACCGGGTCGCCGGCCGCGGGTTCGCGAACGCGATCGACCCGCTGTTGTCCGGGGAACTGGACGCCGCCTTCGGCCGCGTGTCCGGCTGCGGGCGGGAGCTGCCGGACGAGCTGGAACACCGGCCGGTCCGGCTCGAGCCGCTGGTCGGGCTGCTCGCGCCGGAGCACCCGCTGGCCGTGCTGGACGTGCTGCGCCTCGACGAGCTGCGCGCCGACGGGATCTGGCTGCCCGGGCTCGGCGGCCCCGCCGAGTGGCTGTCCTACCTGCGGGAGCTGTGCGACGAGTTCGCCGTGCCGATCGACGACTCCGGCGTCAGCTACGACCTGCGGCACACGCTCGAGCAGACGCGGTACGGCAAGCGGCGCGTCACCCTGGCCGGGGCCGACATGGAACTGGCGCCGGACCTCGATCTCAAGGTGCTGCCGTTCGAGCCTTCTCCACTGTTCCCGTGGTCGCTGGTCTGGCGGCGCGGCAAGGCGCACCCGGCGCTGCGGCGGCTGCTGGCCGTCGCCGGGCGCACCAGCCGCGAAGAGGACTGGTGCGCCTACGACCCCGGGCACGCCTGGCTGCCCGCCGGCGACGTCAGCCTCGCAGCCGCCGCGCGAACCAGTCGCTGAACGCCGCGTCGACGCGGGCCGCGGCCGGCGTCCCCGGCGGGAACTCGTGCGCCATGCCGTCGACCGTCACCAGCTCGGTGCCCAGCTTCGCGTGCAGCGCCGCCGCGGGTTCGCGCACGGCGATGTCGTCGTCCGCGCCGGTGACCAGCAGCAGCGGCGCGGTCAGCTCGGCGGCCCGGTCCACGTAGTCGTAGCGGGCCGTGACCGCACGGGACCGCTCGGTCCACGGGTAAGTCACTCCGAAGCGCCGCTCGTTCGCGGTGATCATCGGGGCGAGCTGGACGACCGGGCTCGCCACCGCCGCGGCGGCGATCTCGACGTCGCCGCGGGCCAGCACCTCCAGCGCCACGATCGCTCCCGCCGAGCCGCCGAACACCCCGAGCGGCCCGGTCGCGCCCGGCAGCCGGTCGCGCAGGTCGGCCAGCGCGGCGGGGAACTCGCCCGCCGCCTGCTCGGTCACCGGCTCGAAGACGTTGAGGACGGCGTCCTCGCTCGCCCGCCGGAAGACCTCCTCGGGGCCGCCCTCGGGCAGCCGCGACCCGGAGAGCGGGAGGCCGAAGTACACCCGCCACGCCCGCAGGCCCGCCATCGGGACGGCGTCCGCCATCGCCCGTTCACTGGCCGGCACGTCCATCAGGTGCCAGCCCGCCACCAATGCCACCGGGCCGTCCGGGTCCGCCGGCGGTACCGCCACGAACGGCACCCCCGCGGCCACGCCCTCGACCATCTCGCCCACCTCGACCATCTCGTCTCTCCTTGTTTACGGCCGCTTGTCTTCGGCTGCTTCCAGCGAACCGCCGGGGAGGGGTGCGGGTCCAACAGCCGTTCCGGCGGTCACGACAACCGATGGTTGTGGCAGGCGGGACAGGCGGCGTGCCCTTTCGGGCAGACCCGCGCGAGGGGGGTGGTCCGTTCGCCCCACCGAACCGGACGTAAGGTGCATCCCTACGGCGGTGCCCGGACCCCCGCGACCCCGTCAGGGTGAACAGCGGACTGCCGGGAAACCGGCCACGGTCCGGTCGCCGAAATGGGCGATGACATACCGATGAAACATGGCCGTCACCCATTCGCAGAACGACCGCCGATACTTAGCAGCGCTGCGTGACCAGCAGCGGGCCACGAGGAAACATCGTTCGGCTTTTCGTGCAATTCGTGTCGGTTGCGATCGTCACGATGTGGACACAGAGTAGTGAGGCCGCCTGTGCACAAGACGGGCGAGAGGGATATCTTCCTGCCCTAACCTAGCCCCTGTGTCGGGGGCAACGCCTACCGGCGGCTGGTTGGTCATGGGAGGTAGTCGGTGTCAGGAGTGCGTTTTGGACGGGTTCTCGCCCTCGCAGCGGCGACGTCGCTCGCGCTGGCGGGCTGCGCCGGTGGCGGCTCGTCGAGCAGTGGTGACGGCAGCACGCTGAAGATCGGGTTCATGGGCGACCTGACCGGGGAGAACTCCGGGATCGTGATCCCGCCCCGCAATGGCGCCCAGCTCGCGATCGACGAGTACAACGCCACGAATCCGAAGACCAAGATCGAGCTGAAGCCCTACGACAGCCAGGGCAAGCCCGACCAGGCGACCTCGCTGATCACCACGGCGATCGGCTCGGACAAGATCACCGCGCTGATCGGCCCGGCCTTCTCCGGCGAGTCGAAGGCCATCGGCGGCCAGCTCGAGCAGAACAAGATCCCGAGCGTCTCGCCCTCGGCGACCAACCCGGGCCTGGCGAAGAACAACTGGTCGTACTGGCACCGCGTCGTGGCCAACGACGACGACCAGGGCCCCGCCATCGCGAACTTCCTGATCACGGCGAAGTCGCCGAAGTCGGCGTTCGTCATCTCGGACGACCAGGAGTACAGCGTCGGCCTCGCGGACGCGTTCGAGAAGACCTTCAAGGACAAGGGCGTCGCGGTTCAGCGCGACAAGTTCCCGAAGGACGCGCCGGACTACTCCTCGACCGTGCAGAAGGTCAAGGCGGCCAACCCGGACATCATCACCTTCGGTGGCTACTACGCGCAGGGCGGCCCGCTGCTCAAGCAGCTGCGTGACGGCGGCGTGAAGGCCATCTTCGCCACCGGTGACGGTTCGCTCGACCCGCAGCTGGTCTCGGGCGCGGGTGCCGCGGCCGCCGAAGGCGCGGTCATCGGCTGCCCGTGCAACATCCCGGACGCGGGTGCCGCGAACGACTTCGCCACCAAGTACAAGGCGAAGTTCAACGTCGCCCCGGCGATCTACGCGACCGAGGGCTACGACGCCGCGACCGCTCTCATCAACGCGGTCAAGGCGGGCAACACCACCGGCGAGACGATCAACACCTTCCTGAAGACCGTGGACTTCAAGGGCGCCTCGAAGCAGATCAAGTTCAAGGCGAACGGTGAGCCCGAGACCGCCGCGATCAACGTGTACCAGGTCGTCGGCGGCGTCATCAAGAACCTCGGCGCGTCGACCGAAGCCAAGATCACCGGCTGACGAAACAGGAATAGCACTTGACGACGGGAGCGGGGGCGCTGTGGTGACCACAGCACCCCCGCTCCCGGCCCGTATCCCTGTCCTCGCCCTGTCTCGTAAGGCGCTCACGTCATGTTGCAGACACTGCAAGACCAGTTCCTCGGCAGCACCATCGGCGGACTGGTTCTCGGCTCCATCTACGCCCTCGTCGCCCTCGGCTACACAATGGTCTACGGCGTCCTGCGGCTGATCAACTTCGCCCACTCCGAAATCTTCATGATCGGGACGATGACGTCCCTGTTCATCCTGGCCAGCATCGCCACCTCCGGCAACATCGTGGTGGGCCTGGGCGCGATGATCCTGCTCCTGCTCGCGCTCATGCTCGCCTCCGCGGCCGTGTCCGGCGGTTCCGCGGTCGTGCTGGAGCAGGTCGCCTACCGGCCGCTGCGCAAGCGCGGTTCGTCGAAGCTCGCGGCGCTGATCTCCGCGATCGGCGCGTCGATCTTCCTGCAGGAGCTCTTCGCGCTGGTCATCATCCCCAACGTCTTCGACAAGTCGGGACGCGTCCCGCAGAACGCGCCGCGGTTCGTCGACCGCGACACGCTGTTCCCGGTCGGCAACGCCGTCGTCCGCACCGACCAGGTCCTGGTCATCATCGGCGCGGTGATCGTCATGGTGGTGCTGGACCAGCTGGTGCGGCGCACCCGCATCGGCCGCGGCATCCGGGCGACCGCCCAGGACCCCGAGGCCGCCGTGCTGATGGGCGTCTCGATCGACCGCATCGTGCGCATCACCTTCCTGCTGGGCGGCGCGATGGCCGGTGTGGCCTCCGCGCTCTACCTGATGGAACTCGAAAACACCGGTTACCGCGTCGGTTTCGTGCTCGGTATCAAGGCGTTCACCGCGGCCGTGCTCGGCGGTATCGGCAACCTGCGCGGCGCGCTTCTCGGCGGCATCGTGCTCGGCCTGGTCGAAAACTGGAGCGCGATCTTCCTCGGTTCCGAGTGGAAGGACGTCACCGCGTTCGTGGTCCTCGTGCTCGTGCTCATGTTCCGCCCCACCGGCATTCTCGGTGAATCCCTCCAGCGAGCTCGCGCGTGAAAGGCGACGGTGTGACTACCCAGGAAAACACTCGCCGCTCGTTCCAGCCGGTGAACGGCGCGCGGGACTGGTGGCAGCACGCGCCGATGTGGCAGCGCTACCTCGTCTACATCGCGCTGATCGTGTTCGCGCTGATCCTCCCGGCCCCCTGGATCGGCTCGTTCATGTCGCCGGCCTCGGACTGGACGAGCGTCCTGATCTTCCCGATCGGCACCTACATCCTGCTGGCGATCGGCCTGAACATCGTGGTCGGCCTGGCCGGCATGCTGGACCTCGGGTTCGTGGCGTTCTTCGCGATCGGCGCGTACACCGTGGCGATCTTCGGCACGAAGTTCGGCTGGAACGTCTGGCCCACGATCCTGGTCGGGATCGTGCTGGCGGCGGTGTCGGGCGTCATCCTCGGCGCCCCGACCCTGCGGCTGCGCGGTGACTACCTCGCCATCGTGACGCTGGGGTTCGGGGAGATCGTCCGGATCACCGCGAACAACACCAACTCCATCGGCGGTGCCCGCGGCATCACCAACATCCCGCACCCGTCGCCGGTGTTCGGCATGGAGTTCCTGCTCGACCCGGCGCCGTACTACTACCTGATCCTGGTCGCGATCGTGCTGGTCATCGTGTTCTCGGTGCGGCTGCAGAAGAGCCGGGTCGGGCGCGCGTGGGCCGCGATCCGCGAGGACGAGGACGCCGCCGAGCTGATGGGGGTGCCGACGTTCAAGTTCAAGCTGCTCGCCTTCGCGATCGGCGCCATGATCGGTGGCTTCGCGGGCGGCATCTACGCCAGCAAGGCCGTGTTCATCGCTCCGGACAACTTCCCGTTCATCCTGTCCGCGACGATCCTCGCCGCGGTCGTGCTGGGCGGGGCGGGCAACCTGCCGGGTGTCATCCTCGGCGCCTTCCTGGTCGCCTGGATCCCCGAGCGCCTCCGGTCCGTCGAGTGGCTGAGGCACCTCCTCGGCGACAAGGACCCCGCGGAGTACCGCATCCTGCTGTTCGGCGCGGTCCTGGTGCTGATGATGGCGCTGCGACCCGAAGGCATCCTGCCCTCACGACAACGAAAAGCCGAGCTACGGGAAGGCACCGGCGGCATGGGTTCGCTCGGTGGCGAAGTGGCCGGACCGGGCACCGAAGCCCCGGCGGAGGTGGCCAAGTGACTCCCTTGCTCGAGTTCGACAACATCACGATGCGCTTCGGTGGTGTCACCGCCCTGCGCGAAGTGAACGTCTCCATCAACGAAGGCGAGATCTTCGCGCTGATCGGCCCGAACGGCGCCGGCAAGACCACGGTGTTCAACGTGGTCACCGGCGTCTACCAGCCGACCGAGGGCCAGGTGCGCTTCGACGGCGACCGCATCGACGGGATGAAGCGGTTCCAGGTCACCAAGCGCGGCATCGCCCGGACGTTCCAGAACATCCGGCTGTTCCACAACATGTCGGCGATCGAGAACGTCATGGTGGGCGCGGACGCGCACCACAAGACCGGCGCGATCGGCGCGGTGCTCGGCCTGCCGTGGCACCGCAAGGAGGAGAAGCGCGGCCGCGAGCGGGCGCGTGAGCTGCTCGACTTCGTCGGCATCGGCAAGGTGGAGCACGAGACCGCGAAGAACCTCTCCTACGGCGACCAGCGCCGGCTGGAGATCGCGCGGGCGCTGGCCACCGACCCGAAGCTCCTGCTGCTCGACGAGCCGGCCGCGGGCATGAACCCGGCGGAGAAGAACGCCCTGCAGGCGCTGATCCGCAAGATCCGGGACGACGGCCGGACCGTGCTGCTCATCGAACACGACATGGGCCTGGTCATGCACATCAGCGACCGGCTGGCGGTGCTCGACTTCGGGCAGAAGATCGCGGAAGGGCTCCCTCAGGAAGTGCAGACCAACCAGAAGGTCATCGAGGCGTACCTGGGGGTGTCCGAAGATGCTTCTTGAGGTCCAGGACATCAACGTCCACTACGGCAAGATCGCGGCCCTCAAGGGCATGAGCATCGCGGTCGACGAGGGCGAAATCGTGTCCCTGATCGGCGCCAACGGCGCCGGCAAGACCACGACGCTCAAGACGATCTCCGGGCTCCGGCCGCTGACCAGCGGCAAGATCCTGTTCAACGGCCAGGACATCTCGAAGACCCCCGGGCACAAGCGCGTGCTGCTCGGGATCGGCCAGTCGCCCGAGGGCCGGGGCGTGTTCCCCGGTATGACGGTGCAGGAGAACCTCCTGATGGGTGCCTACACCCGCAAGGACGACCTCCAGGCCGACCTCGACGAGGTCTACGAGCTGTTCCCCCGGCTCAACGAGCGCCGGACGCAGTTCGGCGGCACGATGTCGGGCGGCGAGCAGCAGATGATCGCCATCGGCCGGGCGCTGATGACGAAGCCGAAGGTGCTGCTGCTCGACGAGCCGTCGATGGGCCTGGCGCCGATGCTGATCGCGCAGATCTTCGACATCATCCGCGAGATCAACAAGCGCGGCACGACGGTGCTGCTGGTGGAGCAGAACGCCCAGCAGGCGCTGAAGCTGTCGGACCGCGCGTACGTGCTCGAGACGGGCCGCGTGGTCAAGAGCGCCCGCGGGGCCGACCTGCTGGACGACCCGCAGGTCCGGGCCGCCTACCTCGGTGGCGACCTGGGCGTCTGAGTTCGCTTTTCGGGGGCCCGGCACACTCGTGCCGGGCCCCTTTTTTTCACAGCTTGATGTCGGTGCCGGTGACGTTCTTCATGTCGGTGATGCTCGGGCCGCCGAACGCCCGGAGCGTGACCGGCTTCCGGTCCTTGGGGATGTCCCAGTAGAGGTCGAACTCGACGCGCACGCCGTGCCCGAGGTCGAACTGGGCGGGCTGACGCTTGATGATCATGGCCTGCTCTTCGGGCGGGTGCGCGTCACCCCGGTCGTCGACGAGCAGCTGGCGCTTGGCGTCGAACAGGACGCTGGAGGTGCCGGTGTTGGTGACGACGAGCCGCAACCGCACGAACTGGCCCTTCGCGGGGAACTCGGTGTGGCTCCCGGTGATGCTGGGCAGCCCCGCGGCCAGGCCGATGAGGGTGAACTCGGTGTCACCGTTCTTGGCGGGCGGCAGCTTGAGGGCGGTCTCGTCGGGCCGGACCTGGCGCGGCGGCAGCTCGTAGGTCGTCTGTGCGGGCGCGCTGGGCTGTCCGGCTTGGCAGCCTGCTGCGCTCAGGAGGACGACGACGGCCAGCAGGCGGAGTTTCACCAGGGCGATTCTGCCTGCCGGCCGTCGGTCCGGCTAGCTTCCGATGCTCTCGACGACGGCCTCGGCCACGGCCTTCATGGTGGTCCGGCGGTCCATGGCGGTGCGCTGGATCCACCGGAAGGCATCGGGCTCGGTGAGCCCCTGCCGGCTCATGAGCAGGCCCTTGGCGCGGTCGATGACCTTCCGCGTCTCGAGCCGGTCGGTGAGCCCGGCGACCTCGGCCTCGAGGGCCTGCAGCTCCGAGAACCGGCTGACGGCGAGCTCGATGGCGGGCACGAGGTCCCGCTTGGCGAAGGGCTTGACGAGGTAGGCCATGGTCCCGGCATCCCGCGCGCGTTCGACGAGGTCCCGCTGGCTGAAGGCGGTGAGGATGACCACGGGAGCAATCCGGTCCCCGGTGATCTTCGCCGCGGCTTCGATGCCGTCCAGCTTGGGCATCTTGACGTCGAGGATCACGAGATCGGGCTTCAGATCGGTGGCCAGCGAGATGGCCTGCTCGCCATCCCCCGCCTCCCCGACGACCTCATAGCCCTCTTCCCGCAGCATTTCGACGAGATCGAGCCGGATGAGAGCCTCGTCCTCCGCGACGAGCACCCGACGCTGCGGCACGGTGGCGGCACCGTTGGCCTCGGTAGCCTGATCGGTCACCGGGGTCCTCCTGAAGACTCGGCTGGGCGTGGCATCTCGCGGCGTTCCGCGAACCTGAAGCCTACCGGGAACGATCCAGAAGCAGAGATGGCGTTCACCACGTAGTGGCGGGCATGACACTGGTGTTGCTTCGGGCCGGTTGACGTTCGCTTCGGTTCGGTTCTGGGACGCCGGACCCGGGAGCGGGTGGAGTCCGGTGATCCCGTAGAGTCACGACGTCGCGCCCCCGTAGCCCAACTGGCAGAGGCAACGGATTCAAAACCCGTCCAGTGTGAGTTCGAATCTCACCGGGGGCACCCGCAGCAATCACACCAGCGTCGACCTGCGGCTTGGCCATCCTGACGACTTCCGCGTCCGCTGCAGCGGTGGCCACCTCCTCGATCCTGTCGCCGGGCAGTGTGATGTCGATCATGGCGTGATCCGTTTCGTGGTCGATGCTGACTCGGAGTTTCGTGAGCTCGTAGAGCCGGACCTGGAGTTCGGCCGGCGCGCGGTGAAGGTTGACCGCCAGGTGCGGCAGCAGGTCGAGAACGTCGAGGTCCTCGCGGGTGGCTGTGGCCGGTGATTCCTGATCGTCTTGATCGAGTTGGGCGATCTGGTCCAGCACGAGTTGCTGTTCGGCCCCGAGCGCGTTGTACCGATCCTTCAGGCCCTGGGTGAAGGGATCAGTGGGGTCGGCGTCCTCGGCTTGGCTGAGGATGTTGCTCTGCTTGCGCGCGAAGTCCGCGGCTCGCTTCTCCAGCCGCACCCGACGTTCGCGGCGTTCGGTGGGTTCCCGATCGTCGGCTTGATCCAGCTGCGGGGTGAGCAGGTCGATCCGGCGGTGGCCGAACAGGTACTCGGCATACACGTGGTTGACCGCGGCAAGGATGGCGTCCTCGCGCATGTACACCGTCTGAGGATGGTCAGCGAACTTGTCCAACCGGCCGCGATTGTTGTTCTTCGGCCAGCAGCGGTAGTAGTTGTGCCCGCGGTGGTGATGCCCGAGCATCCGCCGACCGCAACGGCAGACCACCCGTCCGCGAAGCAGGTACGCCCGCTTGGTGTTCGGATGCAGGTTGAGGTCACTTCCGTCCCGCGACCCGCGCTTCGCCAGCCGACGCTCGACCAGCTCGTCGTACATCCACTTCGGAATCAACGGCTCATGCGCAGGCTCCACCGACCACACCCACATCTCCGGCGGGTTGACCACACCGGTGCCACCCCGGCTGCGCCGAGCGCGACGGTTGTAGACCTGGTAGCCGGTGTACTTCGGGTTCTTCAGCACATCGGCCACAGCAGATTTCGACCACGCTCCCCTGGCACGCCTACGACCGGGTGGTTCCGGCGGCGGGTGCGCTTCCAGGTCCGCGTTCAGGCGATCTCTTATTCTACGGCACGCGGGGCAACGTCCACCACGTCGGCATCTACATCGGGGCCGGGAGGATGGTGCACGCCCCAACGTTCGGCGAGCCGGTCCAGGTCAGCTCGTACCGCTGGAACGGCGACGACTACCTGGCGGCGAGCCGACCAGCAAAATAGAAGTATTGAATTTGAACTAATTCAGATTTCACTTGATCCAGCCGACGCCTTCTGCAACCATCCCACTCAATCAAGGAGCGATCAAGAATAGCGGTCTGCCGTGAACCGCCCCTCCTCGTCCGCAGCCCCAAGACGACAAGCAATGCATGCAAGACGATGTCGTCCCCAAGTTCAGTTCATGCTGTTCACGGTGGCGCAGGCAACCGTGAGCGGGGCGACATCGCACCGACCGCGGCACGGACATGCCCAGCGGTGGACCATCATCGGTCGGTCACGCCGCTGTACTTCCAGGCGATACACAGTCCGACCGCCGTTGGGCACCACCGGCGCTGGATCGGACTCGTTCGACGGCACCGGCCGCACCATTCGCCCAACTATCGGAACCATTGTTCTTTCTGTCGGGCGAGGAATACACTCCATGAACCACTGGAAAATACCAGCATGCCACCGGCTCGATTCCACGAGTCGCGAATCCGGACCAATCCGCCGCTGACGACCAGTTCCACGCACCCGCCGTCCGGGTCATTACAGCGCGAGCTTTTCCGCCACTCACGCCCGTGCTCGTCGATCTCCACAGGTCGAGACGTGCCTCGTTGCACCGCAACCCCCTCTGCCTCCGTCCATCGCACCGCAACCGCGCAAAACGCGGTCGCCGCTCCCAAACAGGTCGAGGATAGCGGACTGGCGCCGCTCACCCCCGCGGGCAGAAGTGGACAATTCCCGGCCAAGAACACCCAGAGTAAACCGCCATTGATCCATCGAGCCGAACGGAAGATCCGGCGTTACCCGATCATCGGATCACCGAGGCGGCGACTCGTGAATTCGGACAGTGCAGATGCACGTTCGTCCAGATCGGTGAACAAATCAATGTAGTGACAGACCTCGTCGGTATCACTCTTCACCGTGACGGTCTCGCCCGGCTGGTTCACGTACACGAGGTGTTCCGGGCCGTCATCGAAGTCGAAGATCGTGAACGACACCTGCATTCCGTCGCGGACGCCCGCGTCGAAGGGCCGCACCCGGATCGAGATCCGTTCCAGCCGGTCCAACTCGCGGAGGTGCTCGAGCTGAGCCCGCATGACCTCGGGACCGCCCACCTGACGCAGGAGGACGGGCTCATCGAGCACGAACGTGGCCGACGGACCGTTCTCGGCGACGATGCCCGCCTGGCGCGTCAGTCGCATCTTGACGGCGCGCTCGACAAGGTCGGGGTCAGACGCCCCGAAATCCTTCAGAACCGCCCGAGCGTAGTCAGCGGTCTGCAGCGCGCCAGGCACGATCAAGGACTGGAAGTGCCGGATGCCGACCGCCTCCGCTTCGCTGGCGACGAAGTTGACGAGTTTGGCGTTGAAGCTGTCGCGGTAGTCGTCCCACCACGCCTTCCGGCGCGCAGCCTTGGCCATCTCGACCAGCTCCGCCACCCGCGCCGGATCGGTCACGCCGTAGAGCTGGAGCAGCGCGCGCAGGTCGGTGGAGGACACGCCGACGGCGCCGGTCTCGATCCTGATCACCTTCGACGTCGACCAGTCGAGTTCCTCGGCCACGCCTCGCTGTGTTAGCCCGGCCTGGCTCCTCGCCTGACGGAGCTCCCCTCTCAACCGTCTTTGCTGGCCGAGCGGGGTCTGCTCGGGAGCCATCGCACCGTCCTCACTCCTCGCCATGTTTCGATGAGCGAGGTACCATCTGCGACGTGGCGCTCTGCCACTGACTAAATTGATACCGTACATACTGGCCGGTATCAACGGCGGTTAGGCAGGATCGGCGGCCACGAGAGTGACAGAACGTAGGCGTGGGTCGCCCTCGCCAGGTGAAACGCCACCCGAACGCACAAGAGCACCCGACCTCCGGTTCGGCTTTCCCGTCCGCAGCTCGGCGGCGGCCAACCGGCTGCTGCGGGTGATCGAGGAGCTGGGTACGGTGACCGTCGACATCACGTTCTTCTTCGAACCCGGCTCGCGCTTCGGCGACAAGGTCGTGGCCGATCTGACCGGCCAGGGTGCCCGCGTGATCAGCTGGGAGCAGGCCCTCGAAGCCGAGTTCGACGTGATCCTCGCCGCCCACGCCAGTGCGCGGTTCGCCGAGTTGCACGCGCCGGTGGTCGTCCTGCCGCACGGCGCCGGGAACTACCGGCTGGTGGAGTACACCACCGGAGACCGCACTTCGCCCACCGGGCTGGCCCGGAGCCAGCTGCTCGGACCGGACGGCAAGCCCACCGTCGCTCGGGTCCTCGTCTCCCATCCCGCCCTGCTGGACTGGCTTCGCGAGACGTGCCCGGAAGTCGCCGGCCTGGCCGTGGTGGTGGGCGACCCGGTGCTCGACCGGACGCGCGCGAACCGTCACCGGCGTGAGGAGTTCCGCCGGGCGCTCGGCCTGTCCTGCGGCCAACGCTTGGTGGTCGTTTCCTCCACGTGGGGCAAGCACTCGCTCTGGGCGCGGCACCCCGACCTGACCCGCCGGCTGCTCGAGTCGCTCCCGATGGACGAGTACCGCGTCGCGCAGGTGCTGCACCCGAACATCTGGCAGGCGGAGAGCTCGCTCGGGATCCGGAACTGCCTCGGCTACGAGCTCGACAGCGGGTTGCTGCTGATTCCGCACCAGAGCAGCTGGGAGGCCGTCCTCCTCGCGGCCGACGTCGTGATCGGCGACCATGGCTCGGTGTCCGTCTACGGCGCCGCACTCGAGATCCCCTTTCTCCTCGGCGCGGACGGCCGGGCCGAGCTGACCTCGTGGTCACCGACCGCCGAGCTGTGCGCGACGGCCGTCCGGCTGGATCCGGCCGCGCCGCTGGAGCCGCAGCTCGTCCGGGCGATCACACACCACGACCCGGCCGTGCTGCGGCCGGCGCTGCACCGGATGTTCGCCAACGACGGTGAAGCCCGGAACACCATTTGCGACAAGCTCTACGAAGCCATGGGCCGGCCGCACCCCAGCACCAAGCCCCGCCAGCGGCCCCTCGCCCGGCCGCAGCCCATTCGCGAGCAATCCGTCACGGCCTTCGCGGTCGCGGCCGACCTGATCGAGGCCGGGCCCGCCAGCGGAACCGTCGCCATCCGGCGGTATCCGGGCCCCGTGACCGACCTGTCCGGCCGGGACGGCCTGATCCCCGTGATCACCGCCTCCGAAGTGGATCCCGAGCGGCGCAGCGATGCCGAGATCGTGGTCAACGACGAAGTCCTGACCGATCCCCACGCCTGGTTCGACGAGGTCCGGCCGATCTCCCTGGGCGCCAAGCTCGTCGCTGCCCGGTCCCCCGACGGGTGCGTCCTGCTTTTCGACGACGACACCGTCCTGGGCACAGCGGACGGAGATGTCCTGACCACGGCGATCGCCACCTACGCGTGGAAGCGCGCCATGCGGCCGTGGCCCGAGACGCTCCTCCTGCGCACCGACGTCGGCGGACACCTTAGCCAGCGGACGTTGACACCACGCCGAGGGTGACCGTCACTCGGGCCGCGGACCGCCGTCCAGCCAGTCCCTGACCGCCGCGCCTCGCGGGCTGCCCGCCTCCTCGTAGAGCCGGGCCAGCCGGCCCGCCGAGGCGCGGAAGCGTTCTACATCCTTGTCGCGATCGGCTATCCAGACCAGCACCTCCAGCGCCTGTGCCTCCTTGACCGGCTGTCCACGGCGCCGGGTGATTTCGACCGCCTCGTCGAGCACATGGATCGCATCGCGGTCGCGGCGCAGTTCGCCGTAGGCACGGCCGAGGGCGATCCGCACTCGCGCCGCGGTGAGCTCGTCACCGATCTCGCCCGCGGCGGCCAGCGCGCCGGTCAGCTCCTCAAGCCCGGCATCAGTACGTCCGGCCCGGACCAGGACGTCGCCGAGCTGATAGCTCTGCAACGCCACCCCACGCGCGCTGCCGATCGTCCGATTGAGGTCCCGCGCCCGCCGCAGCATCCGCTCGGCCTCGGCGTACCGGCCTTGCTCCCTGTGCAGCAGACCGAACGACTCGGCGAGCACCGCTTCGGACCGGGCGTCATCCGCCGCGATCTCCGACGCCGATTCCAGCAGTTCGGCCGCCGCGGCGAAATCGCCCTGCTCGATGTGCGCTCTCGCACCCTGGTTGCACATGCGTACCTCGGCCTGACGATTACCGCACCGTTGCGCGGCCGCCCTGCCCAGCTGGTGCGCGGCCAGCCAATCCGCATAATTCTTGTGGCTGTGGTAAAGAGCCCACAGCGCCTCGCAAAGCTGCCACACGGTCTCATACCATTCGGCCTGCCAGGCGGTGCGCACGACGGTGAGAAGATTCGTCCGCTCGCGTTCGAGCCACCGCATGGCCGACGCGGAATCGAAGGGGACGGACCAGCGCTCCACGGGCAACCGCGCCAGCCGCCAACGGCCGTCTCCCAGCACCTGGTGATCCGCTGCCGCCGCTCCCAGCAGGTACCAGTCGACAAAACCGCGCGTCGCACGTTCCCGGTCAGCCGCGGTGTCGTCCCGCTCCGCCATTTTCTTGGCGTGCAACCGGACGAGCTCGTGGAGCCGGAAACGGTCGTCTCCGAGTTCTTCGAGCAGAGAAGAACCGACGAGCGTGCCGAGCAATTCGTCGGCTTCAGCCGGTGCCAGGGCGGACACAGCAGCCGCGGCGCACAGCTCAAATTCGATGCCCGGAAGGAGACCGAGCCTGCGATAAACGAGCCGGGCAGGTTCGACTAAATCTTCGTACGCGGCATCAAAAACCCGGCCCACAGCACCGTCTCCCTCCACCGACAGCCGCCCCAGCCGATCGTCGGACAGGTAACGCACCAAGCGGGTCACCGTCCAGCTCCGTCGTTCGGCGAGCCGCGCCCCGGCAATGCACAGGGCGATCGGCAAGCCACCACAGAGTTCCGCGAGGGCGTTGATGGCCTTTTCGTCGGCCGGGTCCGGTTCCTCCGGCAGAATGGTACGGACCAGTGAAGTGCCGTCGGCGACGGTCAACGGCGAGAGGTCGACGAAGTCCGCGCCGTCCATCACCAGACCACCCAGCCGGCGTCTGCTGGTCACCAGGACCGCGCTGTCCGGCGAGCTGGGAACCACCGGCCGGACCTGTGCCGCAGCATCCGAATTGTCCAGCATCACCAGCACTTTGCAGCCGCGCGTACGACTGCGGAACAACGCGGCGCGTTCGGCGTACGCACGCGGGATGAACTCTTCACGCACTCCCAGTGCACGCAGGAAAGAAGCCAGGACCTCGGTCATTTCCACCCCGCCGGGCCTGCGATATGCCGCCAGATCGGCGTACAGCTGACCGCCCGGGAACAGCTCGCGGTTCTGGTGTGCCCACTCGAGGGCGATCGCACTCTTGCCCACCCCGGCCAGCCCGCTGAACACCACGATCGGCGCCCGGCTTCGGCCTCCCGCGGACCGGAGCCGCTCGGTCAGGAGAGCCAGCTCGCGCACGCGGTTGACGAAGACGGGTGGCGGCGGGGGCAATTGACGGGGTATGTCAGGGCAACGCACGGCGCTATCGACATCGTCGGCCGTGAACCGCGTGGTGCCGGAACTGCCGCCGAAACTGCCGGTGGTCGGCGCGGTGTCCCGTCTACCGTAAGCGCTCATCAGCTCGCTCCCCGACCGGACGATCCGACACCGCCGAATACGGTGCTGACATCCACCGACCATCGCACCCCTCGTAAGTATCCCATCCCAGAGCAGCTACCGAAGCCACTGACGAGGAAGTAGTCACCCCTTGGGTGCATGGCCACTATGCCAGTCAACTCGGCATAGTGGCCAAGCCTCGGACGACTACCCGACTTTCGCATTGACACGTCCTCACGTTGGTCGGCTCAGTACACAGCGCTGTTACATGCACGTGCCGACGCACCTGCATTGGCACGAGCGTGCGCATGCACCTTATGCGCACTGGGATGACATCTCATCTCGGGCTTGTCGCAAAAGTAGGACGGCAATCCCCAACGGGTGACGCCAAAGTGGGAATTTCCACCGCGCTAATCGCCGCCCGCCCGCTGGCCGGACAGTCAGCGGATGGTGCGGGATCCGGGGTTGCCCCGGCGGGACGTCGCCGCGCAGCTCACTCAGCTCGAATCGACGGTGACCGTGATGGTCACCCGGTTGGTGGGCGCAGTCTGGCCGGCAAGAGCCTTATCCGCGCGGTGGTGCTGACGGCGGCGGATGAAGGCGCGCTGGCCTCAGTTGCGCCGGAGATCGAGGGGTTCAACGCCAACTGCGCGCAGTTGTGGGCGACGACGGCTTCCGTCGGACAGTCGAAGCCATCGGCAATCTGGCGAGCCAAGAGTATGAGCGGCGAGGCCACCGATGAGCCGGAAGCCCGCGTTCCCACTCGGGAGATCCAGTAAGTCCGCATGCCGCGCGTGCGCCGACCCGACTCCGGGTTGTCCCACAGCCAGCCTATTCCGCGGTCCACCGCCGCGGACGCCATCTGCGCGAGCGCGGAGCACGATCGGCGAACCGCCGGGTCGAGGTAGGCCTTTGGACACCGCCAGTACACCGGGATAACGCTATCGGTGCGGTCATACGGCAACGGCAGTTCCGGCACCGAAACCGCGCCTAGTGCGGTGTCCAGAAACGTTCACCGGGTTGGTGAGCGACACGCCGGGTGGGTGCGTGATTCCGGAAGCGGTGCGGAGCAGGGTTGATCGTGTCAGGTCGAGGTGAAAGCGGGGTGTGCCATGTGTCGATCTGTCAGAGGGCGCCGCCTCAGCGAAGCCAAGAGCCAGTACCTGTTGCGGCTGGTGAGGCGGGGTAAGCACGGGTCGATCCGGGTTCGTCGAGCGTTGGTCGTCATGACCTTGGCCTCCGGCACCACGGTGCCGGCGATCGCCTGCCTGGTGGCCGCGGACGAGGACACCGTGCGGGACGTGATCCACGCGTTCAACGACGAGGAACTGGCCTGCCTGGCCCCTCACTGGGCGGGCGTCGTCCCCGCTGGATCACCGACGCTGACATCACGGTCATCATCTCGACGGCCACGACCCGCCCGTGCAAGCACATGCTGCCGTTCACGCACTGGAGCATCCGCAAACTCGCCCGCTACCTCGCCGGCCGCTACGGACGCACGGACCCGCGATGGGCGCCGGCCCGCATCGTGCGCATCGGACGGGGACGGTTGCGGCAGGTCCTGCACGCCTACACATCACGTTTCAGCGACCCGCACTGGAAGGAGTCTCACGACCCCGACCTCGACGCGAAGCTGGACCGGATCGAGGAAGTCACCGACCGATTCCGGACCGGTGTTTCGCCTTCGACCCGTTCGGGCCATTGTCGCGGACGCGCTGTCGCAGCTCGACCACCCGGCGCTCGTCCCGCTAGTGCGGTGACCAGTAATGATCACCGGTTTGGTGACACGCCGGGCAGTGCGTGTGACTTGGACGGTGGGCTGGCGCGGGTCAAGCGGATCCTTGAGCTGAACCCGACGCACCCGTTGGTCACCGGCCTACGGAAGGCGTACGAGGGCGTAAGGACGACGCGTCGCTGACCGAGAGTCGAGCTGATCCACGGGATGGCCCTTGCTGGCCGAGGGCAGCGAGCTGAAGGACCCGCCGCGCTTCACCCGCCTGCTGGCCGACCGTCTCGCGCACACCTTGTAGCGCGGGCCTGGAGATAACGTTGCTGAGGCAGGCTCATCGTGAGGCGGGACACGTGTTCGTATCGACCACCGTCCGAGAAGTGGTTGACCGGCATCTGTATCGCGACCAACAACGCGGCCCTGAACCGACCCCACGCGTTGATCGACAGTTCCGGCGGCACGACTGAGGCGGATGGACTCGACAGTCAGCATCCGGCCGGCGGACGCCTTGGGTGTGAATAGCCGACGACGCACGGTCAGGACGTCACGTCGCCCGGTGGTCGGCTGCGGCGGTGACGTCGCCGACCAAGCGGCGGCTCAGCCACCTGGCCTCCGACAGCCGGGCGCTGCCGTCGGTCGCCGTTACGACCAGTCGCCGAAGCGCAAAGGCGAAGGGGGGATGGTCGGTGGTCCAATGAACGCCTCCACTGAGCAGGCGCTCAGAAGCCCGACTAGTGTCGCCATCAAGCGCTTCATGCACCTCTTCGTGCCGACCTGCCGCGCGGCGAGACAAATCGTCAGTGCTGGGGCAGCGGCAGCCGCCGTGAGGTCGCCGCCAACGCTGAGTGGAATGGAAAAGAATGCCCTTCGCCCTCAAGCCTCGGCGATGCCCAGGTCGACCAGCTTCCGGTGGTTCACCAAGTTTCCCGTGAAGTCCGGCCCGTCGCGGCCGACGACGAGGACAGTGGAATCGAACGGACTGCGGGCCGCCCGTTTGAGCCGGCGCCGCATGGACCGCGACAGGATCGAGAGATCCGCGGCCGTCAATCGTTCCTTGCGGACCACGAACTGTGTCTCCGGATCGCGCCGGACGAGCTCTCCCGGCAAAGAGAACATCGACGCGGATTCGAACACCGCCTCGGTGATGTCCAGCGCGTACTCGCCTTCCGCGTAGAACTTCCGCTCAACCTCAGCGAAGCCTCGCGGTCTTCATCGGACACCAACTCGCCGCCCTGACCTGAGATGCCCGCGAGCGTGTGCTGCCCGTCGACGAACCGCAGGTGCTGGAACTCTCGGTCTTCGTAGGACTCCTTCACGACTCGGAACGGTGTCCCGTCCGCGACCGCACCGGCCGGGTCGCCGTCTCGGCGGTCAAGGGGCCGGGTGTTCGCGGGCGGACCAGGCCGCCGGCACGATCGCGATGAGGATTCCGGCGACGGCGATGGTCAGGGTCGCGCGCGTCCCCACTGACTCGGCGAAGACGCCCGCCGCCAGTGCGCCGAGGGGCATCGTTCCCCACACAAGCACGCGCATGGTCGTGTGGACGCGGCCGCGCAGGGCGTCCGGTGTCAGGTGCTGGCGGCGGGTCATCACGATCACGTTGTAGGTCGTGCCGCCGGCGGCGTGGATGACGATTCCCGTGGCCGCCAGGGCCAGGCCGATCGGGCCCGGTTGGGCGAGCGGGAGCAGCAGGTGGGGCGGCCACGTCAGCAGCGGCACCAGCCAGTTGGCGCGAGCCACGCCGAGGCGGCGGGTCCAGCGGCCGGTCGTCGCGGCGCCGATGACGCTGCCCACGCCGGACAGGGCCAGCAGGACGCCCGCGCCCGCCGCGTCCAGGTGCAGGTCGTGCGTGAAGAACAGGACTTCCATGGACATGATGCCCGCGGTGAAGAACGCGGCGATGGAACTCGCGACGGCCAGCGGGCGGAGCTGGGGGTGGCCGACGATGTAGTGCAGCCCCTCGGCGATCTCGGTGCGGAGCCGCACCTTCCGCGGCCGCGGTGGTATCGGCGGCACCTCGGCCCGGACGCGCGAAAGGAGCGCGGCCGAAGCCAGGTAGCCCGCTCCGGTGAGCGCCAGCCCGGAGGCGGCACCGATCACGCGAGTGAGCACGCCACCGATGCCGGGCCCGGCGGCCGCGGCGACCGACAGGGTGACCTGCAGGCGCGCGTAGCCGGTTTCCAGGTTCTCCAGCCCGATCACCACCGGCAGGTACGCCTGGTAGGCGGCGTCGAAGAACACGGTCGCGACGCCGACGAGAACCACCGTGATGAGCAGCTGCCCGAAGTCCAGCACACCGGTCCAGCCCGCGACCGGGACACCGAAGAACAGCAGGGCCCGGACGAGGTCGGCGCCGACGAGGACCGCGCGGCGGCGGCGGGTCCGGTCGATCCAGGCACCGGCGGGCAGGCCGATGACCAGCAACGCCACGGTCTCCGCCGCGGTGAGCAGTCCCATCTGCAGTGGAGTGGCGCCGAGGGTGGTGGCGGCGAGCAGGGGCACCAGCGCGGTCGCGGCGGCCGTGCCCAGCTGGGAGGCGGCGTCCGCGCTCCACAAGAGCCGGAACGCGCGATGCCCGCGCAGCCCGGCCGCCGAGGTGGCCGCGTCCGGCGAGGCGTCGGTCATAGGCTCGGCTTCGCCGGCGGGACCGCCCGGCCGGGTGGTGGACGCCGATCCGCGTGGTAGGGCAGGACAACGGCGTACCGGTCGTCCAGCCGCAGGGCGAGCTGGTGCGCTGCCAGCTGGTCGAGGAGATCCGCCGCGGCTCCGCCGGCCGGCGGCCGGACCGTGCCGGCCAGGGTCCGGAACGTGTCGACCCAACCGGCTTCGACGTGGACGCGGTTGATCGGCCCGCCCGGGCGGGTGTCGTGGATGAGGACGAACCCCGGGCCGTACCGGTAGGTGCACAGGCCCACGTCGTGGGCCGCACGCCAACGGCGAGCGAGTTCTCCGTCGTCCCGTGGTGGCGGCAGGTGACACAACGCGCGTTCGGGAATGGTGCCCGGCAACGGCTCCCGCAAGGTCCAGTCCACCGGAACGAACGCCGCCGCGGCGGCCGCGAGCAAGCGCACCATCGTCGCGTCGCGGTGCGCGGATCCGCCGAAGGCGAACGGCTCCGGCAGCCGCAGCCGCTGCGCGCGCCCGGCCAGTTCGGCCACGACACCCAGTGCGGCGCCGGGATCGGCGTCGATGCGGCCGAGGTCGAGTTCGACCGTTTCGGGCCACGCCGGGTGCGGAGCGGACAGAGTACGCATGGGGCTCCTTCTCAGGCGGACGGCGTGAGCACCGGCAACGGCAAGCGGGTTCTCCGCGCCGTGGCCGGCGAGGTGGCCAGGGTGATCCACAAATTGCCGTCGGTGAACACCAGACCGGCCTCCGCGAGCCGGCCAAGCCAGTCGCCGAAGTCGTCCGGGTCCCATTCGTGGTCCTGTTCGGCGAGTACCCGGAGGGGGGCGCGGCCGGTTTCCAGTGCTCGCCAGGCCGCGATTTCCCGCGGGTGCTCGAGCACGTGGTCGGCCGGCGCCCAGCCGTGGCGCCGGTCCCGGATCACCACGACGTCGCCGATGGTCCGGACGATCAGCGCACTCCCCGCATAGCCCGCGGTCCACGCGTCCAGCGCGTCGACCAGCGGCTTGACCTCCTCGGCCGTGAGCCCCTGGTCCGGGGTGTCGAAGGAGTAGACGAGCTCGGCGAGCCGCTCGGGGTCGTCGATGTCGTGGACGAGGCGCGACCCCGCCGCCGGGCGACGCTCGGTGAAGCCCTGCCGCGGGTCGTCGAAGTTCGGCGAAAACCGTTGCAGCGCAATACGTGCCGCGCCACTGGGCGGCTGCAGGTGCACCAGGGCGGGCAACTGGGCCACGACCGCGGCGTAGTCCGCCACGCGTTCGCCCGGAAACCCGTACAACCAGTTCCAGGTGATGTTGAGCCCGGCCGAGGCACCGTCGCGCAGCATCCGCACGTTGTGGGCCCCGCGCACGCCCTTGCGCATCCGGTGCAGTACGTCGTCGACCAGGCTCTCGATGCCGGGCTGGACGTCCCACACGCCCGCGCCCCGCAGCGCGGCCACGTCCTCGATCTGCGCGTTGGCCTTGATTTCGTAGTGGATCCGCAGGTCGTGGCCGGCGTCGGCCAGCTCCGGCAGTGCCGACCGGTAGTACTCGTTCGGCAGGATGTTGTCGATCGTGGTGACGTCGAGGATCCGGTGCCGGCGAACGAGTCCGAGAACTTCATCCACAAAGGATTCGGCCGGCTTGGCCCGGTAGGCCATCGCGGTGCCGTTGAGGCCGCAGAAGACGCAGTGGTGTTTCGCGCCCCACCAGCAGCCGCGGGAGGACTCGACGACCAGCTCCGGTTCGACGCGGGCCGCGACGGAAGCGGGAACGGCGGCGAACCAGTCGTCGTAGTCCGGTGTCGTGATCGACGCCGGGGAGACCGGCCGGGACGGGCACGGGCTGACCCGGGTGGCGCCGTCGTCGTCACGCCGGCACAGCTGCGGCACGTCGTCGAGGCCGTCGCGGCTTCCGGTCGCATCGCATTCGGCGAGGGCTCGAAGCAGTTTCGGGAAAGTCACGTCCGCCTCGCCGCGCAGGACGTAGTCGACGAACGGGTACTCCCGGTGCAGCGCCACGCCCATCGGGCCGTCGGTCGAGTAGCCGCCGACCAGGATCCGCACGCCGGGTCGCCGGTCCTTGATCCGCCGGGCCACCGCGAGGCTCGCGATGGTCTGGCTGAAGGTCGCGCTGAAGCCGACCAGTTCCGGCTCGTGGGCCAGAATGGCGTCGGCGGCCTGATCGGTGAATTCGTCCGCGAGCTCACGAGCCGCCGCCGCGATGCGGAAGGGCAGGCCGGCGCGACCGGCCAGATCCCGCATGCCCGCATAGCCGAAACCGGGTCCGTTGAGCGCGCCCGCGAAGATCCATTCGCCGAGCGAATGGTGGAACCCGGTGTCCGCCAATTCCGCGTAGTCGCCCACGGTCAGACCGGCCCGCAGCATCATCTCGGCGAAGGCGAGACTGCCGTGGTAGGAAACCGGGACCGGAAGCCCCTCCCGTTCGCACGCCGCGCGCAGGACGCCGAGTGCGAGGGAGGGGCGGTGCAGCGAGTGCCACGGCATCGACACCAGGCAAGTGCGGGGAACCTGCCCGCGGGACATCGAAACGCCTGCTCCGCCGTTCAGTGCGGTTTCGCAGCGGTCGAACCGGGGCCGGCCTTTCCGGCTTCGTTGTACATGGTCACGCCGCGGCCGGTGCCGCCGTGTTCGTCACGCTCGGCAAGGGGCGTCACGGTGAGCGCGGACGCCGCAGCGAAGCCCACCCGAACGCCGCAGCCGGCCCCGGAACGGTCGTCGGATTCCGCAAGATTCGTCACCGTGAGTGCGGCAGCGGACGTGGATTTCATCTTTCCCCCTCGTTTCGATACGAATTCCGAAAATTGGTGACGCGCCGGTGAAGTCGTCCGCCCGCCAGCCCGCAGCTACAGGGTAATTCCCGCAGGCCTCGTCAGTAAAGCGCTTCCTCATCCGGGGATCTCCGAAGATCCGCCATTTCCCGGGTTTCGTGCCGGGACCGCGGACCTCCGCCGTCCCGAAACCATGCTGACGACACCGGCTACCGCGGCGAGGAGCAGCGCGGCGGCCATGACGACGGTCCCGGCCACGGTGCCGTCGTTGGGTGAGACCAGGTTGGGGGTCAGCTGGCCGGCGAGCGTTCCGACGCCGGCGATCCAGAACGCGATGACCACGGCGAAGATCGGGTGCCACCACCAGCGGGACGTGGCCAGCATCAGCAACCCGGCCCCGGCGATGAACAGGATGCCGGGCGGGAACGGGATCCCGGACGACTGCTGGGCCGCCGAGAACCTGGCCGGGTCGGCGGCCCACTGGACGAGCAGCCCGGCGATGCCGCCGAGCAGCCCGGCGAACGAAACGAGGGTGCTGCGGCCGAGCCGGCGGAAACGGGACACGGTGTGCTCCTTCACGAACGGGATCCGGGGGTCCGGCGGGAAACGACGACCGCGGCCACCGCGAAGCCCGCGGCCGCGGCGAAACCGAGCATCTGCAGCCACGCGGCGGCGAAGTCCAGCACCTGGCCCGGCGTGGTCAGCCGGTGCACGAACTCCGGCGACACGAGTGCGCCGAAGACGAACAACGCGCTCATGAGGAGCACGAGCAGCGGGGTGAACCGCCACGGCACCAGGGCGACCAGCACCACGAACGCGGGGTAGATGACCGGTCCGGGGCCGTCGTAGCCGGTGGCTTCGTCGGCGATCGCGGCCAGGACCAGTGCCACGCAGGTGGCGATCAGGAACGTCCGGTGCCGGCCGGTGGCCCGCCCGATCGCGGTCCGGGCCGGCGGCGGGTTTGTGCGCGTTGTCACGGGATGTCCTCCTGCCGGGGTGGCCGAAGCGGGCATCGCCTCGGTGCTTCCAGCGTGGGGCTTGGACCCGGTGACCACATCGGACGCAAAGCGGCGTTGCCGCCGGACGGGCTACGTCAGCTGACGTAGCCCGGGTGTCGCTTCGAAGCCGACGACAGGCGCCCGGCCGGTCGCCATGCTGACGGGCATGCCCATGGCCTTCGGCGCGCGGATCTTCCGGCTGGACGTCGTGTCCGCCGGGCTGTTCGCGGCCGCCGTGGTCGCCGGCACGATGGCCGTCCCATCGCCGGCGACCGCCCCGGCCATCCCGCTGGACGCGCTCGGCGTGACGCTCCTGGTCGCCGCCGCGGCGGTGACGATGGGCCTGCGCCGCAGCATGCCGCCGGTGGCGTTGACCGGCGCCGTGGTACTGGTCAACGGCTATCTGCTGGCCGGCTATCCGTACGGGCCGGTGCTGCTGTGCCTGGTGATCGCGGTGTTCGAGACCGCCCGGCAGCGGACGCCGCTCCGCTCGGCGGCGGTGTGCGCGCCGGCCGCCGTGCTGTCGTCGGTGACCATCCTCGTCCGGGTGCTCAGCGACCGGCACGATCCCGGCCTGCTGGCGCTGGCCTGGTCGAGCTGGATCGTGCTGCCGTGGTCGCTGGGGGCGCTGGTCCACGTGCGGGACGCGGCCCGGCGGCGGGCTCGCCACGACCTCATCACGCGCACGGCACTCGAGGAACGGATCCGGCTGGCCGGGGAGGTGCACGACATCGCCGGGCACGGGTTCGCCCTGATCACCATGCAGGCCGGGCTGGCGTTGCTCGCTTTCGACGAGCAACCGGACCAGGCACGCCGCTCGCTGGAAGCCGTCCGCGACACCAGTGCGGGCGCGCTGGCCGACCTGCGCGGGATGCTGGCGGCGTTCCACCCGCGCGAAAGCGGCCTGACCGGGCTCGCCGCGCTGATCGACCGCGTCCGGACCGGGGGTCTCCCGGTGGACGTCGCCGTCGAGGAGCCCGTTCCCGGGCCGCTGGGCGCGCGGGCCGCCGACACCGTGCTCAGCCGGCTCGCGGGTGAGCAGCCGGAGAACCTCCGCCGGTCGTCCTACGCCCAGTGCATGAGCCTGGGCCGGAACGCGGGCATCTACCAGTTCGCCAACAGGTCCGACGTCGCGGTGTGGCTGCACATCGACGACGGCTGGGGCGCCAGGATCAAGGAATTCGTCTGCAAGGGCATCCCCGGGCACCTGGCCAAGGAGGCGCACAAACCCGGTTCGTTCAAGCTGCACCGCCTTCCGGGAGGTGCCGCCAAGCGGCGGCAGCTGCTGCGTGCCGAGGCGACCCGGCCGGCTAGGCCGGCGGGTCAGCGTCAGCGGAGTTCGGACCAGCCGGAATCAAAGGTCCACTGAGGACATCGAGGCAGGCGTCGACGCGGCGGCGCAACAACTCGCCTGACGCCGGCGCGCCCGGACCTTCCGCCGGCAGCCGGAGGAGCTCGATGATGCCGCCCAGGACGAAATCCGCGAGCGTCGCCGGGTTCGGGAGGTGGTCGACGAGCCGGATGCACGCCGGGTGGAGGAGGTCGCGGTAGGCGTTCGCCGTCTGCTGCGACGCCGCGCTGGGGTAGAGGTTGCGGTAGAGCTCCGCGTGCCGGGCCGAGAATTCGCACAGGCGGTGGATCACCGCCCGCGGGTCTTCCCCGTCGCCGGGGGTGAGCTCCCGGAACGAGGCCGCCACGGCCTGCGCGACGGCGTCGTCGCGGTCGCGGAAGTGCTGGTAGAAGACCTGCCTGCTCACGCCGGCGAGCGCGGCGATGTCGCTGACCGAGATCCGCTCGACCCGGCGTTGTTCGATCAGCTCGAACGCGGCCCGCCGGAGCCGGTCGCGCACGCGCGCGGCCCGGGGATCGGCGCTGTCGGTGCGGGCGGGCGCCCGCAGACCCTCGTTCGTTGACACTTGTCAACGATAGCAGTAGCGTCGATTTCAGCGACAGGTGTCAACGAAGCGAGGTGGCCGCCATGGCGCGTCCGGTCCGGATCGCGAACTTCTCCGGCGCGATGGGTGACAGGTTCTCCGCGTTCGAAGAGGCCGTCCAAGGCGATCCGGTGGACGTCGTGATCGGCGACTCGATGGCCGAGATCACCATGTCGATGGTCGTCGCCGGCTTCCACGGCAACCGCGAAGCCCGGCGCGAGTTCTTCTCGGAGTTCTTTCTCCGCCAGCTGCGTCCCCAGCTTCCCGCCATCGCCGAAAAAGGGATCAAGGTCGTCACCAACGCCGGGATCTACCACCCGGCCGGTCTCGCCGAAGCGATCCGCACCGAGGTCGCGGCGCTGGGCCTGTCCCTCAAAGTCGCGTACGTGACCGGCGACGACCTCACCGGCACCGCGAAGGACCTGATCGCCGACGGACAGCTGAACCACCTCGAAACCGGCGCGCCACTGGAGATCGACGACCTGCTGGCGGTCAACGCCTACCTCGGCGGCTGGGGCATCAAGGCCGCGCTCGGCGAAGGCGCCGACATCGTCATCACCGGCCGGGTCGCGGACGCCTCCCTCGTCACCGGTCCCGCCGCGTGGTGGCACGGCTGGCAGCGCGGGGATCTGGACCGCATCGCCGGCGCGACCGCCGCCGCGCACATCATCGAATGCGGACCGCAGGCCACCGGCGGCAACTTCGCCGGCTTCACCGGCATCGCCGACAACACCCTGCCCGGCTTCCCCATCGCCGAGGTCGACGAAGACGGCACCTTCGTGATGACCAAACGCGCCGGCGACGGCGGCGCGGTCACCGTCGACACCGTGACCGCGCAGCTGATGTACGAGATCCAGGGCCCGCGCTACCTCAACCCGGACGTCACCTGGCACACCGACTCCATCACGCTCGCCCAGGACGGCCCGGACCGCGTGCGCGTCACCGGCGCCCGCGGCAGCGCCGCCTCCGAGACGACCAAGGTCGGCGTCAACTTCCAGCGCGGCTACCGCGGCGCGACCTGGCTCTTCCCCACCGGCCTGGACGTCGACGTCAAGATCGGCGTCCTCAAGGCCCAGGCCGACCGCGCTCGCCAGGACCACCCCGTGGACGAGCTGCACTTCTTCGTCTGCGGGCAGCCGGTCCCCGATCCGGAGGACCAGTGGCAGGCCACCGTCGCCGTCCAGGTCACGGCCGCCGCCGCGGAGCAGAAGACAGTTTCGGGATTCCTCAACCAGTTCTGCTCCTACGGCCTCGGCAGCATCCCCGGCTTCTACATCGACATGACCCAGATGTACTCCATGGGCGGCCAGCCCCGGATCGACTACTGGCCCGGGCTCGTCCGCCAGGCCGACCTGCGCCACCAGGTCCACCTGCCCGACGGCCGGGTCCTCGACATCGCTCCCCCGCCGGACACCGTCGTCTTCACCGGCCAGCCCGAAACCCCGGCGAGCCGCGCGGCTCCCTCCGGTCCCACCGCGACTGTCCCCTTCGGACAGCTCGTCTACGCGCGCACCGGCGACAAGGGGGCAAACGCCAACCTCGGCGTGTGGGCCCGGGACGAAGCCGCCTGGCCATGGCTCGCGGGGTTCCTCACCGCCGACCGGCTCCGCGAGCTGCTCGGCTGCCCGGACGCCGTCGGGATCGAACGCTACGAACAGCCGAACCTGCACGGCATCTCGTTCGTGCTGCGCGGCTACTTCCCGCCCAGCGGCTCGGCGAACCTCGCGCTCGACCAGATCGGCAAGTCCCTGGGCGAGTTCCTCCGCGCCCGCCACGTCGACGTCCCGACCGCCCTGCTGCACTGACCGGAGAGTCCACAGTGGAAACCACCGACCCGCGGGCCCTGCGCGAAGCCATGCTCGAAGCCGTCGGAAAGCGCGCGACCGACGACGAGTTCGATCCGCACGCCGAGCTCCGCGCCCTCCTCGCCCCGCTCGGCTTCACCCCCGAAGACAGCGGCGGCACCATCACCTTCCACAAGCGCGACCCGCTGATGCCCAGCAGCATCCGCATCGGCGGCGCCGCCGCCGTCGCGCTGGCCCAGCAGTCGGTGATCGCCGCGAAGCTGTGGCGGATGCGCACCGGCCTCGGCCAGGACATCACCGTCGACCTCGGCCAGGCCATCCGCCGCCTCGCCCCGGCGTCGGAGATGAAGTGGGAGACCCTCAACGGCTACCCCGCCGACATGCCCGACCGCAGCGTCTTCGCCTACTTCGGGTTCTACCCCACCCGCGACGGCCGCCACGTCATCCCGCCGAACATCTACCCCGGCCTCAAGTCGAAGATGCTCGAAGTCCTCGACTGCGCCGACAACCCCGAAGCCCTCGGCCGCGCCATCGCCCGGCACACCGCCGACGAGCTCGAAGCGCTCGGCGAAGAGCACGGGATCGTGTTCGCCAAGGTCCGCAGCGTCGAGGAGTTCGTCGCCGAGCCGGTGTTCGAGCACCTCGCCTCCCGGCCCCTGATCGAAATCGAAAAGGTCGCCGACACCCCGCCCGAACCACTGCCGGAATGGGGCACCCACCCCCTGTCCGGAATCCGCGCGCTCGGCATGGGCCACGTCATCGCCGGCGCCGGCATCGGCCGCTCCCTGGCCTCACTCGGCGCGGACGTGCTCAACGTCTGGCGCGTCGCCGAGTTCGAGCAGGACCCCCTCATCGCCACGGCCAACGTGGGCATGCGTTCCACCCGCCTCAACGTCCGCGGGCCCGACGGCCGGGACACCCTGCGTGCACTGTTGCGCGAGGCGGACATCTTCTTCGCCAACCGCCGCCCCGGCCTGCTCACCGAACTCGGCGTCGACGCCGAACAGGCGTTCGCGGTGCGGCCCGGCCTCATCCACGTCACCGCCAGCTGCCACGGCGAAACCGGCCCCTGGGCCCGCCGCGTCGGCTTCGACCAGGTCGCCGGCACGGTCACCGGCATGGTCGCCGCCGAAGGCAGCCTCGACGCCCCGAAGCTGCCCCCGACATCGATCATCAACGACTACCTCGTCGCCTGGCTCGGCGCGACCGGCGCCATGGCCGCGCTGGCCCGCCGCGCCACCGAGGGCGGCAGCTACCGGGTCCACGTGTCCCTGACGCGGGCCGCGATGTGGGCGGTCACCCTCGGCTTCTTCGACTGGGACTACGTCCACCAGGCCGTCGGCAGCGGCGGCGACCACGAACTGCTCGACCCACAGCTGTTCACCTCGCTCACGCCGTTGGGCATCTACCAGGGCGTCACCGAGAACATCACGCTGTCACGCACGCCGCACCACTACTCGAACGTGCTCTCCCCGCGCGGCGCCGACCAGCCGGTCTGGCTCCCGCGGCCGCAGAAGCCGGACGTCGCCGCGTTGGCCAAGATCCTGGGCCGCGGCTGAAAAGCTTGTCAGGTCACCTTGATGACGACTTTGCCCGAGGCGTGCCCGTTCTCGACGGTGGCGAGGGCGGCCGGGGCGTCCGACAGCGGGTGAACCGCCGTGACCGGAGGCGCGAGGACTCCGTCGAGCGCCAGCCGGGCGGCGCGCTCCAGGTTGTCGCGGTCGAGGCGGCGCTCGACGAACCGGCCGCCGATGTCGGGCACGGACTGATCGCCCACGGCGATGACATCGCGGGGGTTGCGCGCCAGCGGGGCGACCGTCCGCAGCGAGGGACCGCCGACCAGGTCGACGATCCCGTCGAAGCCGCCGGGAGCCAGCTCACGGGCCGCGGCGGCGACGTCCTCGGCGGTGTAGTCGACGAACCGCACCCCGGCGCTCTCGGCCGGCTCGCGTTTCGCGGCGCTGCCGGTGCCGACCACGTGCAGCTCGCGCGCCGCGGCCAGCCGGGCGACCGCGAGGCCGACCCCACCCCCGACGCCGTTCACCAGGATCGTGGCGCCGGCCGGCAGGCCGAGCTGGTCGAGCGCGTCCACCGCGGTCGTCCCGGCCACCGGCAGCGTCGCCGCCACGGTGGCGGACAGACCCGCCGGGATGCGCGCGGTGTTCGGCGCGGACAGCACCGTCGTCTCGGCGTAGGTGCCGCCGCCGGTGAGCGCGAAGCCGAAGACCGCGTCCCCCACCTCGAGCCCGTCGACGTCCTCGCCCAGCGCGAGAACGGTGCCCGCGGCCTCCATACCGAGCACGCGGGGAAACGGACGCCCGCCGTCGAGCCCGGGGACCAGACCCGCGCGCACGAGGTGGTCGAGGGGGTTCACCCCGGCGACGTCGACCCGGATCAGCACCTCACCGCGACCGGGAGCGGGATCGGGGCGGTCGAAGAACTCCTGCACTTCGGGCCCGCCGTGCCTGCCGAAACCCCATGCCTGTCCCATTTTCCGTGCCTTCCCGGTGACCGGCCCGGCCGTTCCGGGCGCTGCCGCCATCCTGACCGCTGACACCGGTGTCAGGGGCAATCGGCTGAGGCGCGGGTCACACCCGCGAAGTAATGTTCCCGGCGAGGAAAGGAGGCTCCCTGTGACCGCCGAGCCGTTCGAGGTCAGCGTCACCGAAGCCGAGATCGCGGATCTGCGGGCCCGCCTGCGCCGGACGCGGTGGCCCGAGCCCGAGCCGGTGGACGACTGGTCCCAGGGGCTGCCGCTGGCCTACGCGCAGGAGCTTTGCCGCGACTGGGCCGAGGACTACGACTTCGGGTTCGCCGGACGGCTGAACGCCTTCCCGCAGTACCGCGACACCGTCGACGGGCTCGGCCTTCACTTCCTGCACGTCCGGTCGCCGGAGCCGGACGCCTTCCCGCTGGTGCTCACGCACGGGTGGCCCGGTTCGGTGCTCGAATTCCTGGACGTCCTCGGCCCGCTGACCGACCCGCGCGCGCACGGCGGGGACCCGGCGGACGCGTTCCACGTGGTCGCGCCGTCGCTGCCCGGGTACGGCTGGAGCGACAAGCCGTCGACCACCGGGTGGGGCGTCACCCGCATCGCGCGTGCCTGGGACACGTTGATGGTTTCGCTGGGGTACCCGCGGTACGGCGCGCAGGGCGGCGACTGGGGTTCGGCGGTGTCCGGCGCGCTGGGCGAGGTGGCGCCCGAGCGGGTCGCCGGCGTGCACCTGAACCTGGGGTCCGTGGCGGCGGGCACGTTCGACGACCCGACACCCGCGGAGCGGGCGAACCTCGAGGCCGAGCTGGAGTTCCGGCGGACCGGCCGGGGGTACTCGGCGATCCAGGCGACCCGGCCGCAGACGCTCGGCTACGGCCTCACCGACTCCCCGGCCGGCCAGGCCGCCTGGATCGCCGAGAAGTTCTGGGCCTGGACCGACCACGAGGGCCACCCCGGGGACGTGTTGCCGCGGCAGAAGCTCCTCGACGAGATCTCGGTCTACTGGTTCACCGCGTCGGCCACGTCGTCGGCGCGCCTGTACTGGGAGAGCTTCGCCCACTTCCGGGACAAGGTCACCGCGCCGTCCGGGCTGTCGGTCTACCCGCGCGACATCACGCGCCCGTCGCGGCGGGAGGCCGAGCTGCGGTTCACCGACCTGCGCTGGTTCGAGGAACTGCCGCGCGGTGGCCACTTCGCCGCACTGGAGCAGCCGGCGTCGCTGGTCGAGCAGGTGCGCGGGTTCTTCCGCCTCGTCCGCTGACCATCCGTTCGTCACCCGCCGGGCGGCCCGGCCAGCTCCCGGGCGTGCTCCCGGGTTTCGTCGTTCATCGGGAAGAAGCATTCGATGCGCAGCTCCTGCAGGGTCACGTCCTGGGGTGTGCCCAGCGTCGTCACCGTGGAGAAGTAGTCGAACCGCCGGCCACCGCGCTCGTACCGGATCGGCACGATCGGGAGGACGGGCGACGTCGCGTCCAGCACCCGCAGGTGCGCCGGCACGTCCGGGTAGTCGAGCACTTCGCCGAGGATCCGCTGGGCCCGCTCGTCCAGGACGCCCCCGATCGCCTCGCGCCGGGCCCGCCGCACCAGCGCTTCGGCCACCTCCGGCCAGTTCGTCACGTGGGGTCGCACGCCGTCCGGGTGGAACATCCGGCGAAGCACGTTCGCCGCCCCCGGTGGCCCCGCCGGCCGCCCGTCCTGGAGGAAGGCGAAGAACCGGCGGGCGGCGGAGTTGGTGTGCCGGATGTCCCAGCCGCGGTCCATCACCAGCGCCGGGAACGGTTCCTGCTGGGCGAGAATGGTCTCCAGGGCGTCCCGCACCGCGGCCAGGGCCGGTGCGTCCAATGCGGACTCCGGGTACTCCGGGGCGAAGCCGGCGCTGAGCAGCAAGGTGTTGCGTTCGCGCAGCGGGACGTCGAGGACCTCCGCGAGCTTCAGCACCATGGCGCGGCTCGGGTTGGCCCGCCCCGTTTCGACGAAGCTCAGGTGGCGGATCGACACGGCGGCCTCGGCGGCCAGCGCGAGCTGGCTCAGCCGCCGGGTACCGCGCCACTGTTTCAGCAGGAGACCGACGTCAGGCACCCGCCGAGTATCCCGTCTTCCAGGCGTGCGGCGCCACCGCGTCCTCCAGCGGCGGCCGGGCGAGGTTGGCCGTGTAGTTCGTCATCGCCGAGATCGCCACGCCGGTGATCACCTCGAAGACCTGTTCTCCGGTGAAGCCCGCCGCCTTGAACGCCGCCACCTCCGCGGCGTCGACGTGCCCCTTCCGCTCGATCAGCGACCGGGTGAAGGCCGACAACGCCGCCATCCGCTCGTCCGCGGGCCGCTCGCCCCGCCGGATCGCCTCGACCACGGCGGGTTCGACGCCGTCCTGCAGCGACTCCAGCGTGTGGAACGCCACCGCCCACTCACTGCGGTTCGCGACGGCGTTGGACAGCAGCAGGACCTGCCGTTCGTCCGGGCCGAACGTGCCGCCGCCCCGGAAGTGGCCGAAGGCGGCGAAGAAGGTGTTGATCAGCGCCGGCGAGCCGGCCATGAGGCCGGCCGCGGCGGGCACGAACCCGAAAGCGCCTTCAAGCACCCTGAGCGGCTCCTTCGCGGCGTCGGCGGCGGTGTCTGCGGTGTGGAGCTGGTAACTGGTCATGGTCCCGAGTTTGCCGGGCCGGGTGCGGCGAACCAATTCCCTCGGAGGTAAACATCGCCGCGCGTCCCGCGCGGGCGTGCGACAATCGGCCGATGGGATTCAGTTCGGCCGGGCGGGCCAGGACGTCCACTTTGGACATAGCTTACGAGCAGGCGGGGCCGGCCGGCGGTCCGCCGGTCATCCTGCTCCATGGCTTTCCCTACGACGTGCGGTCGTTCGACGAAGTCGCGCCCCGGCTGGCGGCTCGGGGTGCCTTCGTCCTCGCCCCTTACCTCCGGGGCTTCGGCGGGACGACGTTCTGCGAGGAATCGACGATGCGGTCGGGACAGCAGGCCGCGCTGGGGCACGACCTCGTCGGGTTCATGGACGCGCTCGAGATCGGCTCCGCGGTCCTCGCCGGCTACGACTGGGGAGGCCGGGCCGCCTGCGTCACGGCCGCTCTGCACCCGGAGCGGGTCACCGGGCTGGTCACCGTGGACGGCTACAACCTCCAGGACATCGCCGCCGCGAACGACCCCACGAGGCCGGACTGGGAGCAGGCTTTCTGGTACCAGTTCTACTTCCATTCGGAGCGCGGCCGCCGCGGGCTCGACCGGAACCGCGAGGAACTCTGCTCATTGTTGTGGCGCAGCTGGTCGCCGACGTGGGCAGGGGCCGGGGCCGCCTTCGCGGCGAGCGCGGCGAGTTTGCACAATCCCGACTTCGTCGACGTCGTCATCCACTCGTACCGGCACCGCTACGGCCTGGCCGACGGCGATCCCCGCTACCAGCGGACGGAAAACCTCCTCGCGAAGCAGCCGCCGATCACCGTGCCGGCCGTGCTGCTGGAAACGGGCGCCGACGGTCTGCCGGGCCCGAGCCCTGCGGGCGACCGGGCGTTCTTCACCGGGCCGTATGAACACCGGCTCCTGCGGGACGTCGGGCACAACCCGCCCCAAGAGGCGCCGGAGGAGTTCGCGGACGCGGTGGAGGCACTCCTCAGCGCAACGCTCTGAAGAAAGCCCGCATGTCTTCCGCGACGAGCCCGGACCCGCCGTAGAGCCGCATCGACGAGCCGACGGTGCCGGTGAACCTGGTCCTGCGCCCCGGGTCGTTCGTGCGGATGCTCGACCTGCTGCCGTGCTCGCGCCCGGCGAGCACGGCGGACCACCGGCCGCTCGCGGTCTTCAGGCGTCGGCCTCACCGACCCGGCAGTAGCCCTCAGCCCGCCGCGCGGAGGATCGTTTCGGCCACCACCTCCGGGTGCACCAGCGGAACGGCGTGCGTGGAGTCGACTTCGACGACGGTGGAGCCGGCTCGCTCGGCCATCCACCGCTGGGCTTCGGTTGGAATGGATTTGTCCTTTGTGGACACCACGGCCCACGACGGCAGTGCGTGCCAGCTGGCGGCGTCCGCGAAGCTGCCTTCCAGGGTGTCCGGGTCGAACGGCTTCTGGGCCGTGGCAAGAATCTTCCGGTCCCGTGCACTGGCGTCGCCGGCGTAGACCTCGCCGAACTTGTCCGGCCGGAGGTAGATCTCCGCGCCGCCGGGGTACTCGCGCACGACGAGGTTGTCCGGAATGAGCAGGCTGCCCGGGAACTTCCCATTGAGCGCGCCCGCCGTCTCCCCCGCGTCCTGCTGGAACGCCGTGACGAACACGAGCGATCGGACGGCTTCGGTCAAGGCAGCGGGAGCCGAGATCACCGACCCGGCGTAGGAGTGGGCGGCGACCACGAGCGGGCCGGTGAGCGTGCCCAGGAACTGCCCGAGGTAGGCGACATCACCATCGAAGTCGCGCATCGGCAACGAAGGCGCGATGACGGTGTGCCCGGCGTCCTGCAGGTGCACGGAGACGCGGCGCCACACCGAGGCATCGGTCAGGGCGCCGTGGACGAGAACGAAGGTCGGCTGATTCATGCCCTCAGTTTCGGCTCCGCCCCGAGCCGCGGACAGTGGCAGTCCTGCCGACTATCGAAACGATCCCGCCAACGGGCTCAGACGCCGTCGAAGGTGAACGCTCTCCGGTGTTCGCGGGGCGAAACGTTCGTCGCGCGCCGGAACTGCACCCGCAGGTTGGTCGCCGTGCCGAAGCCGACGCGGTGCGCGATGTCCTCTATGGACAGATCCGAGCTCTCCAGGAGTTCCTTGGCCCGCAAGATGCGCTGGTCACGCAGCCAGGTCAACGGCGGCACCCCGGCCTTCTCACGGAAGCGCCGGTGGAACGTCCGCTCCGACATGGCGAACCGGGCGGCCACGTCCTTCACCGACAGGGTCTGCCCCAGCGACACGAGCATCCACTGCTGGGCCCGCGCGATGACGTCGTCTCCGGGAGGGACGACCGCCTTCTCCACGAACTGCCGCTGTCCGTCCGCCGGGCGCGGCGCCATCACGATGCGCCGCGCGATGTGCCGCGCTGCCGCCGGCCCGAGGTCGGCGTTCAGCAGGTGCAGGCACAGGTCCACGCCGGCGGTCACGCCGCCGGAGGTGAGCACCGACGCGGTCCCCGCCACGAGCACCGACTGGTCGACGGTCAGCGCGGGAAACCGCTCGGCGAGGTCCGCGCACAGCGACCAGTGGGTGGTCACGGTCAGCCCGTCGAGAACACCGGCCCGCGCCAAGGCGAACGCCCCGGAGCAGATGGACACCAGCCGGACGCCCCGCCGGTGCGCACCGGCCAGCGCCCGCAGCAACGACCCGGGCAGCTCACGCTCCACGGCGTCGGCGTAGCCCGGCACGACGATCGTGTCCGCCCGGCGCAGCAGCTCCAGCCCGCCGTCCGGAAGCACCGTGGTGCCCCCGCCACCGGCACGGGACCGCCGCCCACGGACACCGTCACGAGGTCGTACGCCTCCGGCGCCTCCCGGCCGAACACGTGCACCGGGATCGCGTAGTCGAGGGGCAGGACGTGCTCGAGCAGGACGACGACCATCCGGTGCCGGGTCACCGCAGGGCCCGGAAGAAGTCGGTGACGTCGCGGGCGAGCAGTTCGGGTTCTTCGTGGGCGGCGAAGTGGCCGCCGCGGGGCATCGTCGTGTACCTCGTGACGTGGTACGTCCGCTCCGCCCAGCTGCGCGGCGGCTGGGTCAGGTCGGCCGGGAACAGCGCGACGGCGGTCGGCACCTCGACCCGCTCGACCCGGCGGGTCAGGTTCTCCCCGTACTCGTAGTACGGCCGGAACGACGTCGAGATGGTGTTGGTGAACCAGTAGAGCGACGCCTGCGTCAGCAGGAAGTCGTCGCTGAACCGCGAAGACAGGTCACCGCCGCAGTCGCTCCACGCGCGGTACTTCTCGACGATCCAGGCGAGCAGCCCGGCCGGCGAGTCGGTCAAGCCGTAGGCCAGGGTGACCGGCCGGGTGCTCTGCTGGTGCTGGTAGGCGCCTTCCCGCGCCGACCAGGTCGCCACCGAGTCGAGGTAGGCCCGCTCCGGCCCGGTGAGGGTCTCGGCGTCGTAGGCGACCGGACCGGCGACGGCCATCAAGTGGATCCCGGCCAGCGCCTCGGGATGGGCTTCGGCCAGCCGGGAGGTGATGCCCGCGCCCAGGTCCCCGCCGTGCGCCGCGTACCGGGAGAAGCCCAGTTCCTCACTCATGAGCAGGTGCCACAGTTCATGGGTCTGCACGGGGTCCGCGAGCGAAGGACGTTGCGGGGAGAAGGCGAAGCCGGGCAGCGACGGGACGATGACGGTGAAGGAGTCCGCCGCCGAACCACCGTGCGCGGACGGCGTGGCCAGCCGCTGGGCGAGCTCGGTCAGCTCCAGGAACGAGCTGGGCCACCCGTTGGTCAGCACGATCGGCAAGGCGTCCGGGGCCTCGCCGTCGAACCGCAGGTAGTGCACCGGCGTCCCGGCGACGTCCGCGAACCGGTGGGGCAGGGCGTTGATGGCGGCTTCCTGCGCACGCCAGTCGTAGCCGGTGGCCCAGTGATCGACCAGCCGCCGCAGCTCGCCGGGATCGGTGCCCGCCGACCAGCCGGGCACCGGCCACGGAGCCGGCCAGCGCGTGGCGGCCAGCCGGGTCCGCAGCTCGCCGAGTTCGGCGTCGGTGACCGCGAGCACGGGCCTATCGGACATGGTGTTCTCCTCGCGTTGGCGGAAAGCCGTCCGGGCCGGGCAGCTCGACAGCCGGATCGATGGCCGCCCGGGCCGCCGCCCGGGACCGCGGTCCGGTCGCCAGCAGTGCGTGCATGATCAATCCTTCGAGCAGCGCGTCCAGGCGTGCGGCGGCGTCCGCGCCGACGAACCGGGCCAGCACCTCCTGGCTGCTCCTCGTCCACGCCTCGGCCAGCACGCGGAGCCCGGGGTCGCGCAGGGCCGCCAGGTGCAGCTCGAATCCGAGCACCGCGCTGCGCTGCCGGGCCGGGCTCGCGTGGACGAGGTCGGCCAGCACCTCGACGAACTCCTCACGGGTTCCGACGTCGTCGAAGAGCCTCTCGAACACCGCGGTCTGCAGCTCGACGAAGCGCGCAAACGCCTGCGCCTGCAGTTCGGCCAAGCCGGCGAAGTGGTAGGTGACCGAACCGAGCGGCACGTCGGCCCGGGCGGCGACGTGCCGGTGCGTCATCCCGGCGATCCCGCGCTCCACCAGGACGTCCAGCGCGGCGTCGAGAATGCGGATCCGGCGGTCGGGATCATGCCGGCGGGGTCGCCGGCCGGCGGTCCGGTCCCGCTCTCCGCGGAGTGCCATAAGAACAAATGTACACACCGCCGTCGGCAGCCGCACCGGGAGACCGAGGCGCGACGAGTTCGGCGGTCACGTCCCAGAGCCGGCCGGCCAGCTCCTCGTCGAGGCCGTTCTTGCCCGCCCGGCCGAGGGTCGGATCGCCGCGAAGGCCACCGAGACCGCCGGGCCCGACGTAGGCGTTACCGGGAACGTCCCGCGTCGCGGCATAAAGCAGCGACAATGCACCCCGCTCGGGCGAATTGGTGAGGAACGGGACCCGGTTGACGATGTCCGACCGCGAGTGGGCGGCCAGGCCGGTGCGGGCGATCCCCGGGCTGGCGAGCACCGAGCGGACCGCGCTGCCCTGGGCGTCCAGGCGGCGCTGCAGCTCCAGGGAGTGCAGCACGACGGCGAGCTTCGACGCCCGGTAAGCGGCCATCCCGTTATACGGGCGGGTGCGCCAGTCCAGGTCGGCCAGGTCGAGCCGGCCCTGGCGGTGCAGCTGGCTCGTGACGTGCACGACCCGGTCGGTGACGTGCCCGAGCAGCAGGTTCGTCAGCACGAACGGGCCGAAGTAGTTGGTCGCGGTCTGCCGGTCGAAGCCGTCCGCCGTCCGCGCGGCGGGGACGTCCATGACGCCGGCGTTGTTGATCAGCACGTCGAGCTCACCCGACCAGGCGGCGGCGAAGGCCCGCACCGAACCGAGGTCGGCCACGTCCAGCGGCCGGACGTCGAAGCGGCCGGGCAGCCCGGCGACGGCCCGCCGGCCCTGCTCGAGGTCGCGCACGCCGAGCACGACCCGGGCGCCGGCCCGCGCCAGAGCGCGGGCGGTGATCAGGCCGAGTCCGCGGCCGGCGCCGGTGATCATCACGGTCCGGCCGGTGAGGTCCGGGATTTCGTTCTCTGTCCAGTTGGTCATGCAGCCAGTGAACGGACCGCGGCCCGGACCAGGAAGGACGCGCTCAGCCACTGACCGGCAGGTCGTGGTTGAGCGGCACCGGGATCGCGACAATGAGGTCATGGACCGCACGTTCGACGCCGCCACGCTCGGCGCCTTCCTGCGCACCCGGCGGGCGGCGTTGCAACCGGAAGACGTCGGGCTCCGGCGCGGGCCACGCCGGCGCGCGCCGGGCCTGCGGCGGGAAGAGGTCGCGGAGCTGTGCAGCATGTCCGCGGACTACTTCGCCCGCCTGGAACGCGGCGACGGGCCGCAGCCTTCCGAGCCGATGCTCGCGGCCGTCGCCCGGGGCCTGCGGCTCACCCCCGACGAACGTGATCACCTGTTCCTCCTGGCCGGCTACCGCACGGCGCGCCGCGACCTGCGGGCCGGGCACGTGAGCCCCGGGCTGATGCGCGTCATGGACCGCATCGCCGACACCCCGGCCCAGATCATGGGTCCGCTGGGCGAGACGCTGCTGCAGACCCCGTCCGCGGTCGCGCTGCTGGGCGAGCAGACGCGGTACACCGGCCACGCCCGCAGCGCGCCGTTCCGCTGGTTCACCGATCCGGACGCCCGCGAGCGGTACCACCCCGGCGATCACGCCGGGAACAGCCGCGTCAACGTCGCCCAGCTGCGCGCGGCGGTCACCCGCGACGGCCCCGGTTCGCCCGCCGCGGACCTCGTCGCGGCCCTGCGCGCCACCAGCGCCGAATTCGACCGGTTGTGGGAACGCCACGAAGTGGGCCTCCGGCTCAGCGGGACCAAGCGGTTCGTCCACCCCGAGATCGGCCGGCTCGACCTCTACTGCCAGCTCCTGCTCGAGCCCGACGAGGGCCAGTCACTGCTCATCTTCACCGCCACCCCGGGTACCGCGGACCAGGAAAAGCTCGCGCTGCTCACGGTGCTCGGCACCGAAGAGTTCACCGTCGGAACCGAATGACGCCGGCCGGGAGATCGGCCTGACCGCGCCCCACGGCCGCGAGCGCGGTGGCCGCCACCAGGAGGGAGCCCGCGGCCGCCCCCACCACGACGGGCACCGGGCCGAGGCTCGCGCTCAGCGTTCCCGCCACCGCGCTGCCGGCCGGGAAGCCGAGCGCGGAGATCGCCGTCCGGGCTCCCATGACGCTGCCGCGGACCGCCGCCGGGGTCATGCGCTGGACCAAGGTGCGCTCGACCGCGAAGTACGGTCCCCAGCACGCGCCCGCCACCGCGACCAGCACGACGGCCGGGACGAGCGCCGCGGTGGCGGTCAGCAACGCGAAGGGCACCGTGCCGGCCAGGACGATGGCCGGCAAGCGCCACTTCGGCCGCAGGCGGGTCACGAGCGGCACGCCGGCGACCACGCCCGCCAAGCCGCCGGCACCGGCCGCGCCCACCAGCAGCCCGTAGCCGACCGGACCGGCGTGCAGGACCTCCCTGCTCAACACCGGGTACAGGACCTCGGTCATCCCGCCGAGGAAGAGGAACCCGCACGTGGCCACCGAAGTCCAAAACACGACCGGCAGCCGCAGGATGGCGCCGAACCCGGGCCGCGTGCCGTCGGCGGGCGCCGGCGCGATGACCGGCAGGGCGAAGCACAGCGCGCTCATCACGAAGAAGCTCGCCGCGTCGGCGACGAGCGCCACCGGCGCCGTGGCCGACGCGACGAGCGCTCCGGCCAGCGGCGGCCCGAGGACCGCGGCGGCCTCCCAGTTGGTGGCCAGGGCCGTGTTCGCGGCGTCCAGTTCGGACACCGGAACCAGCCGGGGCACGACAGCGCTCTCGGCGACTTCGGTCAGCACCGACACCACGGCGGCACCGGCCGAAACGACACAAAGGACAGTCACGCTGAGCCCGCCGAGCGACCACAGCACCGGAACGAGTCCGATGAGGACACCGCGGACAGCGTTGTCCCACCCGAGCAACAGCCGCGGTGGCACCCGGTCCAGCAGGCGCCCGGCGACGGGTCCGGCCACGATCCGGGGAAGGCCCTGGCACAGCACGACCAGCCCCAGTTCCGCGGGACCCGCGATGTCCAGCACCAGCCAGGAGATCGCCACCACCGTGACGACGTCTCCGGTGCGGGAGATCAGCAAGCCGAGCCAGAACCGGCGGAACGGCGGATTTCCTTTCAGCACAACGAAAGCACGCACCCCGAAACTCCCCTGGTTGCCGGATGCCGTGTCGGAGGAACACCTTAGCAATCCGGACCGGGTCGATTAAAGCGCCGATTTTCGCGAATCGTCGGCCGCTAGTCTCGCCTCGGCGGCCCGGCGTGCCCGCGCCGAGGCCGCCGTTCTCCTGCGGGGGCGCGCGGCGGCGCGGGCGTGGTGTACAGTGAGTGGTGTCCGAGAGTATTTAGTGCGCAAGTGGTCGAACCCGCGCCTTCCTCGGCCCTCAATCCAGCCGATCACCGAGCCACTTCGGCGGCTGAAACCGGCGGGACACACCCCCGGTGACCAGCGCACCCGCTCCGGTGGCGCCCACGAAAGGATCCCCGATCACCACTTCCACGATGGACAGCTCGCTGTTCAGCCACCCCCTCGACGAAGAGCCCCGGCCCGAAGCGCTCACCGCGCCCCAGGAGAGCCGGTACGGCAGCCTGTTCCTCCAGCCGGTGTACACGCCGTCGGCGGCCTTCGAACCCTCGCCGGGTGCGAACGGACGGCCGGAAGCGGAGAACGCACGGGCACACGACCCGTCCGGACGCCGCGCCCGCCGCCGCTGACCCCGGCCGGCCGTGGCGGGGTGTTCCCGACCCCCAAGACGGCCGGCATGACGCGAACCAGGCGACGCCGGGAGGGAAACCGGTGCCGCAGCTTGCTCGCGCACGGTTCCTGACTCGCCGCCCGGCGTCGACGGGCACGTCGGCGAGCCATCGGAGTCGGTCAGCGGCGGCGCACTCGCGACCGGCACCGCGTCCCGACCGCGGCCGACCGTGCCGCGATGCGCCCGCGCAGTCGGACAAGGTCATGCCGCTCGGCGTCGGGAGCGGGACCGGCACGCAGTGGCGGTGCATCCGGTGCCCTCGCACCGGCCGTCGGGCCGCGAAAACGGTTCCGCGACCCGGCCCCGCGCCGGGTGTCAGCCGGTCTGCGCCAGGCTGAAGTCGTCGACGTTCACCCAGTTGCCCGCGTTCGCGTCGGAGAACACCCCCACCTGGATCGACCCGTTGGTCACCGCAATGCCGGAGACGCTCACCTTCGTCCAGCTGCCGAGCGACTGGCTGATCGACGCGCTCAGCTCACTCCCGCCGAAGTTCTTCGCGAATACCGTCGCCTTCTTCTGCCCGCCGCTGCTCTTCACCCACGCCGACAGCGTGTACGTGCCGTTCGGTAGCGAGATGTTCTGGTACCTGCTGGCGTTATAGGCCGACGACGAACTCTGCGCGAACGCCCACCGTCCGGTGTGGCCGCCCAGCTTGTTGCTGTTCACCGCACCGCCGGTGGTGGTCCAGCCCGCGAGGTCGTTCTGGGCCACCCGGTCGGCCTCGGCGCTCGGGTTCAGCACGTAGTTGTTGCCGCGCCCGGCCGACCAGGTTCCCGATGAAGCGTCGACGGTCCACTGGTTCAGCGAGTGGAACACCGGCGTCGACCCGTTGAAGGTGACCGGCACCCAGTCGTTGTACCCGATGCCGTTGCCGGCGAAGTCGCTCCAGCGATCACCGCCGAACACCACGAACGAACCCTGCGAACCGGTCACCGTGAACGCCAGACCGGTCTGCGTCACGTGCGAGAAGTCCGCGTCCGTCCCCTGCAGGACGAATTCCGCCGAGTACGGGCCCATGATGTTCTTCGCGCTGATGCAGTACGTGTGGGAGGCGTTCCAGCCGTGCAGGTCGGAGGAACAGAAGTAGTACGTCCCGCCGTACTTGAACATGATGTTGCCCTCGCGCCCACCCGCCGAACTGTTGTAGACGTTCTTGGCCGGGTCGACCTGGAGGAAATCCGAAGCCCGCAACGTCGAGACGTACAGGTGCGACCGGCCGCTCTTGTTGCTGTAGATCAGGTACGCCTTGCCGTCGTCGTCGGTGAAGACCGACTGGTCGCCGGACATGCCGGTGGAGACACCGCTGATGCTCGACTGCGTGCCCGCCCGGGTGAACCGGCCGTTCGGCGTGCTGCTCGTGGCGAACACCAGCCCACTGTCCAGCTGCGAGACCAGCACGAACTTGCCGGTGTTCGGGTTACGCGCCACGCCGATCCGGCCCACCCAGCCACCGCCGAGGTCGGCGCCGGTCAGCGCGTTGCCTTCGAACTTCCAGTTCGCCAGGTCGGTCGACGAATAAATGGTGATCGCGCTCAGCGACGTGTCACTGTTCTTCCCGCCCGCCGGGTTGCCGGCGTAGCTGACCGCGCCGTTGTACTTGGCCCCGTACCAGTAATACGTACTGCCGACCTTCAGGACACCGCCGCCCTGGGAGTAGATCGGGGTGCCCGAGGTGTCCTTCCAGAACACGTCGTTCTGGATCGAGACGGCCGCGGCGGTGCGCGGGGTGGCCGCGTCGGCACCGGCCGCGCCGCCGACGGACGTCAGCGCGACGGAGAGGGGCAGCAGGATCGAAGCGAGCGTTCGCCGGAAGTTCTTTTTCAGCACTTCATGACCTCCGCGATGAGGAGCACTGGGCGATTCATCCGTGGCAGGTACGCGCACCCGGCCGCCTGGAGCAGGACTCGACAGGACCGGTGACTTTGGGAGCGCTCCCAGCGTAACACGCGGTCGCCGCGCCGGAAACCTTTCGTTCACACCGAAGCCACCCCTTCGCCGGAGTGGGTCACTCATCGAGTAAGCGCTTTCCCGAGCCGGCCGCTCCCGCCGCCGAGACCCGGAGTTGACAGCGCGGACCGACTTGCCCCAGGCTTATTGGCATCCTGTCAGTAGCCCTGGAGTACCCGATCCGGGAGGCCGCGTGCCGGACGAAGGCCCGATCTCGCTGCGCCACCGGCTCGCCGGGCTGACCCGCTCGGTCCGGCCGCCCACCGGCGACGGCGTGCCCTGGCAACCCGACCTGCCCGCCGGGCGCATGCTGGCCCTGCCCGGGCGAGGCAGCGTGTTCGTACGCGACAACCTGCACGACGGCTCGCTCCGGGGCCACCCGGTCCTGCTGCTCCACGGCTGGACGCTCTCGCTGGACACCACCTTCTACGGCCTGATGCCGAGCTTGGCGCGCCGCTACCCGTTCGCGGGATTCGATCAACGCGGCCACGGCCGCACGCTCCTCGACGCCCGCCGCTTCACCATCCCGGAGCTGGCCGCGGACGCCCTGGCCGTGCTCGACGAGCTGGGGATCGAGAAGGCCATCGTCTGCGGGTTCTCCCTCGGCGGCCCGGTCGGCCTGCACCTGGCCGTCGCCCGCCCGGACCGCGTTGCCGGACTGGTGCTGTCGGCCGCCGCGCTCAGCTACACCCAAACCCGGCGTGACCGGCTCTTCTGGCGCGCCATCGCCGTGAGCGGACGGCTACCCGGCTTCGGCGCCGGGACATCGGCCGCCGCCCGCTACTTCGGAGCCAACCGGCGCGTTCCGGAGTTCGAGGCCCGGTGGCCGTGGCTCCGGCGTGAACTCGCGCGAGCCCCGCTGTCCCAGCACCTGGCCACCGGACGGGCGGTGGCCGGCTACGACCTGCGCGGCCGGCTCGCCCCGCTCCGGGCGATCCCCGCCACGGTCGTCGTCACCGAAGGCGACGCGGTCTGCCCGCCGCGCCTGCAACTCCAGCTCGCCGGGCAGCTCGGCGCGCACTCGATCCCGGTCCCGTTCGACCACGACTTCCCGGTCGCCCGGCCGGCGGCCTTCGGCGAGGCGATGCTCCGGGCCGTCGACGACATGCAGGCCTGAGCGCGCCCGCAGCACTCGTAGCGGCCGGACCACCCGGGGGGTTACGTTGGTCGCGCGATGGTTGAGAAGGCAGCCGTCTTCCGCGGCAACTCGGGGAGACCGGCATGAGCAGTGACCAGGACTGGCAGCGCGACAAGGAAGAGTTCGTCGCCGACCGCGAGCCCCATCAGGCCGCGCCCGGGCCCTTGGCCGAGCAGTTCGCCCAGCTGACCCGCACCCTGCTCGTCGCGCCGGCCGTGGAAGACGTGCTGGAACGCGTCCTCGAAGCGACAACAGTGATGGTCCCGGCCGCCGACCTCGCCAGCTTCACCCTGCTCGACGCCGACGGCCACTTCCACACCCCCGCGGAAACCGACGAAGTCGCCATCGAACTCGACCGGCGGCAATACCGGTTCCGGGAAGGCCCCTGCGTCGAAGCCGCCGACCCCGGCGGCCCCGCCGTCGCGATCGCCCCCGACCTCACCACCGAACCACGCTGGCCCCAATGGGCCCCGGCCGCCACCCAGCTCGGCATGGGCTCCGTCGTCTCCACCGCCCTGATCAGCGGACCACCCCGCGGCGAGTCCCGCGGCGCCCTCAACGTCTACTCCCGCTCCCGGCACGGCCTCGACGCCGCCGACCGCGACGTCCTGCTGCTGCTCGCCACCCACGCCTCCCTCGCCCTGGCCGCCACCGACGCCGTCACCCGCTCGGAACTCCAGGCCGCCCACCTGCGCAAAGCCATCGACAGCCGCGACGTGATCGGCCAGGCCAAGGGCATCATCATGGCGCGGCGAGGCGTCTCCGCGGACGCCGCCTTCGACATCCTGCGGCGCACTTCCCAGGACCTCAACGTCAAGCTCGCCGACCTCGCCCGCACGCTCGCCGGGCGGCACACCGAGATCGACCTCCCCACCCGCTGACGACCAGGAACAAGCCCGTTCGTGTAATTCACACGATCAGGGGTACCCATCAGTTATGACTGTCTGTGCTCCCGACCACGCGCCGGCGAAAGACGCGCTGACCGTCCCGACGCCGCGACGGTCCGACGAATACGCCCACTGCGTTCCCCTCTTCGACGAGCGCAGCCGCCTCGACGTCGAAGACCCCCGTCGGGCCGCTCTCCGTGAGCGGCTGATCACCGAGCACCTCCCCCTCGCCGAGCACATCGCGCGGCGGTTCAGCGGCCGCGGCGAACCCTTCGAAGACCTGCTGCAGGTCGCGCGGACCGGGTTGATCCGCGCGGTCGACCGGTACGACGCCGGCCGCGGCAGCGACTTCGTGTCCTTCGCCGTGCCGACCATCATGGGCGAGGTGCGCCGGCACTTCCGCGACGTCGGCTGGTCGATGCGCGTGCCCAGGACGCTGAAGGACCTGAAGCAGAAGCTCGCGAAGGCGAGCGACGTCCTGGCCCACGAACTGGGCCGCGCCCCCACCCCCAGCGAACTCGCCCGCCACCTCGACATGGACGTCGACACCGTCCGCGAAGGCCTCCTCGCCGCCCAGGCCTACCGCGCCACTTCCCTCGACACCCCCGCGCGAGACGGCGAGGAGGACTTCGCCGCCGCCGCCCGGCTCGCCGAGGACGACACCGGCTTCGAACGGTTCGAAAACCACATCGCCCTGCGCGCGGCCATGGCCACCCTGGAACCCCGGGAACGCGCCATCGTCAAGATGCGGTTCGCCGACGAGCTCACCCAAAGCCAGATCGCCCAGCGCGTCGGCGTCTCCCAGATGCACGTCTCCCGGCTGCTGGCCAAGACCCTGGAGCAGCTGCGGCAGCACATCGACGCCGGGTGATCCACCGGCGCCCGCGTCCGGCGGTTCACGCCCCGGCAACCGGGTAACCAGGCCCGACAACGGCGCCCCGAAACGGACGGGCGCCGCGGATCAGGAAGGCCCAGCCCCGATGCCGATCGAAGAGCAGACGACGCACCTCGACGACTCGCTGCGCGTGCTCGCCCTCGAGGTCACCGACGACCTCGCCGAGCTGGCCACCGTGCGCGCGTGGGCCGAGAAGCTGCTGCAGGATCTGCCCGAAGACCAGCGGGTGGACGCGCTCATGGTGGTCGACGAGCTGACGTCGAACGCCCTCCGGCACGGCAAGCCGCCCCGGCAGGTCCGCCTGCTGCGCAAACGCGACTGGCTCTCCGTCGAAGTCGACGACGGCTGCGTCGACCCCGCCTGCCCGCGGCCGCCGTCGTCCGACGGCGGGCACGGGCTCAAGCTGGTCGCCGCGCTGAGCGTGTCCTGGGGTCAGTGGCAGCGTCCCACGGGCAAGACCGTCTGGGCCGAACTCGACCTCACCCGCGCCGCCGCGCCCGGCCGGCCGCAGTGAGCGGGCCGCGCAACGAGGACGCCGCCGCGGCCGCCACCGCTTCGGCCACTGTGGACAGTGCGGGCAGGTCCAGTTTCCACTGCTGCCAGTAGAGCGGCACGTCCACCGGCCGGTTCCGCACGAGTGGCACCAGCGTGCCGGCCCGCAGCCCGGGTGCCGCCTGCACGTCGGGCACCATGCCCCACCCGAGGCCGGCTTCGACCGCGGCGACGACCATCTCCGAGGCCGGGACGTAGTGCCGCAGCGCACTCGCCCCGGTCCCGCCGAGCAGCCGCACGAACGCGTCCTGCAGGTCGTCGTGGTCGTCGAACACGACGACCGGCGCCGCGGACAGGTCGTCCCGCGGCGCGCCGGTCACCCACCGCGCCACGAAGGTAGGGGCGGCCAGCGGCAGGTAGCGCAGGTCGCCGAGCGGGCGCACGGAGCAGCCCTGCACCGGAGCGGCCGAGGACGTCACCGCCGCCATCACCCGGCCCTCCCGCAGCAACGTGGTGGTGTGTTCCTGGTCTTCGCGGTGCAATTCGAAACAGATCGGCGGGTCGGCGGTCAGCCCGGCGAGCGCCGGCAGGAACCAGGTGGACAGCGAGTCGGCGTTGACCGCGATCGGGACACGGACGGGCTCGCCGCTCATGCCCAGCTCGGCCCGCGCGTCCCGCTCGAGGGCCGCCAGCCGCCGCGCGAACCGGACCACGATCTGCCCGGATTCGGTGACCCGCACCGGTTTCGTGCGGGTCACCAGCACGCTGCCGGTGCGCTGTTCGAGCGCCTTCACCCGCTGGCTCACGGCCGACGGCGTCACGTGCAGCACCGCCGCGGCGGCGTCGAACGTGCCCGCGTCGACGACCGCGAGCAGCGTCCTGGTCTGGTCCAGCGGCAGATCCGTCATCACGGGCGCTGATCTTACGGCGAAAACTTCAGCTGAGCTGTCGACAGTGCGCTATGAGCCGAGGCCGGCTTTCGCTCGATGAGCCGACTTCTTCGCCTGGTTCCCGCACACCCCCATCGAGCACCACCGCCGCGTGCCCGGCCGGGACGTGTCGAGGAACAACGCCCCGCACCGGGCCCCCTCGCACCGCCGGACCCTCGCGAACTCCGGCGACGTCACCAGTTCCAGCGCGTCCCGGGCGAGCAACGCCAGCATCGCCGACGCGGGATCCGCGGCCTGCCAGCGCAGTTCGCCCGACGGCGTCAGCGAAGGCGCGGGCACCGGCAGGGCCGCGGCCCGGTTCAGCCGCTGCCGAGCCGGTGGGCGCGCCGAGGCCGTCAGCAGCTCGTGGATCGCCTCGCGGACCGCGCGCGCATCGCCGGCCGACGCCGGCCGGACGGGGGTGGCGAACGGGCCGAACCGGTCGATCCACGCACCCCACGCCGTCGCGTCCGGCAGCTCCTCCGTCTCCGACGGCGTCCCGCGGTATCGCAGCGTCCGGATGAAGTCGAGGCACAGGCGGCCCGCTCCCGCGCGGAAGTTGTCCGTCATACGGGTCACAGTACGCCGGAACCGGTTTGACTGGTACCGTCGGGAACCGATCAAACCGGTTCCACGAGGGGGCACGCATGACCGAGACCGAGCAGAAAGCCCCGCCCGGCTGGCTCGTGCTGCTCCTGGCCGTCTCCTGTGGACTGACCGTCGCGAACCTCTACTACGCCCAGCCGCTGCTCGCCGAGCTGCGGCAGGCCTTCGGGGTCGGCGAGGCCGCCGCCGGCGGGGTGGTCACCGCCACCCAGCTCGGGTACGCCGCCGGCATGCTGCTGCTCGTCCCGCTGGGCGACCGGCTCGAAAACCGCGGGCTCGTCGCGACGCTGCTCGCGGTCGCCTGCGCCGCGCTGGTCGTCACCGGGATCGCGCCCGGGTTCGCTGTCCTGCTGCTCGCCTCGCTGGTCGTCGGGGCGGCGTCGGTCGTGGTGCAGATCCTCATCCCGTTCGCCGCCGACCTCTCCCCCGACGCCATCCGCGGCCGGATCGTCGGGCGGGTCGTCAGCGGGCTGCTCTTCGGGATCCTGCTCTCGCGCGTCGTCGCCAGCCTGCTGGCGGAGGTGACCAGCTGGCGGGTGGTGTTCTTGATTTCGGCCGGCGCGATGGCCGCGCTCGCCCTCGTCCTGCGCTTCATCCTGCCGCCCCGCGCGCCCAAGACCGACGTCCGCTACGGCGAACTGCTCCGCTCCACGTTCGCCATGGCGCGGAAACACCCGCCGCTGCGCCACCGGGCGCTCTACCAGTCGGCGATGTTCGGTGCTTTCAGCGCGTTCTGGACGACCATCGCGTTCGTCCTGACCGCGCCGCCCTTCAACTATTCCCAGCTGGGCGTCGGCCTGTTCGCGCTGGCGGGCGCGGCCGGCGCCGCGGTGGCGCCGCTGGCCGGCCGGTGGTCGGACCACGGCCACGGTCGGCAGCTCACCGCGGGCGCTTTCGTGCTGTGCGCCGCGGCTTTCGCGCTCGCCGGCTTCGGCGCGCACAGCGTCATCCTGCTGGCGATCGCGGCGATCGCCGTCGACATGGCCGTCCAGACGACGCTGGTGGTCGGCCAGCACACGATCTACCAGCTCGACCCGTCCGCCCGCGCCCGCATCAACAGCGTGTACCTGGGCACGTTCTTCATCGGCGGCGCGATCGGCTCCCAGGCCGGCTCGATCGCCTACCACCTCGGCGGCTGGACGGCGGTCGTCGTGTTCGCCGGCGTGCTCCCGCTGCTCGGCCTGGCAGGGATGGTCCGCACCCGCGTCTAGCGCGCCAGCAAGCCGAGCACCAACGCCAGCGGCGCCCACGTCTCCCGCCCACGCCGCGTACAGGCGAAGGCACGCTGCCGCACCTCGGGACCGGCCAACGGCAGCACCGTGACCCCCGATCTCGCGGGCCTACGTCACCGGCGTGCTCCCGCTGCTCGGCGGCCCGCACCCGCGTCTAGCGCGCCAGCAAGCCGAGCACCAGCGCCAGCGCCAGCGACGGCCACGTCTCCCGGCCGCGCCGCGCACAGGCGAAGGCACGCTGCCGCACCTCGGGACCGGCCAACGGAAAAGCCGCGACCCCTGATCGCGTCGCCGGTGTGCTCCCGCTGCTCGGCCTGGCCGGAATGACCCGCACCCGCGTCTAACGCGCCAGCAAGCCGAGCACCAACGCCAGCGGCGCCCACGTCTCCCGGCCGCGCCGCGCACAGGCGAAGGCACGCTGCCGCACCTCGGGACCGGCCAACGGAAAAGCCGCGACCCCTGATCGCGTCGCCGGTGTGCTCCCGCTGCTCGGCCTGGCCGGAATGACCCGCACCCGCGTCTAACGCGCCAGCAAGCCGAGCACCAACGCCAGCGGCGCCCACGTCTCCCGCCCACGCCGCGTACAGGCGAAGGCACGCTGCCGCACCTCAGGACCGGCCAACGGCAGCACCGTGACCCCCGATCTCGCCGCCCAGGTCGCCGGCAGCAGGCCGACCGCGGGTGCCGGGCCGGTCGCGATGAGGTCCTCCACCAGCTCCAGGCTGTCCGCGCGGTGCGTCAGGCGGGGCTCGAACCCCGCCATGGCCGCCAGCCTGCGGACCACGTCCTCGTCCGTGCCGTCGCGGGAGTTGACGATCCAGCCGTGGTCGCGGAACGCCTCGAAGACCGCCACCGTCCCGTCGCCGCGCACCCGGGGCGCGTCGGCGGCCGGGACGGCGAGTCCCCAGCTCGCCGTCCACAGTGGACGCGCCTGGATCGCGGGGTCGGTGCCCGCCGGGGCGAGTTCGTAGTCGTAGGTGAGGGCGAGGTCGATGTCGCCGGCCAGCAGCGCGGCGAACGCCTCGGGCGGTTCGTACTCGCTGATCCGCAGCTCGACCCGCGGGTGGTGCGCGGCGAGCGCGGCCGCGGCCGGCAGCACCGAGCGCCGCACGGCCGTGGCGAACCCGGCGACCCGCACAGTACCGGCCGGCTCGGCGTGGGGGTCGAGATCGGCGCGCGCGGCCTCCACGGCGGCGAGGATCGTCACCGCGTGCTCGGCCAGGCGGCGTCCCGCGGGGGTGAGCCGCACCCGCCGGCCGTCCGGTTCCAGCAGGGGCACGCCGGTTTCCCGCGCCAGGACCGCGATCTGCTGCGAGACCGTGGACGTGGTGGTGCCGAGCACGTCCGCCACCGCGCGCATCGAGCCGTGGCGGGACAGCTCGAGGAAGGACCGGAGCCGGCGGGTGTCCACGCCGCCATTGTCCACGAACTGCGAACGGTATGTCCACGATTGCCACGTGGACATGAACGGTCGTGGTCGGCTTTGCTGGACCCGTGCCGTCCTCATCCCGCGCCGGAGCGACCCTCGCCGTCGCCGCCATGCTCTGCGTCCAGCTCGGTCTCGCCGTGTCGGTCGGCCTGTTCGACCGCGTCGGTCCGGAAGGAGCGGCGTGGTTGCGCCTGGCGTGGGCCGGGGTGCTGCTGCTCGTCGTGGTCCGGCCGCGTCCGTCGTCGTTCCGGCGGAGCACGTTCGTGGCCTGCTGCGGCCTGGGCGTGGTCACGGCGGGAATGACCATGCTGTTCATGGAAGCGGTGGCCCGGTTGCCGCTGGGCACGGCGAGCGCGCTGGAGTTCCTCGGGCCGCTGACCGTCGCCGTCACGCGAGGCCGCAAGCGGGGGTGGCCCGTCCTCGCCGCGGCCGGGGTGGTGTTGCTGACCCAGCCGTGGCGGGGCGGCGCGGACCTGGCGGGCGTCGGCTTCGCGCTGGCGGCCGCGGTCTGCTGGGCCGGCTACATCCTGCTGACGCAGCGGGTCGGCGACGAGGTGGCGGGCGTGCGCGGGCTCGCCGTGTCGATGCCGGTTGCGGGCCTCGTCGCGACGCTCGTCTACGGACCGGCGGTGTTCGGGCACCTGACCTGGCCACTGCTGCTCACCGGCCTCGGGCTGGCGGTGTTGCTGCCGGTGGTGCCGTTCGCGCTCGAGATGCTCGCCCTGCGGCGCCTGACCGCCCCCGCGTTCGGGACGCTGATGAGCCTGGAACCGGCCATCGCCCTGACGATCGGGCTCATCGTGCTCCACCAGATCCCGGACGCCGCCGCGGCGGCGGGTGTGGTGCTCGTCGTGGCGGCCGGGATCGGCGCGGAACGGACCGGGACGCGGGAGCGGGCCGGGCAGCCGGTCTAGCGCGTGTCTGACAACGCCTTGGCCCAGGTGACCACGGCGGGCAGGGACGAGCGCCGGTCGGTGGATGCCAGGTCCGGATCGGTTGCCACGGACCGGACACCACCGGAACATCCCGCCACGCGAGCCCGCACCGATACCGGTGGATGATCCCCTCAACCATCGCCCGTCCATCCGAGCACGGCGGGGATCGGCGCGGAGCGGACCGGGACGCGGGAGCGGGCCGGGCAGCCGGCCTAGGCGAAGACGTCCCGCCGCGCGGCCACCCACTCCGCGTACGTCGTCCCTGGCCGGCCCAGCAGCTCCTCGACGACGCCGGTCGGCACTTGCGGGTGCCGCAGCGTTTCTTCGAAGCCGTCAAGCAGCCAATCGACGGCCGATTCCGGGACGCCGTAACCGATCCACTGCGCGCGCTGCTCTCCCGGGGTCAGCTCGCGGAAGCGGATCTCGCGACCCAGCACCGAGGCCAGGGTCTCGACCTGCCCGCGCAGGGTGATCGCCTCCGGTCCACTGAGGACATACGTCTGGCCGGTGTGCCCGGCCGAGACCAGCACCCGGGCGGCCACCGCCGCGATGTCGCCGAGGTCGATGGGGGTCTGTGTCGCGTCGCCGTAGGCCATCGCGACCTCGCCCGCCCGGACCATCGGCGCCCAGTCGAGCGTGTTGTTCATGAACCCGCCGGGGCGCAGGAAGGTCCAGGCGAACCCCGCGTCCCGGACGGCGGCTTCGACGGCGCCGTACTCGTGCCCGCTGGAGCCCTCGTGCTCGTCCCCGACGCTGCTGCCCGACAACGCGACCACCCGCTCGACGCCGGCCTCCGCGGCCAGCTCGCAGAACCGCCGGACGGTGCGGGCCATCGGCGCCAGGTACACCGCCGAGACCCCCTTGAGCGCGACCGGCAGCGTCGACGGCCTCGCCAGTGACCCGACGACCACCTCGGCCCCGGCCGGGAGCCGGGCGCGTTCCGGATCGACGGTCAGCGCCCGCACGGGCACCCCCGCCGCGACCAGTTCGTCGACCACCAGCCGGCCGACGCTGCCGGTCGCGCCCGTCACCAGGATCGTCATGAGCGTCCTCCTCATTCTCGTATGCTGTACGAGATCGTACGGCATACGAGAACCCCGGTGCACGCGAAAAAGGAAACTTCAGGAGGTGATGGTCGGCAGTTCCGGCGCCGCGACGTCGTAGACCTTGCCGTCCTGGGTCAGGAGGGCTGCCAGGACCTTGGCCTTGCGGTCCGTCTGCTCCGCGGTGCCCCAGCGGACGATCTTCCCGTTGGCCAGCGTGAACTCCACGCTCGCCGGCGTCTTCGCCGTCGCCGTCGTGACCTGCTTGAGGAGCTGCTCCGGGATCACCCCGAGCACCGCCGTCACCGCGCGCGTCACCGGGTCGTCCGCCGACACCTTCGGCAGCTTGAGCTCCGGCAGGCCCGGCGGGCGCGCCGCGACCGTCTTGAACACCACGCCACCGCCGTCGACGAGGTGGACGCCGTCGCCGCCCGGGCCGCTGTCGAAGAACGCGATCGCCGTCCGCTCGGTCACCGTGATCTCGACCGTGTTCGGCCACGAGCGGGACACCTCGACCGTCGCGATGCCCGGCATCCCCGCCACCCGGTCGCGGATCTCGTCGGTGCTCAGCCGCAGCATCGGCTTGCCGGCCGGGACCGCGGCCGCCGTGCGGATCTGGTCGGCCGGCACCGTGCGGGAGCCGCTGACCGAGACGTCCTGGACGCCGAGCATCGAGCTGAAGAACAGCAGGTAGACCAGCGCCACCACGGTGAGCACGGACAGCAGCGCGACCCACCGGCGACGGATCTCCACCTGCCGGTTGGGCCGGGCGCGGGCGCTCGGCTTGGGCCGCGCGGCGCGGGTCCGGCGGCGCTCCTCCTCGGAGCGCCGCCCCCGGCGTTGCCGGGCCAGGGCAGCGCGGTCCGGGAGCTCCTCTTCGGAGGACGGACGGCGGTGTTCCCTGGTCGGACTCATGGCCTCAGCGCTTGTCCAGCTCGGCGAGGATCTCCGGGCCCAGCTGCGTCACGTCCCCGGCGCCCATGGTCACCACCAGGTCACCGGGCTTGGCCAGCCCGGCGGCCAGCGGCGCCGCGACGTCGAACGCCGGCTCGTAGTGCACCGCCGCGGTCACCCGGTCGGCGATCAGCGCGCCGGTGACCCCCGGCTCGGGCTCCTCCCGCGCGCCGTAGACGTCCAGCACGACGACCTCGTCGGCGAGCGACAGCGCCTCCGCGAACTCCACCGAGAACGTCTTGGTCCGCGAGTACAGGTGCGGCTGGAACACCACGATCACCCGCCCGGACCCGGCCGCCGTGCGCACCGCGCGCAGCTGCGCGGCCACCTCGGTCGGGTGGTGGGCGTAGTCGTCGTAGACGCGGACGTCGCCGGCCCGGCCCTTGAACTCGAACCGCCGCCGCACGCCGCCGAACGCCGCGAGCCCGTCGACCAGGCCGGACACCGGGGCACCCAGCTCGATCCCGGCCAGCAGGGCCGCGATCGCGTTGAGCGCCATGTGCTCGCCCGGCACGGCGACGCGCACCGAAACTTCCTCGCCGGCCAGCTCGAGCCGCACGACACCGCCGTCCGGCGCCGGGACGTACTCCAGGATCCGCGCGTCACCCGGACCGGTGGCCGTACGGCCGTAGCGGCGCACCCGGACCCCCAGGTCGGCCGCCTGCCGGCCGAGTTCGTCCGCCGCGGGATCGTCACCGCAGACGATGAGCAGGCCGCCCGGGACGATCCGGCTCACGAACTCGGTGAACACCTTCGTGTAGGCCTCGGCCGTGCCGTGGTGGTCCAGGTGGTCCGGCTCGACGTTCGTCACGACCGCGACCGATGGCGAGTAGGTCAGGAACGAGCCGTCGCTCTCGTCGGCCTCGGCGACGAACACGCCACCCTCGCCGTGGTGGGCGTTGGCGCCGGACTCGTTGAGGTCGCCGCCGATGGCGAACGACGGGTCGAGCCGGCAGTGCTGCAGCGCGACGGTCAGCATCGACGTCGTCGACGTTTTGCCGTGCGTGCCCGCGATGCAGGCGACGCGGTGGCCTTCCATCAGCCCGGCCAGCGCCTGCGCCCGGTGCAGCACCGGGATGCCCGCGGCCCGCGCCGCGGCCAGCTCGGGGTTGGTCTCCTTGATCGCCGTCGAGACGACCACGGCGGACGGCGGCTCCGCGAGCGCGGAAATGTTCGCGGCGCTCTGGCCGACGAACAGCTCGGCACCCTGGGCGCGCAGCGACAGCAGCGCGCGCGACTCCTTGGCGTCCGAGCCCGACACGAAAGCGCCCCGGGCCAGCAGGATCCGCGCGATGCCGGACATGCCGGCGCCGCCGATCCCGATCAGGTGCGCCCGGCGCAGTTCTTCAGGCAACTCAGGCACCAGCGGCCTCCAGAACGATGCGGGCGAGGGTCTCGTCGGCCTCGCGGTGGCCCATGCCGACCGCCGCCGCACCCATCTTCGCGACGCGGTCGGCGTCGGTGACCAGCGGGACGACCAGCTCGGCGACCTTGGCCGGGCTGAGGTCGCCGTCGAAGACCATCAGCGCGGCGCCGGCGTCGACGGCCGGCCGGGCGTTGCTGGCCTGCTCGCCGTTGCCGATCGGCAGCGGGACGAACACCGCGGGCAGCCCGACCGAGGTCACCTCGGCGACGGTCATCGCGCCCGAGCGGCAGATCGCGACGTCGGCCGCGGCGTAGGCCAGGTCCATCCGCTCCAGGTACGGCACCGGCAGGTACGCCGGCTTGCCCGGGAACTCCTGGACGACCAGCGTGTTCTTCGGCCCGTGCGCGTGCAGGACGCCGACACCGGCGTCGGCGAGGTCCTTCGCCGCGCCGGACACGGCGGCGTTGATCGACTGCGCGCCCTGCGAACCGCCGAAGACCAGCAGCGTCGGCGCGTCCGGGTCCAGGCCGAAGTGCGCCCGCGCCTCGGCCCGCAGCGCGGCCCGGTCCAGCGTGGTGATCGACCGCCGCAGCGGGATCCCGACGACCTCGGCCTTCGGCAGCGGGGTGCCGGCGACGGCGACCGCGACGCGGCGGGCGAACCGCGCGCCGACCTTGTTCGCCAGGCCCGGCGACTGGTTGGCTTCGTGCACGACGATCGGGACGCGCCCGCGCGCGGCCAGGTAGGCGGGCAGGGCGACGTACCCGCCGAAGCCGACGACGACGTCCGCGCCGACGCGCTCCAGCACCTCACGGGTCTTGCGGACCGAGTCGCGGACCTTCAGCGGCAGCTTGACCAGCTCCGGCGTCGGCTTGCGCGGCAGCGGCACCGGCGGGATCAGCTCCAGGGGATAGCCGCGCGCCGGGACGAGCTTGTTCTCCAGGCCGCGCTCGGTGCCGAGCGCGACGACCGTCGCGTCCGGGCGCAGCCGCATGACGGCGTCGGCCAGGGCGAGGGCGGGTTCGATGTGTCCTGCGGTGCCACCTCCGGCGACCACGACCACGGGCCCCTTGCCCGCGGCGGCTCGCTCGGTTCCCTTGACGGGCTTACTCACCTATGACCTCTCCGGTTCGCGGTACTCCGGGTACCACGGCTCGCTGTTGTCCGCGCGGCCCCGCCGCGAGACGTGCTCGTGCGGGCCGCGCTCGTCCGTGCCGCGCTGCGGCGCACCGGTTCGCGGACCGACCTGCGTCGTTCCTGAGCCGGGGCGGGCCGGGCCGCACGGGGCGCCGGCCTGGCCGCCTTCGCCCCACTCCGCCCCGCCGCCTTGCGCGTGGCGGGCGGACGGTACGGGTCGGGCGCGGGCAGCCGCAGCAGACGCCCGAATTTACCCGGCCCCTGTGTGCGCAGCGCGGCCACCGCCTCCGGTTCGTGCCGGGCGGCGTTCGCGAGCACGCCCATGATGAGCATGGTGATCACCAGCGAGGTGCCACCGTAGGAGATCAGCGGCAGCGTGACGCCGGTGACGGGCAGCAGGCCGACGACGTAGCCGATGTTGATGCCGGCCTGCGCCACGAGGAACACCGTCAGCGTGCCGGAGACGATCCGGATCCACGGGTCGATGTTGCGGGTGGCGATCCGCAGGCCCACGACGGCGACCCCGCCGAAGAGGACGAGCACGACGACGCAGCCGATCAGCCCGAGCTCCTCGCCGATCACCGCGAAGATGAAGTCGTTCTGCGCGTTGGGCAGATAACCCCAGTTGGATGCGCCCTGGCCGAGGCCCTTGCCGAGGAAGCCGCCGTCGGCCAGGGCGAGCTTGGCCTGGTTGGCCTGGAAGCCCTCGGCGCTGACGTCGGCGTCCGGCGAGAGGAACGACATGACCCGGGCGAGCCGGTAGGGCGCGATGACGGCCAGCACGAGCACCCCGGCCAGGCCGCCGGCGAGAATGACGCCGAACAGCCGTTTCGGGGCGCCGGCGAACCAGAGCAGCGCCAGCAGCACCACGGCCAGGGTGACCGTGCCGCCGAGGTCGGGCTGCAGCATGACCAAGGCGAACATCAGCAGCGCGATCGGCACCACCGGCACCAGCAGGTGCCGCCACTGGTGGATCACGTTGTACTTGATGACCAGGATGTGGGCGCCCCAGAAGGCGAGCGCGACCTTCGCGGCTTCGACCGGCTGGAAGGTGAACTCGCCGAGCTTGAACCAGCCCTGCGAGCCGTTGACCTCCGAGCCGAGCGGGGTGAGCACCAGCACCAGCAGGGCGAGGCAGATCACCGTCGCGGTGGCCGACATCCGCCGGATCCGCTCCAGCTTGACCCGCAAGCCCAGCCAGAAGACGACCGAGCCGAGGGCGACGAACACCAGGTGCTTGACGAACAGCGAGTACACCCCGCTGCCGGTCTTCGGGTTGTAGGAGGTGACCGACGACGCCGAGAGCACCATGACGATGCCGATGACGGTGAGCACCCCGGTGAGGGCGAGCACGAGGTGGAACGACGCCAGCGGCCGCGAGAGCCACGCGGTCAGCGCGGTCCGGAAGGCGACGAAGCCGCTCTCCTTGCGCTCGCGGCGCGGCCGCTTCGGCGGCGTTTCCGGCTTCTTTTCAGCTGTCGTCACTCGGCTCCCCCGCTGCGTCGTCGCGGAGGACACGCACGGCCGCGGCGAACGCGTCGCCGCGCTCGCCGTAGCTCGAGAACATGTCCAACGACGCCGCGGCGGGTGCCAGCAGCACCACGTCACCGGGTCGGGCCATCGCGCTGGCCGCACTCACCGCCGCAGTCATGGGTTCATCGTCACCCGGACGGAGGCTGTTCACCGGGACATCCGGCGCGTGTCGCGCAACCGCGGCGGCGATCACGGGTGAATCGACGCCGAGTAGCACAACTCCGCGGAGCCGGCCTGCGATGCTGCTCACCAGCTCGTCGACCGACGCGCCCTTGAGCTGGCCCCCGGCGATCCACACGATGCTCGCGTGGGCCCGCAGGGACCCGGCGGCCGCGTGCGGGTTGGTCGCCTTCGAGTCGTTGACGTACCGCACCCCGGCCACCTCGGCGACCTCGGCGGCCCGGTGCGGGGCCGGCTGGTACTCGCGCAGGCCCTTCACCACGGCGTCGGCCGAGACGCCGTGCGCGCGGGCGAGCGCGGCCGCGGCGAGGGCGTTCGCGACGTTGTGCGGGCCGGCCGGGCGCACGTCGGAGAGCGTGGCGAGTTCCTCGGCGCTGTTCACCGGGTCGGCGACGAAGGCGCGGTCGACCAGCAGGTCCTCGACCACGCCCAGCTCACCGGCGCGCGGGGTGTCGAGCTGGAAGCCGACGCGGCGGGCGCTCTCCGGAGCGTGCTCGGCGGCGATCCGGGTGGACCAGTCGTCGTCGGCGTTGTGCACGGCGACCTTGGCACGGGTGTACACGCGCCCCTTCGCGGCCGCGTACTCGTCCATCGAGCCGTGCCAGTCGATGTGGTCCTCGGCCAGGTTCAGCACCACGGCGGCGTCCGGCGCCAGCGTCGAGGACCAGTGCAGCTGGAAGCTCGACAGCTCCACGGCCAGCACGTCGTACCCCGCGCGGACCGCGTCGAGCGCCGCGTAGCCGATGTTCCCGCAGGCCACGGCGTTGCCGCCGGCGGCCTTGAGGATCGATTCGAGCATGCCGGCGGTGGTCGTCTTGCCGTTGGTGCCGGTGATCACCAGCCACGACGGCGGGTGCTCGCGCAGCTGCCCGACGCGCCAGGCCAGCTCGACGTCGCCGATGATCTCGACCCCCGCCTCGGCCGCGGCCACGAGCAGCGGCGACGTCGGCCGCCAGCCGGGGCTGGTGACGACCAGGACGACGTCGGCGGGCGGCTCGGCCAGGCCCGGCACCAGCTCGGCGCCGAGGCCCTCGAGCTCGGCCAGGCGCTCGGCGTTGCCGTCGGTGACGGTGACGCGCGCACCCAGCTCGACCAGCACCGGGACCACCGACTTGCCGGTGACCCCGGCCCCGGCGACGAGAACGTGACGACCAGCGACGTCCATGGTCAGCCTCCGAGGCCCAGCTGCTCGCTGTAGAACAGGCCGAGCCCGAACATGCAGCAGATCGCCGAGAGCAGCCAGAACCGGATGATCACCGTGGTTTCGGCCCAGCCGGCGAGCTCGAAGTGGTGGTGGAACGGCGCCATCCGGAACAACCTTCGCCGGGTCGTCCGGAACACCGCGATCTGCGCGACCACCGAGATCATCTCGACCATGAACAGGCCGCCGATGACGATGGCGAGCAGCTCGGTGCGGGTCGTCATGGACAGGCCGGCGACCAGGCCGCCGAGGGCCAGCGAACCGGTGTCGCCCATGAAGATCTTCGCCGGGGCCGCGTTCCACCAGAGGAAGCCCACGCAGGCGCCGGTCGCCGCGGCGGCGACCACGGCCAGGTCCAGCGGGTCACGGACGTCGTAGCAGGCGGCGGCCGGCGCGTTGGCGCAGGACAGCCGCTCCTGCCAGAACGAGATCACGACGTAGGTGGCCAGCACCATCGCCGCCGCGCCACCGGCCAGGCCGTCGAGGCCGTCGGTGAAGTTGACCGCGTTCGACCAGCCGGAGATCACGACGTAGCAGAAGATCACGAAGATCACCGAGGGGAAGGTGATCAGCGCGAGGTCACGGACGTAGGAGAGGCTCTCCGACGCCGGCGTGATGCCGTGCTGGTTCGGGAAGTTCAGCGCCAGCACCGCGAACGCGATGGTGACGACCAGCTGCCCGACCAGCTTCGCGGTCTTGTTCAGCCCGAGGTTGCGCTGCTTCCGGATCTTGATGAAGTCGTCGAGGAACCCGACGATCCCCAGGCCCACCGCGAGCATCAGCACGAGCAGCCCGGAGGCCGTCGGCGCGCCGCTGCGGGAGTTGAACATCCAGTTGATCAGGTGCGCGGCGAAGTACCCGACGACCATCGCGATGATGATCGCGACACCGCCCATGGTCGGGGTACCGCGCTTGGACTTGTGTCCCTGGGGGCCTTCCTCGCGGATCTCCTGGCCGAAGCCCTGCCGGGAGAAGACCCGGATCAGGTAGGGCGTCAGCATGATGGAGACCAGCAGGCCCGCCGCGGCCGCGATCAGGATGCTGATCACGCGTCACCACCGTTCGAGCGATTCTCGGAGTTGTCGGTTTCCCGGGGTTCGAGCAGGGCCTCGGCGACCCGCCAGAGGCCGGCGGCCTTGGAGGCCTTGACCAGCACCACGTCCCCGGGGCGGAGCTGATCATGCAGCAGGGCGGCGGCGGCCTCGACGTCGGGTACCAAAGTGGATTCCTCGCCCCAGGAGCCTTCCTGGTGCGCGCCCTGGTGCATGGCCGCCGCCTCGGGCCCGATGACGACGAGCTTGGCGATGTTGAGCCGGACGACGAGCCGGCCGATCTCGTCGTGGGCGGTGACCGAGTCCGCGCCGAGCTCGCCCATCACGCCGAGCACGGCCCAGGAGCGGCGGCCGGTTTCCCGGGTCATCGCCGCGAGGGCCTTCAGGCCGGCCCGCATCGACTCGGGGTTGGCGTTGAACGAGTCGTTGAGGATCGTGACGCCGTCGGCCCGGGTGACGACCTCCATGCGGCGCGCGGAGCGCCGTTCGAGGGCCGAGAGCCTCGCGGCGATCTCGTCCGGCGTCGCACCCAGCTCCAGCGCGACCGCCGCGGCCGACAGCGCGTTGCCGACGTGGTGCTCGCCGTGCAGCGGCAGCCGGACGCCGGCCTCGCCGGCCGGGGTGATCAGCCGGAAGGAGGCGCGGGCCTCGTCGTCGAGGGTGATGTTCTCCGCGCGGATCTGCGCCGAGGGGCTCTCGCCGACGAACACCACCCGGGCCTTCGTGCGGCTCGCCATGGCCGCGACCAGCGGATCGTCGAGGTTGAGCACCGCGACGCCGTCTTCGGGCAGGGCCTCGACGAGCTCGCCCTTGGTCTTCGCTATGCCTTCGCGCGAGCCGAACTCGCCGACGTGCGCGCTGCCGACGTTGAGCACGACGCCGATCTTCGGCGGGGCGATCTCCGCGAGGTGGGCGATGTGGCCCGGGCCCCGCGCCGACAGCTCCAGCACGAGGTGCTTCGTCCCGGCGTCCGCCCGCAGCGCCGTCCAGGGGTGGCCGAGCTCGTTGTTGAACGACCCGGGCGGCGCGATCGTCGGGCCGAGCGGCTCGAGCAGCTGCGCGATGACGTCCTTGGTCGAGGTCTTGCCGGAGGAGCCGGTGACGCCGACGACGGTCAGCCCGCCCTCGGCCAGGCGCTGCACGACGTACCGGGCGAGCTTGGCCAGCGCGGCCAGCACCGCGGCGCCGGAGCCGTCCTTGTCGCCGGTCAGCGCGACCGACCGCTCGTGGGCCTCGCCCGCGGCGAGCGGCGGGACGACGATCGCGGGCGCGTCGACCTCGCGGGCGGCCAGCACGGCCACGGCGCCGGCCTCGACGGCCCGCGCGGCGAAGTCGTGGCCGTCGACCTTCTCCCCCGGCAGCGCGACGAACAGGCCGCCGGGCGTGAGCTCCCGGGTGTCGAACTCCACGGTGCCGGTCACCTGCGCGCCCGGGTCGGCGCGGTGCAGCCGGCCGCCGACGACGCCGGCGATCTCGGCCAGGCTGAGCACGATCACACACTCACCTCGAGTTTGTTGCGGATGGCCGCGGCCAGCTCGTCGCGGTCGGAGAACGGGTGCACGACGCCGCCGGCCTCCTGGCCGGACTCGTGCCCCTTGCCGGCGAGGAAGACGATGTCGCCCGGCTCGGCGAGCGAGACGGCGTGCGCGATGGCCTCGCGGCGGTCGCCGATCTCGATGATCTCGCCACCCTCGGCGGGCCCGACCGCGCGGGCGCCGGCGAGCATGGCGGCCCGGATCGCCGCCGGGTCCTCGGAGCGCGGGTTGTCGTCGGTGACGATCAGGACTTCGCTGCGGCGGGCCGCGGCCTCGCCCATCATCGGGCGCTTGGCGGTGTCCCGGTCGCCGCCGCAGCCGAGCACGGTGATGATCCGGCCCTCGGTGCGCGCCCGCAGCGCGTCCAGCCCCTGGGCGACCGCGGCCGGCTTGTGGGCGTAGTCGACGACGGCGGTGAACTCCTGGCCGACGTAGACACGCTCCATCCGGCCGGGGACCTGCACCTGGGCGAGCCCGGTGACGATGTGCTCCAGCGACACCCCGGCGGTGCTCAGGATCGCGGCCGCGAGCACGGCGTTGGCGACGTTGAACTCGCCGGGCAGCGGGATCCGGGCGGCCGCGCGCAAGCCGTCCGGGCCGTGCAGGGTGAACGTCTGCTCGCCCCGCGGGGTGGCCTCCAGGTCGGTGGCCTTCCACACGGCGTCGGTGCCCGGATCGGTGGTCACGGTGATCGTCTGCGGCGTGAGCAGGGCCTGCCCCCACGCGCTGTCGGCCACGACCACCTCGTGCGTCGAGCGGCCGTCGAACAGCAGCGACTTCGCGGCGAAGTACTCCTGCATGTCCTTGTGGAAATCCAGGTGGTCCTGGGAGAGGTTGGTGAACGCGCCGACCGCGAACCGGGTGCCGTTGACCCGGCCCAGCGCGAGCGCGTGGCTGGAGACCTCCATCGGCACGTGCGTGACGCCGCGCTCGAGCATCACCGCGAGCAGCGCCTGCAGGTCGGGCGCCTCCGGCGTGGTGAAGCCGCTGACCAGCCGCTCGCCCGCGATCCGGGTCTCCACCGTGCCGATCAGGCCGGTGGTCAGGCCGGCGGCCTGCAGGCCCGCGTCGACCAGGTAGGACGTCGTCGTCTTGCCGGAGGTGCCGGTGACGCCGAGTACGGACAGCTTCAGGGAGGGCTCGCCGTAGATCCAGGCGGCGATCTCGCCGAGGGCGGCCCGCGGATCGGCGTGGACCAGGATCGGGACGCCGGCGTCCCGCAGGGCGGGCCGCTCGGCGCCCGCGGCGTCGGTGAGCACGGCGACGGCCCCGGCCGCGACGGCCTGGTCGCTGAAGTCGGCGCCGTGGGCGCGGGCGCCCGGGAGGGCGGCGAAGAGGTCACCGGGCAGCACGTGCTGCGCACGCAGCGTGGTGCCGGTGACGGTGAGCTCGGCCGCGTCGGGCGAGCCGGCGATCAGGCGGGCGTCCGCCCTGGCGAGCAGCGTCGCCAGCGGGACCGGGTCGATGCGCGCGGGGCGGGGCGGCGCGGGGACCGCTTTCACCGGGCTTTCCGGCACCTGGGAACTGGACGAGGACACGGACACGGCCAAGAGGCTACCGGCGGGCGGTTCGGGCACCCGCACGCGGTACGGCGATTGCGTGCGGGCCGGGCACATGTGCTAAATGGCGTCACGGACCCTGTTGCGCCGCAAGGGTTTCCCCGGCGCCGGCCGATGTGGACGCTCGCGCGCCGAAGCCCCCTCGCGCGGTGCCGCGTGAGGGGGCTTTAACGGACAGTGCCTGGTCTACGGCGCGATGATGAGCGGAACCTCCGGCGAGGGACCGTCGGACAACGGGATCTGGTACCGCTGCGTCACGTACGACGCGATCGTGTGGAACAGCGGCGCGGCGGAGTGCCCGACCGGCAGCGTCGTGTCCGGCGCGTCCAGCCGGATCCCGACGACGAACCGCGGGTGGTCGGCGGGCAGGATGCCGGCGAAGGTGATGTTGTACAGGTGGTCGCTGTAGGCCCTCGTCCGCGGGTCGACCTGCTGACCGGTGCCGGTTTTGCCGGAGATCTGGTAGCCCTCGACCGCCGCCGTCGGCGCGGTGCCCTTCTGGACGCCCTTGCCGTTCTGGGCGACCGCACGCATCATGTCGCGCACCGTCTTGGCGGTCTGCGGGCTGACCACCCGGACCGACTTCGGGGCCGGCTCGGGCACGGTCGTGCCGTCCGGGTTCACCTTCGCCTTGACGATGCGGGGTTCGACGCGCACGCCGTCGTTGGCGATCGCCTGGTACATCCCGGCCATCTGCAGGATGGTCATCGACAGGCCCTGCCCGATCGGCAGGTTGCCGAAGGTGGTCGCCGACCACTGGCTGCGCGCGGGCACCGAACCCGCGCTCTCGCCGGGCAGGCCGACGCCGGTGCGCTGGCCGAGGCCGAACGACTTGAGCAGGTTGGCGTACCGCTCCTCGCCGATCTTCTGCGCCAGCAGCAGCGTGCCGATGTTGGAGGACTTGGCGAAGATCCCGGTGGTGGTGAACGTCTGGGTGCCGTGGGTCCAGGCGTCGTGCACCGTCTTGTCGGCCACCTGCAGCGCACCGGGGACCTCGACCGTGGACTCCGGGGTCGCGACGCCGTATTCGATCGCCCCGGTGGCGGTGACGAGCTTGTTGACCGACCCGGGTTCGAACGGCGTGGTGACCGCGGGATTGGCCAGGTCGTCGGTCTTCCAGGTGCTCTGGTCGTTGGGGTCGAACGTCTTGTCGTTGGCCAGCGCGTAGACCTCGCCGGTCTTGGCGTCCATGACGACGGCCTGCCCGCCCTTGGCGTGCGACTGCTGGACGTAGTCCGCCAGCTGCCGCTGCACCTCGTACTGCAGGTCGGAGTCGATGGTCAGCTCGAGGTCGGAGCCGGGGACGGCGGCCTGCAGGTCGCGCTCGGTGCCCGGGATGACGACGTTGTCGCTGCCGTTCTTGGTGTTGACCATCATCCGGCCCGGCATACCCGCCAGGTCGTTGTCGCGCAGCAGCTCGAGCCCGACGAGGCCGTGGAGGTTGTGCTTCGACACGTCCTGGTCTTCGGAGCGCCAGTTCGCGGCACCGACGATGTTGGCCGCCAGGCCGCCGCCCGGGTACTCCCGCAGCGCGCGCTTCTCGACGCCGATCCAGGCGAAGTGCTTGACGATGTCGGCGGCGACGGACGGCTCGACGTTGTTCACCAGGTAGGTGAAGGACGCCTGCTTGTGGAACAGGTCGAGCAGCTGCTGCTCGCTCAGCTGGTTCGGCACCTTGGCCGCGATGTACTTCGCGGCCGCGGCGGTCTCGGCATCGAACGTCTTCTTGGTGCCGGGGTTCTTCGTGGCGAAGTCGTCCATGCTCTTGTGCAGCGCCTTGAGGTTCACCGAGAGCGTGCGCACCTCGACGCTGAACGCCAGCTTCGCGCCGTTGCGGTCCACAATGGACCCGCGCTGCGCGGGGATGTCGATGGTCTGGGCACGCTGCCGCTCGGCCGCGGCCGAGAGCGCCGCGGCGTCGAACCACTGCACCTGCACCAGTTTCACGCCGGCGACGAGCAGCACGGCGACCAGCAGCAGCCGCACGGCGGAGAACCGGCTGCGGTGGCCGCCGTTGCCCCGCCGCGCGGCCGCGCTGCGGGTCCCGGCGGCGTACGTCCGCCGCGCGCTGCCCGCGGCGCGCGCGCGGGCCTGGCTGCGGCCCGAAGCCATCACTGGCCGCCTCCCGGCTGGGCGGGCGGCTGCTCCTCGGGCACGGCGGGCTGGTCACCCTCGATCGGCGCGCCCTGCTGCGACTGCGTGCCGGCGGCGGGCGCCGCGGGCGGTGCGGCCGGCACCACCGGGGTGTCCGCCTTGGCCTTCTTGGGATCGCCGACGAGCGAGGTCTTCCCGTCCGGGCCGACGACGATCCGCGCCGGGTCACCGCCGGGCACCATGCCCAGCTGCTGGGCCGCGGGGGCCAGCGAAGCGGGCGACTCGGCCTTGGCGACGTCGCGCTGCAGCTGTTCCTTCTGTTCGGCCAGGTTCGCGTTGGTGGTGCGCAGCTGCTCGAGCCGGTAGGAGTCGGCGATCGCCTGCGTGGTCAGCCACAGCGTGGTCGCCACCCCGGCGGCCAGCAGCGCCATCATCATCAGCACGAACGACGCGCGCGACTTCGGGAGCAGCAGCTTCAGCTCGAGCTTCGGCTTCACCGGCGGCTCGGCGGGCCGGACCTTCGGTTCCGGGCGCGCCTCGCGCTCCTTCAGCAGGTCGGCGCGCTGGGCGCGGCGCGCGTAGGCGCGCTCGGCCGCGGACGTGCGGCCGCGCGACCCGCGCCGGGGCGCGGCCTTGACCGGCGGCGGCGCGTGCGGATCCGGCTCGACGGTGGTCGTCGAGGTGCGGGCGGCCTCGCTGCGGTCTCGCGCCGGCGCGGCCCGGCGGCGGGACTTCGCGGGAGCGGTCATCGCGGCTCTCCGATCCTCTCTGCGGCCCGCAGCCGCACCGAGGCGGCGCGCGGGTTCCGTTCGATCTCCTCTTCGCCGGCCTTTTCGGCGCCGCGCGTCAGGAGCTTCAACTCCGGTCCGTGTCCCGGCAGCTCCACCGGGAGTCCTTCCGGGGTGCGGGACTTCGCGAGCTCGGCCAGTGCCTGCTTGACCAGCCGGTCTTCCAGGGACTGGTACGACTCGACGACGATCCGGCCGCCCACCTTCAGGGCGCCCAGCGCCGCCGGCATGGCGCGGCGGAGCACCTCCAGTTCGCCGTTGACCTCGATCCGCAGCGCCTGGAAGGTGCGCTTGGCCGGGTGCCCGCCGGTGCGGCGGGTGGCGGCCGGGACGGCGTCGTAGAGCAGTTCGACCAGGCGTCCGCTGGTGGTGAACGGCTCCTTCTCCCGCGCGGCCACGACGGCTTTGACGATCCGCTGCGCGAAGCGTTCCTCGCCGTAGTCCCGCAGGATGCGGATCAGCTCGCCGGGCGCGTAGGTGTTGAGCACGTCGGCGGCGGTGAACCCGGTGGTCGGGTCCATCCGCATGTCCAGCGGCGAGTCCTTGGAGTAGGCGAACCCGCGCTCGGCGCGGTCCAGCTGCATCGAGGAGACGCCGAGGTCGAACAGGATGCCGTCGGCCTTGGCGAGACCCACGCTGTCCAGGGTCTCCGGGAGCCCGTCGTAGACCGTGTGGACGAAATCGACGCGGCCGCCGTGGCGGGCCAGGCGTTCCGCGGACTTTTCGAGCGCGGCGGGGTCGCGGTCCAGCGCGACGAGCCGCAGCCGCGGGAAGGCCTCCAGGAGGGCGTCGGAATGCCCGCCGAGGCCGACCGTCGCGTCCACGAGGACGCCGTCGCGGTCGGTGAACACGGGAGTGAACAGCTCGACGATGCGGCTCAGCAGTACCGGGACGTGCTCGGGTGCCGTCATGGTGTTCCCTCCCCCTTTCTCGCCTGGGCGGCCCGGGGGAAATATGGCGGATGCCGTCAGGTCCCTGTCCGCCCGCTGCTGACCTGGTACCGGGGAAGGTGCACCAGGGCCATTGAGCGGACAGAGGCCTCACGGCATCCGGGTGGGCTTCCCCTCATCGCGCGGGCGGCGGCGAACCTCTCGTCCCCCGACGACGAAGGTGCACCGCGACCGCACGCCTAGAAGACGCCCGGCAGTACTTCCTCTCGAGCCTTCGCGTAGCTGTCTTCGTGCTCCTCCAGGTAGCCCTGCCACGCTTGGGCGTCCCAGATCTCCAGCCTGGTGATCGCCCCGATCACCACGCACTCCTTGCTGAGCCCCGCGTAGCGGCGGAGCTCGGGCGCGATGGTGATGCGCCCCTGGCCGTCCGGACGTTGCTCGTCCGTGCCGGCGAACAGGTAGCGCTGGTAGGCCCGAACCGCCTCGTTCGTGAACGGGGCCTCGGCGACCTTGCGTGCCATCTGCTCGAACTCGGCGCGGGGGAAGACGAAGAGGCAGTGGTCCTGCCCCTTGGTAAGCATCAGCCCACCCGCCAAGGCGTCACGGAACTTCGCGGGCAGCGCGAGCCGCCCTTTGTCGTCCAGTTTCGGGGTGTGGGTGCCGAGGAACACGGCCTCCACCTCCCTACCGCACCGAGGTGGCGGACCACCCCGAACGGCCACGGGGCTTCCCTTCCGCCCCACTGGCCACCACCGTACCCCACTTTTCACCACAGTCAACGCGACAAACGGGCAGACCACTCCGTCGTGTGTTCCGTTTGCGCAGGTCAGCCGGGTGGGGCCAGGTGGGGGGCGTGGTGGGGCACGGTGGCCAAGATCCCCCGCACCGGGGGCCGGAGCAACCTCAGCTGTCCCCCGAACGTCCGCATAACGGCCGCGAAAGAACCCTCACCCTTCCCAAGTGGGGCTCCGTGGGGCCAGTGGGTGGGTCAAGGTGGGGAACCCGGGGCGCCTCCGTGGGGGCCCGAAGGTGGGGGGGGGGGGGTGGGTTGGTTGGAGCGAACAGCGCGAAAGATTAATCTGAAAGGAACGGCGGGGGCCCCGCGCGGAGGGACCCCACCGGGCTGGG